>NZ_BAAGYM010000018.1:0-76562 GCF_054779315.1 Niabella aquatica
GTAAAAATACTCACCCAACAAACAAATGATGAATTTGACACCCTCTCTTAATGTACGAAAATAATCGTACAATGACTATCTTTTAATTTTCGGGAACACCCTATTGAAAAGCCCGAATAGGAAAAGCCTGTGCCATTTGATTTTATAAAGTGCAATAAAAGTTCCTGCCGTTGCAATGATTCCAAAAAAGGAAGCAATATTTGTTACCCCGTCATGGTTCATATTAGTAAAAAGAAAAAGTGCTGTTATCATAGATAGTGTTCCTGAAATTTGAATGATACGTTTCAGTTTCTTGTGAATGCATATGTGCTCAGGAAGCAAAAACCAGAAAAATGTAAGTGTTAAACAAAGAATGAACATTCCTGTAATGGCAATGGGTTTTGCAGGATTGTATTGACCATTAATTGCATTTTTATTTAGCAGGTTGCACCAGTAATTATTCATCCAGCTAAAACCTGCTGAGTTTTTGTCAACCTGTGAACCCCCCGGATAAAAAAGTGTCGCAACTATATACAGCACAACAAAAAGAATAGTACCGAAAAGCGGTGCCAATACCCAAATACTGTTTTGTTTCTTCAATTGCTATATCAGGATTTTGTTTCCTGTTCCTACTATTTTTACTTCATACTGGTAATCCACCATACATTCCCGAAAGGATCTTCTATGCCTCCGCTGCGTCCGTAATCCTGGTCTGCAAGCTCGTTAATGATCTTAGCACCGTTTTGTAATGCTATTGCGGCTGTTTCATCGGCATCTTCTACATATATAAAAAGATTGGCATTAGCTACTCCATAAAATTCGTTCACGTCTGCAACCATAATATTACAGCCGTTTATCTGTACTTCGGCGTGCATAATAAATTTATTGTCATTGTCGCGGTAGCTTTTAAACATTTCGGTAGCGCCAAATACATTTTTGGTAAACTCAAGGAAGCCGTCTGCATTTTTTAAAATGAGATAAGGCATTAGCGGCTGGTGCCCTTTAGCTATTTTCATAATGATTAATATTTATTTTTAATACAAAATTTGGACATATTACCGGTTGCAGATAACCCTTTCCCTCCTTTGCGGAGGAAGGTCTGAAGCACTTTTCAAGCACAATTTGCCAAGATTAAGACCAGGCAACAAATACCAGATGCCGCTATAAAGGTAGGCTTTATCGCACTAAGTATTTAAGGAGCAGGAATTCTATATTGAAAAGCCAGGGCAGTGCCAGCGCTGCTGCCCAAATAATAACAGTGAGTATTTTACCATTTAATGAAATATCCAATAAAAGATTCCTTTGTAAGGTATTATCGACCTCTGCGGCTATTTTGTCTTCTTTTTCGTGATAGTGATACGGTGCGCTAACAGGTATGTGCTGAAGCGCTGGTGTATGACGTACTACAACAGATCGTATATCCCAGTAATCTTTATCGCTTAACTCTTGGTAGGTTTTGTTGATATTGATGCCTGACTCTTCGATCTCTTTTTCAAGCCTGCCGGAGCTTCTGCCTGCAAAGAACCTGTAAATAAGCATTACAGGTAAGATCAGTAAAATATAAAACCTGCTGATGAAGGCAATAAACGCAGTAATCGCAGCAGATATGAAAATAAAAATATTGCTCAAAATACCTTCTTCCTTCAGAAATACACGATTGAATAGTTGGCCTCCATCTAAAGGATAAACAGGTAAAAGATTCAACAGGTTCGCCCAGATCAGTAACTGTGCAATCAATTGCAGCGGTACACCGTCTATATACCAGGATGGATGATCTTTTGATATAAAGTGAATAACGACACCCAGCAAGACGCCGGGTAAAGGCCCGGCCAGTAATATTACGGCGCTTTGCCGTTGGCTTATTTCTTTTTTGCTTCCTTTTACAAAAGCACCAATAAAAGGCAGGAACAGCATACTGACATCAGCATAGCGATAGTATTTCATTGCAATAAAATGGCCTGCTTCGTGCAACAGCACTACTCCAAAAATAACCAGCAACAGGTCCCACCTGCGCAAAAGTAAGTAGCCTATACCGAGGTACAGGATAATACTGTATAATCCCTTTAGAAATACGGTCCTGTTTTCTGTTGGATTTAAAGGAAATTTAGGCGGATAGCCGGCAGTTCCCTCCGGCGCTATACGCTCATGTTCCTGTTCTGACATATTACACAAAGAGCGGTTTTATTTTTTGATAGAGTGTGTCTGGCATCCGGGACCGCTGCATTGTTTTTGCTGTCATGAAAAACAGTAATACACTTCCTGTGGCCAGCAGCTCTTTTTTTTCATTATATACTTCCTGCAGAAATAATATTTTATGATCTTCAGGGAGTGTATTCAAAATCACCTTTATGGTTAGCAGGTCATCATACACAGCGGGTCGCAGGTATTTGCAGTTTACTTCCACTACAGGCATAATGATCCCTTCCCGCTCTATGTCGGCATAGCTGAATCCTAAGCTCCTGATCCATTCGGCCCTGGCTGCTTCAAAGTATTGGAAATAATGACTATGATACACCACGCCCATCTGGTCGGTTTCGGCATAGCGCACCCTTATTTTAGTTTCATATTGATACATAGAACTATTTGCCTATCTTTTTATCTAAACTATACCTGCCGGGCCCTGTAAGGAAAATAACAATAAAAACCGTTAAGAAAATTCCCGACAGTTCCCCTTCTCCATACAGTTCTCCGCTATGAGCAAAAAACAAAGCAACAACCATGGCTATAATTAGTGGTAAAGTGGCGAGCCTTGTTAATAAACCGATAATGATGAGGCCGGCACAAAATACCTCGGCAAAAACAGTAAGTCCTAAAGACGCTTTTGCACCGATATGAAAAGGATCGGCAAAACCTTTAGCCACTATAGCATTGAAGTTGGTGATCTTTTTTAAGCCGTGGTTCATTAACATAGCAGAGCCTGATATTACCCGCAGCAGCAAAAAGGCGATACTTACTGATGGCTCGGAATATTTACTGGTCATTAACTTCATAATTGTTTATTTTGAATAAAACAAACTTAGGGAATTTTAGCAGGATTCCTGTTCTTCTACCAGGACAGACGCACAAATTTAATCTGACAGATTGAGGTCTTTATAATATGGAGCGTGGTACGCCACGAATACGCGAATTAATATAGAAGATGGTTTTTAGTTAAAATAATATTAAATAATGCGCTTTTAACACCTGTTTCGTGTCCGATTAATATCAGGGTGGCCAAAATTCTGCAGGTTGATGCGTCCACCCTTTTAGAACAAAACTCAAAGGGCAATAAAAATTGAATTGCTATATTCGTTTTCAAATTGAGATGGAAAATGTTTGACCTTCTTACAAAATATTTATTTGAGTATAACAAATTGCGTGTTCCACAGGCAGGTTTTTTTGAGCTGGAAAAAAAAGAGGCGGATGCCAACTTATCCGCTGAAACGATTGCAGCTCCTGCATGGGAGGTAAAGTTTATTGCAGATAGTGATACGGCTGGTCCTGTTCCTGATGGCTTATGTAATTGGCTGGCAGTAAATAAAAATGTTACCAAAGAAGAGGCAGCCCGTTTATTTGAAGCGTTTGCAAATAACCTTAATGAGCGGTTGAAAAATGGAGAAAATGTTCGGTGGGAGGGACTGGGAGCATTGCAGGAAGTGGATGGAGCAGTACAGTTTACACCTTCGGCAGCTCATTTTTCTCCCTTTACCAATGTGACAGCCAAAAAAATTATCAGAGAAAATACCAGTCATGCCACATTGGTGGGCGATAAAGAAACCACCACTGCCCAAATGCGGGAACAGCTTCTCTTGCAAGATGAACGGAAGGGGAAGGGTACAACAATAATGTGGGTATTGCTTGCCGCTGCTTTAGCTGCCGCCGCATGGTATTTTTCGCAAAGCGGGTGCAATAAACCGGCTACAGGTAACAGGCAGAAAGTAGAAAGCATCAAACCAGAAGATACTTATAAGCTTCAGTAGCTGGTGCTAACCAGCAATATTGTTAAGTCTATTTTGTTATTTGGAAATCTTATCATGTGGACAGATTGATGTAAATCATCAGTTGAAGAGTAAGGGGCAAGGCCATACGAGTATAGGCGGAACGTTCACAAGGCCGGGGATGACGTACTTTATTCAATTATTCCGTTTGAAATAATTTATTTCGTCACCATTCCTGCTCTGCAATGGTATGGATCAGTTTTTTTTCACCTACGATCCACACCATATCGCCTTCTTCAAAGATCCAGGCAGATTCGGGATTCAAATATCTTTCCCCGTTGCGCTCTATACCTACTACCAGCCCGTGTGTAATATTCCGGATATCGCTTTCGCGGATGCTTTTGTTAACGAGGGGAGAACCCGCTTCTATGATCAGCTGCTCCAGCCGCATTTCTATTTCCCGGGTGTTTTGAATAACCTTTTTATCGGGCCTCAGCAGGGCATTCATTCTTCTTTCCTGGCTATCGGTGCAAATAATATATAGCTTATCATGCGGATAGATTTTTTCATCGCGCTCGGGCGGAATGATCGTATGAGCTCCACGCCTGATCATGGCCACGTTTATACCAATACGCTCACGCCATTGAAGGGCTTCAAGCGTTTGTCCTATTACGTTCACTGCTTCCGGGGAAACTTCGAACGTGGTAAGGTGCGCATCCCAGGGGGCAAGGCTCTGGTTCCTTTTCTGGGCGGCCTGCTCTGCTATTACCTTTTGCTGCTCAATTTCCCGGTTGTTAAGGTTTTTCACAAAGCGGTCCTCGATATTGTCATACATTTCCTGCAATCGTTTCCTGAAAATGAGTATCGATATTAAAAGTGCGATACCGAAATACAGGGCAATATCCAGAGAGTAAATGCTTCTTAACAGGAGAACGGTAAAGAATAAAGCCAGCAATACTTTTATAATACGCATGATCCATATAGGACCGTGATATTTTTGCTGCGTATAAATGCGGGCAAAAGGCTCTGTTTTCTCATTTCTAATCATTAACGCCCATATAAACGGTCCCATTGCTGCGGCAGTAAGCACAGCAGAGAAAAAACGCCCGAAATTATAGCTCAGCTCTTTTAGCCAGGGTAAAAGGAAGGTATTGTTAAGGGCTATAAGGGCAATAACAACCGCAGAGTAAACAATAGTGTTAATGATAAAAAATTTAAGCACATGGTTCCAGTCATTTATAGCTCTTAAAGCCGTAGCCTCTGAGCTATACCGGTTAAGCCTGGCCTGCCATTTGGGTGAAAGGTGGCTGTTGATCCAGTTGTATATTTTGGTGCTTGACAAAGTAAGCGATGGCGCAATAAAAATAGTGAGCGCCGAAACAGTAATAATAATCGGGTAGAGCTCGCTGCTGACTACATTATACTTCTGGCCCAGAGAGGCAATAATAAAAGAGAACTCACCAATCAGTGCAAGGCTCATCCCGGTTTGAATGGATACCCTGAGGCTGTTCCCTGATATAAAAGCTCCTAAAGATATAACAATACTTTTGCCGGCAATTACTGCTGCGGTTATAAGTAATATAGGCAGCCAGTGGTCTTTGATTACATGCAGATCGATCAGCATACCTACCGAAACAAAAAAGATCGCGCCAAACAGGTCCCTTACCGGAATAACAAGATGCTCAATCCTTTCTGCTTTAGTAGTTTCTGCCAGCAGCGATCCCATAATGAAAGCTCCCAATGCGGCAGAGAACCCGGCTTGTGAAGAAAGATACACCATCAGGAAACACATGGCTACGGCAACAATCAGCAGTATTTCGTCTGATAGAAAATTCTTGGCCCTTTTTAAAAGGGAGGGTATAAAAAGAATACCGCCTACAAACCATACAATAAGAAAAAACACCAGTTTTAAGACAGACATGCCCAGCTGCCCTGCATCAAAAGTATGGGTAGCTGCAAAAGTACCCAGCAATACAAGCAACACGACCGCAATCAGATCCTCGACCACTAAAATGCCGTACACCAGCTGTGCAAAATTCCGTTGTTTTAAGCCCAGGTCGGCAAAGCTTTTAACGATCACAGATGATGACGAAATAGTTAAGCAGGCACCCAGGAAAATGCAATCCATCAGGGGCCAATGCATCAGCTTGCCCAATCCAAAACCAATAATAGCCATACCTATGGCTTCAAAACCGGCTGCCGTTGTAGCCGAGCTGCCCATTTTAGCCAGCTTTTTAAAGCTGAACTCAAGTCCCAGGCTAAACAGCAGGAATATAACCCCGATCTCACCCCACACCTGCACATCAGTCATTTCATATACCTGGGGAGGAAAAATTTTGAAGTTGGGGCTTATGAGTATACCCGAAACAAGATAACCCAGAATAAGGGGCAGCTGTAATCTTTTAAAAATAATGGTTATAACAGAGGCCACGCCCAATATCAGGGCCAGGTCTGTAATTAAATGAGGTAAATGGTTCATAAAATTTATAATGTCGGCTTCAGTGCTACTATCATCTTCCTTGTGTCACTCTCTTGTGCTTTACAGCATCTATCATCCATAAAATATTCGAATAAAAAATAGTCAGCATTGACTGTTTGGTTTCCGGCGGAATATAATATTTTTTTTTGAAATGCTATGTGATTTTTAAAACACAGAGCAAATGCCGCTTACATGCAAGCCCGGAACCATTCATTGATCACTAATATTCCCTTTCCATCTGCCCGGAGATCACAACAATATTTCTGTGTATTTTAGTAAACCCTGTAAATTCCTTATGTTTAAAAAGTGTTAGGAATTCTCAAAACCAGGTCGTTATTTTTGCCACGTTTTAACAACCACATACAACAGAAAACATTAATGGGCAAGCCGCATTACGAGGCGCTGGATGGCCTGAGAGGCATAGCCGCCATAGCAGTGGTGATTTTTCATTGCTATGAAATCCTGACTCCTGATTTAACTCAAAACCCTATAGCGCATGGCTTTCTTGCTGTTGATTTTTTCTTTTGCCTTTCGGGTTTTGTAATAGGCTATGCTTATGATAGCCGCATATACCAGATTGGCGTAAAAAGGTTTTTTATCAACCGGTTAATCCGGCTGCAGCCATTGGTTGTGCTGGGCACGGCTTTAGGTTTGGCAGGATTATTTTCAGATCCCTTTACCATATCGCCTGTGCAGGAGTTTGGATGGTGGAAAATAATCATAGCAACGGTTTGCTCTGTATTGATGCTTCCATGTCCTGTATTGGGCAGGTACGGGAATGTATTTCCGTTAAACGCGCCGGCCTGGTCCTTATCAATGGAATATTTTATAAATCTTGTATATGCGCTAGTGCTGGTTCGCCTCACGAAAAAACTATTATTGATTTTTTTAATCATTGCAATAGCATTTATTATTTGGACAGGCTGGCACAGGGGAAACCTGCTGGGGGGATGGAATGATATTACTTTTGCAGATGGTTATGCAAGGGTAGTATTTTCTTTTATCGCAGGGCTGGTGGTATACCGTTTCAGGCTCACCATAAAAAATAAACTGCATTTTTTCTTTTACGCTGTTGTATTAGCTGCTGTTTTCTTGGTTCCGCATGTTGAAAACGATTGGATTACAGAAGTATTTCTGGTAATCCTGCTATTTCCACTGCTGGTAGCCTGTGGCGCCGGTTCGCATGTTTCGGGCAGGGTTAAGAAAATCTGTACTTTTTTAGGGGCTATTTCTTACCCCTTGTATATGACACATTACTGGATGATATGGATATTAGGCAACTATGCTGCTACTGATCCCGGTGAGCGTAACCTGTATTTATTTTCAGGGATTATATTGATACTTGCGCTGATCCTGGCATGGGCAACGTTAAAATTCTTTGATGAGCCTGCTCGCAAGTGGCTGACAATGAGATCTAAAGGAAAAATATCGAATCCGGAATCTTAAATCCGGAATTTATCTTACCTTTGCAATCCGTTAAAAAAAAGCGGATATTTCCTGAAGAGGCCCGAAAAGGGTTCCGCCGGTGCGGGAACGCCTCAAAGGTGTAACAATTAAATTAAACATTTACCATGCCTAAGGTAAAAACAAACTCAAGCGCAAAAAAGCGTTTTAAAGTAACAGCTACTGGCAAGATCACTCACCAAAAGAGTTTCAAACGTCACATCTTAACAAAAAAATCTACCAAACGTAAACGCCACATGCGTATTGACGGTGTAGTCGCTAAGCCCAACTTAGATTTTGTAAAACGTTTATTAAGGCTGAAATAAGCTCAGGCTTTCAGCTTTTAACTCTTTAACATTTAAACTTATTTAGATATGCCACGTTCAGTAAATGCAGTTGCTTCTAAAGCCCGCAGGAAAAAAATATTAAAACAGGCCAAAGGTTTTTACGGTAAACGTAAAAACGTATACACCGTTGCTAAAAACGTTGTAGAAAAAGGTATGACTTACATGTATGTAGGTCGTAAGTTAAAGAAAAGGGAATACCGCACTTTGTGGATCGCTCGTATTAACGCTGCTGTTCGCGAAGAAGGGCTGACCTACTCTCAATTCATCAACAAATTACAAACCAAAGGTATTGAGCTGGACAGGAAGGTGCTGGCCGATCTGGCTATGAACAATTCTGAGTCTTTCAAAGCTTTGGTAGCTTCGGTGAAATAACCGGTGCATATATTATTGCAGGAATTTTAAAATGGGTGGTGCTGTTGCGCCACCTTTTTTTTACTAAACCTGGTCAGATCGGGACGATCAGACCAGGTTTGTCCGGATGATGCCAGGTGCGACATTTTGAAATGCATCCAAGTTTAACGGCAGGCAATGTTGCTGTGCGAAGTCCGTCCCCCGCCAGAATGACCTTGTCGGGCTGGCGTACCGATCCGGGTGGATGGTCTTCGCTTCGCAACTCTATTCTGTCGCCTGTGGCTGCCTTTTTGAGCCGAAAAGGTTCCACATGCGCCCTTATTTGTATATAAATCATAACCTGTCCTGCCCATAGCGGGAGTTCAGACATATTTCCCTAATTTAGCGGTCAATTTTGTAAACCAATAAGTGCCGGAGCAGCCGGTGTTATGGCTAATGAATAACTCTTATTTAGGGCTGGTAGAACAGACCTTTAACTTTCCGCAGGAGGGAATTGACGTTAAAAAAGGCGACCTTATTTTTAACGGCATAGATTATAAGGCTTTAGTGAAGAAATACGGCACCCCGCTAAAAGTGAGCTACCTGCCTAAGATCGGAATCAATATTAACAAGGCCAAACAATACTTTGCCAATGCCATGAAGAAGTACAAGTATGAAGGCAAGTACTTTTATACTTATTGTACCAAAAGCTCCCATTTTTCGTTTGTGGTAGGCGAAGCGCTTAAGCATAATATACACCTCGAAACATCGTACGCTTATGATATTGATATTATCAACCAGCTGTATAAACGCCGCAAAATAACCAAGGATATTAATATTGTATGTAACGGATTTAAGCAAAAAAATTATACGTCGCGCATAGCAAAGCTGATCAACAGCGGGTTTAAAAATGTGATTCCTGTGCTGGATAATAAGGAAGAGCTGAATTTGTACAAACGCAGTATAAAAAGCAAAGAACCTTTTAAAATAGGTATCCGTATTGCTGCGGAAGAAGAGCCTACTTTTCCTTTTTACACATCAAGACTGGGTATTCGCGCCAAAGATGTACTGGAGTTTTACGTGGATGAGATAGAGGGAAATGAAAATAAGTTCCAGTTGAAAATGCTGCATATTTTTTTGAACAAAGGGATTAAAGACGATATTTATTACTGGAGTGAGCTGCGTAAAAGCATCAACCTGTATTGCCAGCTAAGGAAAATATGCCCGGAGCTGGATTCACTGAATATTGGCGGAGGATTTCCTATTAAGCACAGCCTGGCTTTTGAGTACGATTACCAGTTTATGATCAATGAGATCATCAGCAATATCAAATCTGCCTGCAAAAAAGCCAAGGTGCCTGTGCCTAATATTTACACGGAATTTGGCAGTTACACAGTAGGCGAAAGCATGGCCCATATTTACAGCGTGATAGGGGAGAAACGCCAGAACGACCGTGAAACCTGGTATATGATCGATTCTTCTTTTATCACCACGTTGCCCGATACCTGGGGAATCGGTGAAAGATTTTTAATGCTGCCTATTAATAAATGGGACAATGAATACCAGCGTGTGGTGCTGGGTGGCATCACCTGTGATGGTCACGACTACTATGACAGTGAGGAGCATATTAACGAGGTGTTTCTGCCCAAGATTAAAAACGACAATGGGGTAGGCAACTCGCCGGTAAGGCCTGTGGATGCGCTGGACCTTGAAAAGAAAGAAAGCACTGAAAACGATGAACCATTATATGTAGGCTTTTTCCATACCGGCGCTTACCAGGACCAGATAAGCGGTTATGGAGGTATTAAGCACTGCCTCATTCCTTCTCCCAAACACGTGATTATCGAATACGATAAAAACGGGGAGCTGGAAGAATGGGTGTATGCCAAAGAGCAGTCAGCTCAAAGTATGCTGAAGATACTGGGGTATTTGAGATAAATTTCTATTGCAGGCTGAACGTGCTTCTTCGGTACTCGCTGTTTATTGCTTGTTTGAAATTTCATATTTAATATTGTCGGTTTACTGGTTCACAATTTAAATCAGCTATGATTCACACGAAATCACTTTTAATATTGGCAGCTATTGTCTTTCTTTCCTGTAACAGAAATGCGGCGCCACTTGTAAGCACCATGCACACCGAGGGCCTGCATCACAAATGGGAAATAACAAAAATGAAGGATCGGGAGCAGGGACTAACGGCGTACATAGATCTGAGGGATGTGTATAGAGCAGGCGCAAGCGCCGGATGCCGCTATTTTTCTTTCACACCAAAATTTGGTCACGGCAACAGAATAAAGGTAGATAATATATCTGTCCATCTTTCCCGATGCATAGATAATAATACAGATCATCTGTTTCAACACCATCTTGAAAAAATATATTCTTTTGCTGTTTCGGGAGACCGGCTAAAGCTCTTTGCAAAAAACGGAGCGTTGCTTTTTGACGCTGAAAAAGCAATGGATGATGAAAACAGTTCCGTTACACGTAAATGGTATATTCAGCAAATGATCAACGGTGATAATGAACAGATGCTGAAAGATAAGGCCTATCTGGATCTCAGAGATCCGGACAAAGCTTCTGCCAGCGCAGGTTGTAACCGGTTTTCTTTCAGTGCTGCGGCCGACAGTACTTATCGTATCAGCATCAGTACAGCCATAAGTACCCGAATGTTTTGTAAAGATGCGGCTATGAATGAAGCCGTATTAACAAAAGTTCTGCCATTGGTGAATAAATACCAGGTGATCGGCAACAAACTAAAATTGTTTGATAAGGAAGATGTACTGTTGATCGAGGCAGTGGCAGAACCCGGGCAGCCGCTATAATTTCGAACATCTTCCTGCTTTGGTAAGCTATAGCGTTTTTTTGTTTGCAGGCTGTACTTTTATAAATCAAAAGCTACGGGCCGACTGTGACAGAAAAGCCGGATTATCCCATGTAAAAAGATCTACAGGATACAGCGCCTCTAAAAAACGAGAGGCTGTTCTGTAAAGATAGCCGCCTCTCAAACCAATTCTGCGATTACAGCTGTTATCTTATTGTTGCTTTGATTGCCTGCGATGCTGATGTTTGCCCGTCGATATCCACCTGTACAATTCGTACAAATATTTTTTGATCATTTGATATTTCTATAGCAGCGTCTGATTTGCTGCAGGAAAATAAGGTAGCGCTGATTAGTATAACAAAAAGCCTTGTTACTATCCTGTACCTGTTCCTTTTATAATACATGATGCTTCCTCCTGCCAGTAACGCAAGTGCAAGCCCGCCAGCTATAGCTTTAGCAGGAAGCATGTAGGAAAAATCATAGCTCAGTTCTCTGGTCGAGTTGCCATTAACAGCTGTGCTTTTTACTTCACCGATCTTTGTAAAATTCCTGCCATCGTCAGATACTTCAATGTTGAAGTGATGATTATTAGTTTCAGAAAGAGTAGACCATTGTACTACCAGGGTATTATTAACAATTTTGGAGCTGATTGCACCAAAAGTAACGGGCAGGGACTGGATGTCCTGTTTTAAAACGGGATTGCTGCCAGCACATGGAGAGGAAGTGCCTAAAGTAGCCTGGCCAGTTTTTTTATTAGAGATAGAACCATTACCGGCATCGGGGGCATTTAAAGAAATACCGGTGCTTTCTGTAAGCGCATTCGAGCTCTGAAATGTACCTGTTACTTTAATATACCCGCTTCCTTCTACTACGTTACGCTCACTATAATTATAAAAATCCCTGGTATAGATTGCTCCCGGACAGGCCATTGTATTAGGCCTGTTATGAAATTCAACCCTTCCCAAAGCATTAATAAATCCTTTGATGCTATTATTGGGATTTTGAAATTTAAAATCTGTGGTATTTACTATTCCTCCCTCATTTAGTGTAAAGTTGCCGCCATTGCTGATAATACTATTCACAACATTTAAGGTACCGTTTACGGTCAGTTTTCCGCTGGTTACAACATCTGCAGCCGAAACAACGCTGTTTTCGTTTATAATAAAACCTGCCTGCCCGGGATTCAGGGCTAATTTACCCACCCGGAATGATGCTGTACGGTCAATTGTTACCACAGGTGCAGGGGCAGACCAGCCATTCATTTCATAGGTGCCGGTAATTTGTATAGCCGAGTTATAAGGATAGGTAATGCTTGTCTGGGTTTTGAATGAGCCATTTATGGTAAGTTTAGCGCCTTCAGCAAGTACAAGGTTCCCGTCTAACTGAAAGGAAGTGGAATTAATGCTAAGCTCACCCTTAACGATTAAGTTACCCCCGGCATAAGAAGCATTACTAAACGTTACAACAGCGCCTGGTTCAATAGTTACAGTTTTTCCGGCAGGCCATTGAATGCTATTCGCTGTATGTGTTCCCGGTCCGAAAGTATAACCTTCTGCCTGCCATCCGTTTTGGGCATGGGAGAACATAAATAAGTGCACAATGTTTAACAGCAAAAATATTTTTTTCATTTGAAAATGTTTTGAGGACTGGTTCTTTAAAAGGGTTTAGTGCTTAAGCAATGCGAAACTATACAGGGGAAGAAAGGGGTAGAAGTGGTATTCGATGAACCGGCTGTTTTATTAGCCGGGCCCTTTATTTTTTTCGATGAGGCATTTTAGCTTTTTCTCATAACGATATATATGCTGGTGTTTCCAGGTATTTATAATGGCGCCGGGGATGGTTAAACTTATAGTATCAATGGCGGCTGATCTTAAAAGGCGTACGACAAATCGCTCTTTTTGATACAAACTTTTATTATGGCAGGAATTCTGCTCCCTCTGCTTTGAAGAGGGGTCGGGGGTGAGGTCTGACTAAACAGGTTTAAAATATGTGAATTTGTCGTACACCCATCTTAAATTAGCAAATCTCAAATCTCATATTTTCCTTACCTTTGCACCCTTAAATTCAAGGCTTATAATGCTTTATTCGTAAGTCATTGTAAATCATTTGTTTTTAGAAAGTAAAAGTTTATAATTCAATTAAGAATAATCATGGCAGATTTAAAATTTCAAAGAAACTTTGGTATTGCCGCTCATATTGACGCTGGTAAAACCACTACAACAGAACGTATTTTACGTTACACCGGTATGATTCACCGTATTGGTGAGGTGCACGATGGTGGTGCTACTACAGACTGGATGGAGCAGGAAAAGGAGCGTGGTATTACCATTACTTCTGCTGCCGTAAGCTGTAAATGGAACTTCCCTACAGATAAAGGGAAAGCTGTTGCAGGAACTACTAAAGAATATTCTTTTAACATTATCGATACTCCCGGCCACGTAGATTTTACTGTAGAGGTAGAACGTTCTATGCGGGTACTGGATGGCCTGATCGCGCTGTTCTCTGCGGTAGATGGCGTAGAACCGCAATCTGAAACAGTATGGCGCCAGGCTAACCGTTACAGGGTTCCCCGTATTGGTTTCGTAAATAAAATGGATCGCCAGGGTGCTGATTTCCTGAACGTGGTAAAACAGGTTCGCGAAATGCTGGGCTCAAAAGCGGTGCCTTTACAATTACCTATTGGAGCAGAAGATAACTTCCAGGGAGTAGTAGATCTTATTCGAATGAAAGGTATTATCTGGGATGTGGAAACAGAAGGGATGACTTACCAGGAGATTGACATCCCTGCCGACATGATTGAGGATGCAGAAGAATGGAGAGCCCATCTGGTTGAAGCGGTTGCTGAATATGATGATGCCCTGATGGAGAAATTTTTTGATGATCCTAACAGCATTTCTGAAGATGAAATACATACTGCCATCCGTAAGGCTACGATCGACCTGAGCATTGTACCGATGATGTGCGGTTCTTCCTTTAAAAATAAAGGGGTACAAACTGCCCTGGACGCGGTTTGCCGTTACCTGCCTTCTCCGGTAGATGTTGAGGCTATTGAAGGAACAGATCCTAACGATCCTGAAAAGAAATTAATACGCAAGCCTGATGCAAAAGAGCCTTTTGCAGCGCTGGCTTTCAAAATCATGACAGACCCCTTCGTAGGGCGCCTGGCATTTTTCCGTTGCTACAGCGGTCATTTAGACGCGGGTTCTTATGTATTGAATGTACGCAGCGGTAAAAAAGAGCGTATCAGCCGTATCATGAAAATGTTCGCTAACAAACAAAACCCCATCGATTTTATCGAGGCTGGTGATATTGGTGCAGCAGTAGGTTTCAAAGAAATTAAAACCGGTGATACCCTTTGTGATGAGAACCACCCGATCACTTTAGAGAATATGTTCATTCCTGAGCCGGTGATCTCTGTGGCAGTAGAGCCTAAAACACAAGCAGACGTTGATAAAATGGGTATGGCTATTGCCAAGCTGGTGGAAGAAGATCCTACCCTGCGTGTAAAAACAGATGAAGATACGGGTCAAACCATTCTAAGCGGTATGGGTGAGCTTCACCTGGAAATCATCGTAGACCGTATGCGCCGCGAGTTTAAGGTAGAAGTAAACCAGGGCGCTCCGCAGGTGGCTTATAAAGAAGCATTCAACACCACTATTGAGCACCGGGAAACTTTGAAAAAACAAACCGGTGGTCGCGGTAAGTTTGCCGATATCCAGTTCAGCATTGGTCCTGTTGATGAAGAATGGCAAAAAGAAAACCCTGATAAAAGCTACCAGTTTGTAAACGATATTTTTGGTGGTGCTATTCCGCGTGAATTTGTACCGGCTATCCAGAAGGGTTTTGAGTCTGCCATGACAAGTGGTGTACTGGCTAACTATCCGGTTGATAATATGAAGATCCGTGTATTTGATGGTAGCTTCCACCCCGTGGATTCTGATTCTATGTCTTTCGAACTTTGTGCCAAACAAGGGTTCCGTGAGGCAGGCAGAAAGGCTAAGCCGATCCTGTTAGAGCCAATTATGAAAGTAGAAGTACTGACTCCTGAACAATATATGGGTGATGTAACTGGTGACCTGAACCGTCGTCGTGGTATGATGGAAGGTATGGATACACGCGCAGGTGTGCAGGTAATTAAGGCGAAAGTTCCGTTGAGCGAAATGTTTGGTTATGTAACTCAATTACGTTCTTTATCTTCTGGCCGTGCCTCTTCTACTATGGAGTTCTCGCACTATGCACCAGCTCCTAACAATATTGCGGAGGAAGTGATTGCGAAAGCAAAAGGTAAAGTAACGGCATAGTGGGTGAATAGTGAGTAGGAAATAGGTAGTTACTAATTATAAAATAATAAACCCCGGCTGATGGCTGGGGTTTATTGTATTTTAGGAAGTTCTATTGAGTACATGATGAAAATCTATCATTTGCTGTTGCGTTTTACTGGATGCTTTCGTCTAAAGATGAACAAAACTTTCAGAATCTTAATATTTGCATATGAAAAATATAATACTATTTATAGGTGTTTGCATAATGGCCCTGTCAGCATGCAGCAAAAAAGGGGTTAATAAACAGTATTCTTATGAAGGTGACTCCTATTTGCCGATGGAAGTGGGAAACTACTGGCGCACAAACGATGAAAATTACATCAAAATAACCGATACGAAAATGATAGACAATGGACTGTTCTATGAATTTTCATCCCGTATTGGCGGAGATGTCTTTGGCAAAAATTACTATCGGATAGATAAAGACAACAATCTTATCGAAAAGTTTCCTGATCACCCGGGCAGTGTCTATACCCATGCAAAATTTGGAGCAAAAGTTGGTGATGTGTTTTATACTACCGGAAAAAAAGATTGGAACGACCTCTATGTAAAGATAACTTATAAGGGCGATGAACAGATAACCTTTGAATACGATATGATCAATCACCCAAATTTGAAAGGGCAAAAAAGCTATAGGAGCTTTAAAAGAGGGTTCGGATTTGCCCAGAACTGGAAGGAAGTGAAAATTGGCGACAAAGTGTATAAATTCTGATTAGCTTGGTGTTGCTATACATCTGAATAATAAAAAAGGTATCAACCCTGGTTCACACGCCGGGGTTTTTTGTGTTAGATATATCTATTGTATATTGTATTCGACATTTTTTATATAATTTTGTATTTTTAAATCGACATTTATGGAACCTTTATTTGTTTTTCAGGAAAATATATTAAAAGGTGTCACAAATAATTTCAGGAGATCATTGTTTTCAGAAATAAACTGGGAGCAGCGTATGATAGGAATAAAAGGTTCACGTGGCGCAGGTAAAACTACCTTAATGTTGCAGCATTTTAAGTTTGATCTGAAAATGCCTGAAAATGCCCTTTATGTGACTGCCGATCATACCTGGTTTTACAATCACAGCCTTTTGGATACGGCAATGGACTGGTACCGGCAGGGTGGAAGGTTGTTAGTAATAGATGAAGTTCATAAATATCCTAATTGGTCGCGGGAATTAAAAAATATATATGATGGAATTCCGGAAATGAAGATTATTTTCTCGGCCTCTTCTGCATTAGATATTTATCGTGGCGAAGCAGATTTAAGCAGACGGATAATCAGTTATCTGCTACCGGGGCTGTCTTTCAGGGAATATCTTTCTTTTTCTGAAGGATACTCTTTTGAACGGATTGGTTTTGCTGACTTATCTGTAAAACACCGGGATTTTGGCAGGTCGGTTCTGGAAAGAATACAACCATTGCCCTATTTTAAAAAATATCTTAATAACGGCTATCTGCCTATTATAGCTGAGGGGGAAAACGAATATCTGTTAAAACTTTCACAGGTAATTAATACCATAGTAGATACTGACCTTGCGTATATCGCTTCTTATAATAGCGGCACAGCTATTAAAGTAAAAAAGCTACTTTCTGTAATAGCCGAATCCACACCTTTTAAGCCCAACATTTCGGCACTTGCCAGAAAATTGGATTTAAGCCGGGATAGTGTTTATCAGTATCTCTACCAGTTAGTAGATGCCCGTCTTTTAAATGTCTTATCAGCTGCCGGTAAGGGAGTGTCTCAATTACAAAAACCAGATAAAATATATCTCGAAAATACCAATCTTATATATGCTCTTACAGAAAAACCTGAAATCGGAAATATCAGGGAAACCTTTGTGCTAAACCAGTTGCTCAATGCAGGGTTCCTGGTAACAGCGCCTCTATCAGGTGATTTTTTAGTAAATGACACGGCAATAGAAGTTGGTGGAAAAGGGAAAACGGCCACACAGGTTAAAGAAAATAAGCATTACATTATTGCTGCCGATAACATTGAAATAGGTATAGGCACTAAAATACCTTTATGGATTTTTGGTTTTTTATATTGATGCCTAGCCCTTTCTTATTTCATATTTAGCACAGCAGAACGCTGTAAATGGCAGCAGCACGATCATGGCCCATCCCCATAAGAGTGTAAACTGCCCTGCAATTATTGAAAGCAACGCTGCATAAAAGGGATAGCTCAGCAATAAAACGCCAAACATTACAGAGTCGTAATGATCTGTTTTGCCGAAGAAAAGCTTAACAACCAGTTTGGCAAACCAGTATAAGGGCGCGTGCAGCAGAGCTCCGGTTAAAGCCGGCGATGCTAAAAGCAGCTTTACCGTGATTGGTGTGCTGCCGAATGTACTTTCCAATGCAGTCTTATCGTTTTTACCGATCTCAAAAACCAGCGGCTGTAATTGTTCCCTTAATGTTTTATTAAATAATGCGTTCCGCTCTCCATCAGTGATTGGTGCTGCAAACTGCCCGGCTTCTAAAAAATTGCCAAAGTGTACAATCACTTTTTTCCCGTATTTCCTGAAAGAGCTGTAATTAATTCCGGCAGGCAATACTTTTAGCGGAATTCCTTCATCCCATGCCTTAAATGCCAATCTTGCGGTCCCTTTTTTAAGCGGTCTTAGATGCCATTCGTTTATACAAAGTCCTTCGCTGAATATCAGCACAGCTTCTTTTTGTTTAAATAGCTCAATACAGGTATTAAAAGTTTCATAGTTGATGTTCAGATTTTCTGAGCCTTCTCTTATGCGGTACACGGGCAGCATTTTAAGGGAACGCAGCAAACGAAATATACCTTTATTTTTAAATGCATCTCCCCGTGCCAGTGATGTAACAGGAATATCAAAAAGAATATCAAAAATAATAGCATCTAAAAAAGAATTAGGGTGGTTACTTGCTATAAGCAACGGCCCACCGGTTTTTAGCAGTTCTTTTTTATCAACATTTATAGAATGAAAAAATAAATGAATGATGAAGCGAACATATATTTTAAGCGCATGATAAATCAAAGTTGAACCTGTTAAATGTCAGCAATTTATATAAATAACAAGAAATGTTTTCATTTTCTTAAATTTTTTGAAAATTAAAACGAATCATGACAGTACATGACAGTTACAGGTATTTCATTACTTACTTTCGGTTTGTAAAGGATTTTTGCTTACTATATCGAAAATAATCATTCATGAACGCTTTACTGGGAGTTATTTTTCATTTTATCGGTGGTTTTGCATCGGGCAGTTTTTATATACCTTATAAAAAAGTAAAGGGCTGGGCCTGGGAATCTTACTGGCTTATAGGCGGATTGTTTTCATGGTTAATAGTGCCCCCCATTGCTGCATGGCTTACTATTCCCAATTTTACAGAGATCATCAGCCACGCTAACAGCGCTACACTGGGTTTTGCATTTCTGTTTGGTTTGCTTTGGGGCATTGGAGGACTAACCTATGGTCTTGGCGTAAGGTACCTGGGTGTATCGCTGGGCAGCAGCATTATTCTGGGGCTCTGTATGGTTTTTGGGGCGCTTATTCCTGCTGTTTATTACCAGTTCTCACCTGAAACAGGAAAAGATACAATAGGTTTGTTAACCGGTACCACGTGGGGTATAGCCGTTTTGTCGGGATTGCTGGTTTGTATAGTGGGGATCATCGTTTGCGGAAAAGCCGGTATGATGAAGGAAAAGGAACTGGCGGGAACCGGTGTTACCAACTCAGATCCTCATGCAGTAGGAAATGCGGACAGTGAGGCACATCTCTCTGGTAAAGACGAATATAAATTTGGCTTGGGAATAGTAGTGGCTATTATTTCAGGTGTTTTAAGCGCCTGTTTTAATTTTGGTATAGAAGCTGCCAAACCCATGGCAGAGGTAGCTAATGAATTGTGGAAAGCGGCTCATCCCGGACAGGGCGAGTTTCTTTATCAGAATAATGTTTCCTATATCATCATTCTTTGGGGAGGGCTTACTACTAACCTGATATGGTGCCTTATTTTAAATGCACGTAATAAAACTTTTGGAGATTATACCAATAGCAGAACACCTCTTCTCCGTAATATCATTTTTTGTGCTTTGGCCGGTACTACCTGGTTCCTGCAGTTTTTCTTCTATGGTATGGGTGAAAGTAAAATGGGGAACGGCCCAAGCTCATGGATATTGCACATGGCATTCATTATACTTATTGCCAATATATGGGGATTGATATTAAAAGAATGGAAAGGCGTGAGCAAAAAAACACTGAGAACCGTGGTATTAGGTATTATTATTATCCTGGCATCGGTATTGTTAGTAGGCTGGGGTAATTCATTGAGATAGTGCTTTTTTTCTGATGGCTCTATGTATAGGTTTGTCGGTAATCCATCCCCTGTTTAAATGGAATCTTAACTTCTATCTATAAAAAATAATGAGGATTATAAAGGCAATCGCTTTCCGGTGAGCCTCAACAACAACTTGAATTATGGCAACAGACACTAAGACTTTTAAACATGTTAGTTATTTATGGGATGAAGCAAAAGCTGCCGAGCTCGCAGGCGATGAAGTAGCATTGCTGATCTATCGCTCAAATTTGCTGGGTGCCGATTTACGGCTTACCAACTATGGTGGAGGAAACACGTCTTGTAAAGCAATAGCGAAAGACCCGCTTACCGGCCAGGAAACTGAAATTATGTGGGTAAAAGGCAGTGGAGGCGACCTGGGCACATTAAGAAGAAGCGGCCTTGCCGCTTTATATGTAGACAAGCTGCGCAGTCTTAGAAATGTGTATCGCGGTCTGGAATATGAAGATGAAATGGTAGAGCTGTTCAATCATTGTATTTATGATCTGAATTCCAAAGCTCCTTCTATTGATACGCCGCTGCATGGCTTTCTCCCTTTTAAGCATATAGATCATTTACACCCCGATGCTGCTATTGCAATTGCTGCAGCAAAAGATGGTAAAAAAATTACCGAAGAATTATTCGGAGGTACTATTGGCTGGGTGCCCTGGCAAAAACCAGGCTTCGAGTTAGGCTTAATGCTGAAGCAATGTCTGGATGAAAATCCTGGTATCCGCGGCATTATGTTAGGCTCTCACGGTTTGTTTACCTGGGGCAATACAGCTTATGAAAGCTATATCAATACTTTGGAAGTAATTGAGAAATGCGCAGCATATATTGATCAGAACCTTGGCAAAAAAGGCCCTGTTTTTGGTGGTGAAAAAATACAGGCTTTACCTAAAGCAGAACGCCTGGCGAAAGCTGCTGCCCTGGCGCCTTTACTGCGTGGCTTTTGTTCTTCCCATATAAAAATGATCGGACATTTCACCGATGATGACCGTGTTTTGCAATATATTAATTCTAATGATCTGGAAAGGTTGGCGCCGTTAGGGACTTCCTGCCCCGATCACTTCCTGCGTACCAAGATCAGCCCGTTGGTATTAAATCTTTCTACAGGTGAGAACCTGGACGACATAGCTGCGGTAAAGGAAAAAATTGCTCCTTTGTTTGAGGATTACCGCAAAATGTACGCCGACTATTATAATACCTGCAAACATTCCGACAGCCCTGCCATGCGCGACCCTAACCCGGTTATTATTATTTATCCCGGCGTAGGTATGTTTGCTTTTGCAAAAGATAAACAAACGGCAAGGGTAGCCGCTGAGTTTTATGCCAATGCGATTAATGTGATGCGCGGTGCCGAAGCGATTTCTGAATACACTTCTTTGCCGAGGCAGGAAGCCTTTAATATTGAATACTGGTTACTGGAAGAGGCCAAACTACAACGTATGCCCCGGCCAAAACCATTAAGCGGGCGTATTGCTTTAATCACCGGCAGCGGTGGTGGCATAGGAAAAGCTATAGCCCGGAGGTTTGCGCAGGAAGGAGCATGTGTGATTATTAACGATATTAACCAGGAAAGAATAGACGCTACTACGCTGGAGTTTCAGAAGGCTTTTGGAAAAGATGCTACAGCTTCAGTAACCCTGAATGTGACAGATGCAGAATCCATTGCTGCAGCGTTGGATGCCACTGTGCTGGCTTTTGGAGGTGTGGATATAGTAGTGAACAATGCCGGTATCAGCATTTCAAAAAGTATAACAGAACATTCGGTTGAAGAGTGGGACAGGCTATACGATATATTGGTGAAAGGGCAGTTTATGGTTTCAAAAGCTGCCGTGGCTGTTATGCGTAAGCAAAACTTATCTGCAGGACAGGAGGGTATTGGCGGAGATATCATCAATATCGTTTCTAAAAATTCGATTGTAGCAGGCCCTAATAATGCAGGCTATGGTTCTGCCAAAGCGGCCCAGGCGCATCTTTCCAGACTATTGGCAGCGGAGCTGGGCAGTGATAGGATACGTGTGAACACAGTGAATCCCGATGCGGTTATTTCTGATTCCAATATCTGGGCAGGAGGTTGGGCCGAAGGTCGTGCCAAAGCCTATGGTATTACTGTAGAAGAGCTGCCCGCTTATTATGCTAAGCGCACTTTAATGAATGAAATTATTTTACCTGATGATATCGCTAATGCCTGCTTCGTATTTGTAAGCGGCCTGCTCAATAAATCTACAGGTAATATACTAAACGTAGATGGTGGCGTGGCACAGGCGTTTGTAAGGTAAGCAAGATCTATAAGCTTTTTTAGACCTATAGATCTGAAAGGGTGGTTAAAGAATCTTCATATAGCAAAGCAATAAGGGTTGGTGATTGTCCAGTCAGCTAACCCGTTTTTTGAGTAAAAGGAAAGAGGCGGATATAATGGTATATGCCGGGTTATTAAAAAACGTATAAATTGAACTGATTAAATATTTTGAATTATGATTTTAAATAAATCGCAGATTGATGCACATAATGAGAAAGGGCTGGCCCGGCACAAAAAAAGCTTTGATTACATATCGGGTGAGTTGGCTGATACCGAAGGGGTTATTAAAAAGCTGACAGATTTCCAGGTAGCAATACCATCGTGGGCTTTAGGTAATGGTGGCACACGTTTTGGCCGCTTCAGCGGTGGCGGTGAGCCGGCTACCCTTGAAGAAAAGATGGAAGATATAGGATTACTACATCAGCTTAACCGGAGCAGCGGGGCTGTTTCCCTGCATATTCCATGGGATATTCCTAAAGATGCAAAAGCAATCAAAAGCCTGGCCGCCGATTTTGATTTGAAATTTGACGCCATGAACTCCAATACTTTCCAGGATCAGAAAGATCAGGTGCTGAGCTATAAGTTCGGGTCTATGCAGCATGTGGATAAAGCGGTACGCCAGCAGGCCATTGATCATAATATCGAAGTGATTAAATACGGGGAGGAGCTGGGTTCGAGTTCGCTTACTATATGGCTGGCAGATGGTTCCTGCTTCCCGGGCCAGCTCAATTTCAGGAATGCCTTTAATAATACCCTGGAAAGCCTGCAGGCAGTATATGCCGCGTTGCCTGAGAATTGGAAAGTATTTGTAGAATATAAGGCATTTGAGCCTAATTTTTATTCTACTACCGTTGGCGACTGGGGCCAATCCCTCCTGTATACCTCGAAGCTGGGCAATAAGGCTTATACTTTGGTGGATTTAGGTCATCATTTGCCCAATGCCAATATAGAACAGATTGTTGCTTTATTGTTGAACGAGAAAAAGCTGGGCGGGTTCCATTTTAATGATAGTAAGTACGGCGACGATGATCTGACAGTGGGCAGTATTAAACCTTACCAGTTGTTTTTAATTTTCAGAGAGCTGGTAGATGGAATGGACGCGCGTGGTATGAACCATGCTACGGATCTGGGCTGGATGATTGATGCCAGCCACAATGTAAAAGATCCGCTGGAAGATTTATTGCAAAGCGTGGAAGCCATCCTGCTGGCGTATGCCCAGGCATTACTGGTTGATGCAAAAGCTTTAGGCCAGGCACAGCTGAATAATGATGTAGCGCTTGCCCAGGAAATTTTACAAACGGCTTACAGAACAGATCTACGTCCCTTGCTGGCGGAAGCAAGATTAAGAGCCGGCGGAGCGTTGCAGCCATTGCAGTTATACCGCGATGCCAATGTGAGAAAGGAATTGATCAACAAAAGGGGTGCCGTTACTGTTGCAACAGGGTTATAAAGAAGCCTCTGGGCCGGGCCAAAAGGCTCCTTGATGTCATATTGAGACTGATGACATATAACAATCAAGGGTTTAACCTTCGTCAGGCTCAGGCTGACAGCCCTTTTAAGACTGCATATTGTTTTTGATAAACAAAAACATTTATGTGCTATATAAATTTGTTTATAATTAATTACTAATTATCCTTGATTCCTGTAATTGCCATATTCGATATAGGTAAAACAAATAAAAAGTTTTTCCTTTTTAATGAAGATTATAAAATTGTAGAAGAGCTGTCTGCCAATTTTGATGAGATCGAAGATGAAGACGGGTTTGCCTGTGAAGATATCAGGGCGCTTAGCAAGTGGGTGATTGATACACTCCACCAATACCTGGTCAACGATACGTATGATATAAAGGCGATTAACTTCTCAACCTATGGTGCCAGCTTTGTGCATTTGGATGAACAGGATAACCTGGTTACACCGTTATACAATTATCTTAAGCCATACCCGGATCGTATCGCGGAAAAATTTTATAACACTTACGGAACCAGAGAAACCATAGCATTAAGCACGGCTTCCCCGGCTTTAGGGAACCTCAACTCCGGGTTGCAATTATATTCATTGAAGCATTATAAACCCCTGCTATATAATAGAACTACCGTTTCGCTTCACTTTCCGCAGTACCTGGGCTTCCTTGTAAGCGGTCAGAAATATTCTGACATCACCAGTCTGGGATGCCATACCGCTTTATGGGACTTTGCAAAAAACGGCTATCATCATTGGGTAACCGCAGAAAGCATTGATAAAAAACTGGCTCCTTTGTTTTCTTCTTCCACAGCTAGGAATGTGGTATATAATGGCAGGCCGCTGAAATGTGGGGTAGGACTGCACGATAGCTCTGCGGCCTTTATTCCTTATATTCAGAATATTGATGAGCCTTTCCTGCTGATTTCTACGGGTACCTGGTGTATTAGCATGAATGCCTTTAATGACACTCCTTTAACAAAAGCAGAATTAGAACAGGATTGTCTGTGCTATATGACTTTTGAAGGGAATACGGTGAAATCTTCCAGGCTATTTGCCGGTTATGCGCATGAGCAGGCTGCAAAAAAGCTGGCGCAGCATTTTAATGTGGTTCCTAATTATTTTGAAAAAATAGCTTACGATAAAGAGCTGATAAAAGAAGAGCCGGAGCTAAACGATCTGCTGGATTTTGATCCTTCCTCCTACAGTACTTATGAAGAATCCTATCTCAATTATATCAGACATACGGTAAACGCTCAGGTACGATCCACTAACCTGGTGCTGAATAGCCAAGTAAAAAAGATGTTTGTAGATGGCGGATTTGCCAAAAACGAAACCTACATGCAATTGTTAGCCGATGCCTATCCGCAGATAGAAGTATATGCTGCTTCGGTGTCGCAGGCCACGGCAATGGGGGCCGCCATGGCTATTCATAAAGACTGGAACCATCTGGAGCTTCCTGCCAATGTGGTAAGTACGAGGAGGTATTATGCGTTGGATGGACAGGAGTAAATTGTAAAGACATTGTTGTCCTGCTCTGTATTGTCAGGTTTATTCGTCGTTCCTGATTTTTCATTGTTTAATAATTTTCCAATGTCCGCCTTTATCGCTACCAATGCGTTCAATCTTACCTTCGGTTTTTAGTTTTTGAATGTGTTTTTGAATGGCAGAAGAATTTATCCCCAATATTTCGGAAAGCTCGTTTCTCGTTATTTTTGGATTTCCTTTTATAAGTTCCAGAACTTCTGACCACCTTTTCTGACCACCTTTTCTGACCACCTTTTTCTGACCACTTTTTTTCCCGGGGCCTTCATTTATAGTGTTAATGTATTGAACGTGCATTTCTCTGTTTTTCAGGATATTGTTTTCGCCAAGCAATAGGTTTCCGAAAAAATGCAGTAAAAATTTATCGGTAGCGTGAATGTTCTTTGTGAGGTTGCTGTAATTGGCTCGTACCAGGGCATTGCGGAAATACCAAGAATGTTGCTCAAATAATTCGTTATTTACTTTAAAGCCAAATGTACGCAGGTATTTTATCAGGAAAATGGCCGTTGTTCGGGTATTGCCTTCTCCAAAAATGTGTATTTGCCACAGGTATGAAATAAAATGCGCTATGTGCTCTATAATTTCCTGCTGACTTAGTCCTTTGTAACTAAATTGTTTCTCTTGCTGAAAATCATACTCCAACGTGGCTTTTAAACTGTCTGCGCTTGCGTATAAAACCGTTTCGCCATTTAAGACCCATTCCTGTTTTGTGATGTTGTAATCACGGATTTTACCTGCGTATTTATAAATTCCCTGAAACAACCTGCGATGAATAGTAAGATATTCGGCAGGCGAGAACGTAAAGGTCTGCTCGCCCAAAATTTCGGCAATACGGGCAGAAACCTTGTCGGCTTCTTCGGTACGGTCCCGGTTTCTATTGGGATCATTTTTTACGGGGTGCTGTTTATAATAACTGTCTATTCGCTGTTTTACTTCTTCAATGGTAATATGGCCTTCAATGTTTTGCCTGGCAGCTTCTATGAGATAATCAGAGGGTTTTAGCCCATCCACTTGCTGCAAGCCGATAGCTGCTTTCCAAACTTTTGCTTTTTCAGCTTTGTTGGGCTCGCCCTGCCGTAAGTATTCTTCAAAATTATCCATTTCCTGAGCTATGAATTTCTAATTGAGCTGTTTATTATGTGTTATGCTTTTGGATGTATTACCTATTTGATCGTTTACAAAATTACTTTTAAAATAACCATATTCATTATCTATGATCAATTTTCTATCAGGGTATAAATTGGAGAATTCGCAGGTGGTTTTATCCTTTATTGGTATTGTATTACCTACCCGTCGCGCAGGAGGGATCTTTCGTGTATTTTTTCATTCAATAACTCTTCTGTTGCTTGTTTTGCGCTGCGGTCGTTAATCTTACTCCTAACGTTTTGGGGCTTGGCGTTCGGGCGTGAAAGTCTGCAGGAACTTTCACGGTTGAACGTCAGCCCGCCTGACGCCAAACCCTTGTTGGCGGTTCGTTTTTTATGTTTTCGCAACTAAGAAAAATTCTCCGCTTGCTGGAACAAAATTGTCGGTTCTGTCTTTAAAATATTTTTCTGTCATATCTTTTGTTGAAATGGTTTGGATTTCTTTCAAACCTACTTCCTGTGCAAGTTCTACAATCTCGTCAACACAGAAAAAACTTACAAAAGGTGTTCCAGAAGCTGCTGCTCCTTTTATTGCAATTTCTTGCATTGGCTTGTCTTCTTGGTCAAGTTGTTCCAATGGTAAATAAAATGCTATTGCAATTGTTGAACCTGATGCAAGTGAAGTCATTTTTCTTAGTGTGTCTGTAATTGCTTCTTTGGTAAGATAAAGCGTAACTCCCGTGCAAGAAACAAAAGTCGTTTGTTTAGTGTCAAAACCTTTGTTTAAAAGCGCTGCCCACCAAGACGATGTTTCAAAGTCAACAGGAACGAAATGAAGATTGTAGGAGATTTTGTAACCGTTTTCAATTAGTTTTTCTTCTTTCCAAGCTAATGTGTCGGGTTGGTCAATTTCATAAATGTCAACCTGCGAACTGATTTTAGTATTTCGTTGAGCAAAACTGTCAAGTCCCGCACCAAGCAAAACATATTGCTTTACGCCTTTTGCAATTTGTTCTTTGGCTAAGTCCTCAACAAATCTGGCACGAGCAACAATAGAAGCCCGAAGTCGCTTGGTATATTTCATATCGGGACGTTCCTGCCAATCTTTTTCGGGTTTGATTAAGTCATATCCAACTTTGTCCTCAATGATGTAGGGCTTGTCGTCTGTCAAAACGTGTAATGCTCGCCATAAAGCTGTCCGCAATGCTGTATTGTCTGGTTGTTTTATTGTCATAGAATTTGTCTTACGCACGGTGTCCGTAAAATGACCGCCAATGCTCAAATATACAAAACACCTTCCGTTAATCACACCAACTCCCGGCAGACAGGTGTACGACAAATCGCCCTTTTTGATACAAACTTTATTATGTTAGGAATGCTGCTACCCTCTCCTTTGGAGAGGGGTCGGGGGTGAGGTCTGGCTAAACAGGTTTAAAATAGGTGAATTTGTCGTACACCCCGACAGACTTACGTAATAGCCGCACGTCTTGTAAAAAGGCCTCCTAAAAAATATTTGTTTGTTTTTTAATACTGCATTATCTTGCAGGCGTTCATGTATATCAATCATACACATATTAGCGAACTTACTCCTGTAGCCGTGGCTACAACTACAACTATTATTACAACCCGTTAAGGGTTGTACTTTGCCATATCACCACCTGGGCCTTTCGGGCCGCTTCTGAGAAAAAATCATATATCATTTCATTTTAATTATTATAAACCATGCAGGTTTTGAAATTTGGCGGCAGTTCTGTAGCCAATGCAGAAAATATAAATAAAGTTGTAGCTATTGTAAAGCATGCAATGGAAAAAGGCAACACCATTGTAGTGGTTTCTGCTCTCGGAGGTGTTACAGACCTACTGCTGAATGCAGCGGTTACCGCAGCAAAAGGTGACGAAGAGTACAGGCAGTTCATTTCCGAAATTGAAAAGAGGCATTTTGATGTAGTAAAAAATCTGATACCGGTGGCTCATCAAAGCCACTTGTTAAGTCTTGTAAAAACGGCTATCAATGAAATTGAAGACATCTGCAATGGTATTTATTTACTCAGCGAGATAACCCCGCGCACAAAAGACAGGCTGGCCAGTTATGGGGAGTGGCTTTCATCGCAGATCATTGGGGCAAAGCTGCAGTTCGATGGAGTGGAGTTGCAATGGAAAGATGCTAGAGAGCTGATTAAAACCAACAGTAATTATACGCATGCTCAGGTCAATACCGATGTTACAAAAGCCAATATAATTGCTTATTTTAAAGAAGCGCAAAACAATGCGTTTATTCTTCCCGGGTTTATTGCATCCGATGCCGAAGGCGTCACCACAACAATTGGCCGTGGCGGATCTGATTATACAGCTGCTATTATTGCTGCTGCTTTGGATGCGGATGTGCTGGAAATATGGACCGATGTGAGCGGTATGATGACAGCCGATCCCCGCCTGGCTGCTAATGCAAAGGTGATTGAAAAAATAACTTACGGAGAAGCGATGGAGCTTTCTCATTTCGGTGCAAAAGTGATCTATCCGCCTACCTTGCAACCGGTAATGAACAAAAATATTCCTGTATGGATCAAAAATACTTTTGTTCCAGGAGATGCGGGTACCCTTGTTTTAAATCATGAGCGGCCTGGCGATAGCAGTTCCGGCGGGAATATTATCAGGGGTATTTCAAGCATCAATAACCTGGCTTTGCTAAGCCTTGAAGGTAGCGGTATGATAGGTATTCCCGGTTTTTCAAAAAGGCTGTTCGAAGCATTAAGCGCCGAACAGATCAATGTAATATTAATAACACAAAGCTCATCCGAACATTCTATATGCGTTGCTGTTGATGCGGCTAAAGCCAACATAGCTAAATTGGCTGTGGACCGGGCATTTGCCGGGGAGCTGGCCTTACGCCAGGTAGAGCCTTTGAGAGTTGAAACAGGCTTGTCTATAGTAGCATTGGTAGGTGAGCAAATGAAAAGCCATCCGGGTGTAAGTGGAAAAATGTTCAGTGCCCTTGGAAGAAACGGTATTAACGTACGGGCGATAGCACAGGGCTCATCAGAAAAAAACATCAGCGCAGTGATATCCACTGCCGATGTTCGCGAAGCCATCAATGTTTTGCATGAAGACTTTTTTGAAACTACTTACAAGCAGGTGCATTTATTTATTGCAGGAGTTGGAAATGTAGGGGCTAAATTATTGCAGCAAATAAATAAACAGTTAGACGCTCTGCAAAAACACCTCAAAATAAAGATCAATGTTATTGGTATCAGCAGTAGCAGGAAAATGCTGCTGAATGACAAAGGAATTGATCTGAAGAACTGGGAGCAGGAGTTGGAGCAGGGCGAAAAAGCTTCATTGCCCGTATTTATTGGTGAAGCGGCAGAAAAGAACCTGCGTAACTCCATTTTTGTGGATATTACAGCAAATGCTGAAGTGGCAGGCGTTTATGAAAAGTTATTGCAAAAAAGTATTTCTGTGGTAGCCTGCAATAAAATTGCCGCTTCTTCCGATTACAGGAATTACAGGAAACTAAAGGAGCTGGCACAGGAGTATAACTGCAAATTTTTATTCGAAACCAATGTAGGCGCAGGATTACCGGTTATTGGTACATTGAATGATCTGGTACATAGTGGAGATGAAGTGTGTAAGATAGAAGCCGTATTAAGTGGCACATTAAATTATGTTTTTAATAATTATGACGGATCCCAGACATTCTCAGCAGTAGTGCGCCAGGCACAGGAAGAGGGATACACAGAGCCTGATCCAAGACTTGATTTAAGCGGCACCGATGTAATGCGTAAGATACTCATCCTTGCCCGGGAAGCAGGCTATGAAATGGAAATAGAAAATATCAGCAACAATAGCTTTATGCCCGAAGCATGCATGCAGGGCAGCGTGGAAGCATTTTACGAATGTATGCTGAGCTACGAGGCGCATTTTAAGAAGTTATATGATGATGCAAAAGCAAAGGGCTGCAAGTTGAAATTTGTTGCTACATTTAACGGGGGAAAAGCATCTGTAGGCCTGCAGCACATAGCTCCTGAAAATGATTTGTACCATTTATACGGAAAGGATAATGTGGTGTTGTTTTATACATCCCGCTATACCGATCAGCCGCTGGTAATAAAAGGTGCCGGTGCCGGCGCTGATGTTACGGCAAGCGGTGTATTTGCAGATATTGTAAGAGCGGCAGTATAAAAAGGTGTACGATGTATGGAATACGGCGTACGAATCAAAACGGCCATACATCGTATACCGTACATTAATAATAAATTATGCGTATAAAAATAAAATCTCCCGGAACAATAGCCAACCTGGTGTGCGGCTTCGATATATTGGGCCTGGCCATTAACGAGCCTTACGACATTATGGAGTTTGAGATAATAGACGAGCCAGGTGTGATTATTGAAAATAAAGATGATTTTAATTTGCCTACCGATCCTGAGAAGAATGTTGCCGGTGTTGTTTTGCTCGCTGCACTGGAAAAAGCAGGTGTGAATAAAGGTATAAAGGTATCTATAGAAAAGCATATAAAGCCAGGCAGCGGTTTAGGATCCAGCGCGGCAAGTGCAGCCGGCGCAGCCGTTGGAGCTAACAAAGTGCTGGGTAATATTTTTTCGCAGGAAGACCTGATACAGCTGGCTATGATCGGCGAAAAGCTGGCAACAGGAGTAAAACACGCAGACAATATTACACCCTGTATTTTAGGCGGTGTTACGTTGATACGTTCCATTCACCCGTTAGATATCGTGCCGCTTGCCAGCCCCGACCTGTTTGTAACAGTGGTGCATCCTCAAATAGAGGTACGTACCTCCGATGCCCGCCAGATATTACGTAAACAGGTTTTCCTGAAAGATGCCATCAAACAATGGGGTAATATAGCCGGTCTGGTTGCAGGCTTTATGAGCAATGATAAAGCGCTCATTGGCCGTTCGCTGGAAGATGTCATCATAGAGCCGGTTCGCAGCATTTTAATTCCGGCATTCGATGAGGTAAAGGCGAAGTGCAAAGAAGCGGGCGCATTAGGAGGGGGTATATCCGGTTCCGGCCCTTCTGTATTTATGCTTAGCGAAACCGAAGATATTGCCAGGGAAGTGGGAACCATCATGAAGGCGGAATATGATAAGATCGGTATAGAAAATTATGTATATGTAACTACTATTAATAAAAACGGGGTAGAGGTGGAAATGTAGAATATTGAATGTAAAATGTAGAAGTGATTAAACTATCTTCATCTTCAACTACTTTTCAACTTTCCTCCTGTCATCCGTCAACTATCAACTAAAAATGAACTACTATAGTCTTAATCATCAATCACCGATTGTTTCATTTAAAGAGGCAGCCATACAGGGGCAGGCGCCCGATAAGGGCCTGTACTTTCCTGAGCAACTGCCTGTTGTGAGCAAAGCATTTATCAACAGTATCGAAAGCGTTTCAGATGCGGATATCGCTTTTGAAGTAATGAAACCTTATGTTGCCGGTTCTATTGAGGATGAAGACCTGTACCATATTGTAAAAGAAGCAGTGAATTTCCCGGTCCCTTTGCAACCTATAAATGCGGGCATCTCATCTTTAGAACTTTTCCACGGCCCCACGTTGGCGTTTAAAGATGTAGGTGCAAGATTTATGAGCCGATGCCTGGGTCATTTTTTAAAGAACGAAGATCGCGAGGTTACGGTACTGGTAGCTACTTCGGGCGATACTGGAGGAGCTGTAGCCAATGGTTTTTATGGAGTAGAGAATGTGAATGTGGTGATACTGTATCCTAAAGGCCGGGTAAGTCCGGTGCAGGAAAAGCAGCTTACAACACTGGGTAAAAATATTACGGCGCTTGAAATAGAAGGTACTTTTGATGATTGCCAGCGCCTGGTAAAAGAGGCATTTGCTGATAAAGATATTAATGAAAAGAAATTTTTGACCTCGGCTAACTCGATCAACGTGGCACGCTGGTTGCCACAGCAGGTGTATTACTTTCTCGCTTATAAGCAATGGAAGCAAAAAGATATTCAACCTGTGGTTTGTGTGCCCAGTGGTAATTTCGGGAATATTTGCGCGGGTCTTTTGGCAAAAGTTACCGGCCTTCCTTTAGGGCATTTTATTGCGGCCTGCAATGTAAACGATATCGTATCTCATTATCTGCAAACACAGGAGCTAAAGCCTAAAGAAACAACAGCTACCTTGTCCAATGCAATGGATGTAGGCAACCCCAGCAATTTTGTAAGAATTATTGAACTATTTCATAGGCAGTTTCCCGAGTTAAAGAACAACTTATCTGCTTTTACTATTACTGATGAAGACACTAGCAGTACTATTAAAGAAGTCTATAGGGATTACGGGTATACTTTAGACCCTCATGGGGCCGTAGCATATTGCGCTTTGGAGCGTTATCTTAATACGCACCTGACGGAGGGAAGGGAGGCTGGTTTTATCCTTGAAACAGCACACCCGGTCAAATTTCCCGATGCAGTAGAAACTGCAACCGGGCAAAAAGTGATCATACCGCCGACGCTGGAAGAAATGATGAACGGGGAAAAAGCTTCTTTGCTAATGCGTCCCGATTTTGAAACCCTGAAATCGTTTTTATTGTAAAGGGAGACATGAGCGATGCATTCCACATGGTCGCAGGGAGCAATCCTTTTCTTATATGTTACCCGAAGCTTAGGGAACCCCTCATATATTCAGGAGACCGGTTTGTTTGAAATGAGCCTAAATGAGCAGCCGCCGGATTTGCCTGTGATTTTGGTTGTATATTCGTAGCTCTACTGAATCGCGTTGCTCATGGCTGTATTTTTAAGGATATCAATCATCGTGGTTTGCTTTCTTTTTCGCAGTACCATTATTGCCCAGCCTGTGAGCTTTGAGTATCTCACCGCCAAAGATGGATTACCACAAAGCACTATACGGGGTATTGTAAAAGACAAGTATGGTTTTATGTGGTTTGGTACCTGGAATGGGCTTTGCCGGTATGACGGGTATTCATTTAAAATATACCGTACTATTCCCGGCGATACCTCATCTATTGCCAGCAACCGTATTCATTATCTTCATAAGGATAGTGAAGGAACTATCTGGGTATCTGTATTTAACCAGATTGTATGCCGGTACAATTATAATACAGATGATTTTACAAGATATAAATTGGCAGATATTCCTCTACCTTTCAGAGATTCCGTTAACCGCCAAAGGGATATGATTGCGCTGCAAAACGCGTCAGATTTTTTACGAAGCGTGATCGGCCCTTTTCATCTTGCGGGAACCAAAGAAAGCATTGTATTTGAAACGCCTGTTGGTGTTCAGGGAAGTTTGAGCGATAATAATGTAAACTGCATGTACCGGGACGAAGCAGGTATTTTGTGGATCGGAACGGCTAATGGCGGAATTAATAAGGCCGATCTTAATGCGGGTAAGTTTCAAAGTGTTCCTGTTTATGCAGATCAGCATAAAATCCTGTACATGGCAATACGGTCTATGTGGGTAGATGAAAAAGGCGTTTGGCTCGGAACGGAAGATGGAGGTTTGTATTATATCGATCATCAGATGCAGGCGCCACATAAAGTGTCTGAGCGACTGGCAGGTGAAAATATCAAGGCAGTTCTTAAAGACAAAAATGGAAATGTCTGGATCGGGAAAAGATCAGGCCTCGATAAATACAATCCTCAAACCGGGCAAATTACCTCTTATTTTAAAACGTCTGTAAGCTCCTCAGAAAGCCGCTTTTACGCTATAGCAGAAGACCCTGTTACTCATGATTTATGGTTTTCTTATTACAATGGCATATTAAAATATAACCCCGATTCCAGGGTCTTTGAGAAGCAGCCCCTTGAATCCTATGGCCGCTCGGGTGCTGGTTGCCTGTTTTTTGATTCCAAAAACAATCTTTGGATCGGTACAGAATATTCGGGCCTTATCCAGCTAAAGCGAGATCCCAAAAACAATACCTGGACGGATACAGTTGTGTACACCAGCGTAGCATCTGACAAAAGATCGCCCGATGAGCGGGTATATGCCGTAGTGGAAGACTCAGAAGGCTCCATATGGGTGGGTGCAGCGAATGGCCTCACCAGGATCAACCCGAAAACCCAGGCTGTTAAAACCTATACGGTTAAAGATGGTTTGGTTGATCATTATATTACGCAGGTAATGGCACAGCCGGGCTATATCTGGTTCGCTCATAAAAACGGGCTATCCAAGTTTAACATAAAAACGGGCCAGATTCAGAATTATGCGGTCAAAAAACCGGGTCAGGATTTTGAGTTTATGGATGGATCGGGCTTTTTTGATCGTTCAACGGGACAAATGTATTATGGTACCACAAAAGGGTTTATTCACTTCAATCCCCAAGAAATTGCAGATAACCCATTCCTTCCTGTTACTGCCTTCACAGCCCTGCAGGTATTAAACAAAACTGTAAATGTGGGCGATACTATCAATGGCCGGGTGATGCTTCCAATGCCGTTGCATATGGCCCCATCCATTACACTTACCCATGAGGATAAAAGCTTTTCAATTGAATTTGCCGCACTTCATTATTCAAACCCGGCAAGGAACCAGTATGCGTATATGCTTGTGGGTCAGGATAAAGACTGGATATATACCGATGCCTCCCGGCGTATTGCCAGCTACTCCAACCTCTCTCCCGGGAAATATGTAATGATGGTAAAAGCTTCTAACAGCGATGGGGTATGGAACCCCATGCCTGCAACACTCGAAATAATAGTATTGCCCCCGTGGTGGAAAACCTGGTGGGCCTATACTATTTATACGTTGCTGCTGATTGCTTCCGGCTATGGCTTATTCAGGATCGTGCAGGTGCGCCAGCAGTATCATCGTGAAATTTTAACCGAGCGGTTAAAAGCCGAGAAAGCCCAGGAGCTCGACCAGCTCAAGTCCAGCTTCTTCACTAATGTGTCTCATGAATTTCGTACACCGCTCACCCTTATTATTGATCCTTTAAGGTCGTTGCTTGCCAATAATAACGCCGCTGAAAAAGAAAAGCTGCACTATAATGTAATGTATCGCAATGCCCAGCGTTTGCTTACACTTATTAACCAGTTTCTTGATTTTCGTAAGCTGGAATCGGGTAAAATGAAACTAAGCCCGCAGCGGCAGGATATAGTAGCCTTTGTAAAAAATACGGCGGCTGCCTTTGACTATAAAGCCCAGGAGCAGCACATACACTTTTCCATAAAAGCCACCCCGCAGCAGATTATGATAGGTTTTGATGCTGATGTGGCAGGGAAGGTTTTATATAACCTTATTTCAAATGCTTTTAAGTTTACACCCCCGGAAGGGTCTATTGAAGTAAGAATCATAGCAGAAAATGAAATACCGGACGAGGTTATTCTTTCTGTAACCGATAGTGGCAGGGGTATTCCTGCCGATAAAATCGACAAAGTATTTGAGCCTTTCTTCCAGGTAGAAGGAGAAGGGCAGCATGCGGGCAGCGGTGTGGGATTGTCGCTCACTAAAGAGCTGGTTGAGCTGCATAAAGGAAAGATAACTGTAACCAGCCGGCCTGGGATAGCTACGTGTTTTATGGTGCATCTTTCAAATCTTGAAGCTGGCAGCAGACAGGCAGGTAATCACTCTGCGTGGTTGAATAACAAGCCTGAGCCTTCTATGCCATTTGTACCAGCAGATAAAGAATCTTCTGCTGCATTGCCTATAGTGCTGGTGGTAGAAGATAATGATGATATCCGGAATTATATCAGGCAGGGACTGTCTCCGTTCTATTCGGTACTGGAAGCGGCTCATGGAGCAGAAGGTTTTGATAAGGCGACCGTTTCTATTCCCGATCTGATTGTAAGTGATGTGATGATGCCGGTTATGGACGGGCTTGAATTATGCAAAAAACTCAAAACAGACGAAAAAACCAGCCATATTCCGGTTATACTGTTAACAGCCCGTCAGTCTGATCAATATGAATCTGAAAGCTATGAAACAGGCGTTGATGCCTACGTGGTAAAGCCATTTAATATGTCTTTACTGCTGGTGCGAATACGAAGCCTTATTGAGGGCCGTACGAGGCTTCGCCAGCTGTTTAGCCAATCGCCCGAGTCCTATTCAAACCCTGTAGGATTAAGCACGGCTGATAAGGCTTTTTTGGCAAAAGCCACCCGTTTGGTAGAAGACCACATGTCAGATGGTGACGTAAATGTGGAATGGCTGGCCGGACGGCTGTTCATGAGCCGTACCCAGCTATATCGCAAAGTAAAAGCCGTCACCAACCAGTCGGTACATGAATTTGTAACCGGTATCCGGTTGCATAAAGCTGCCGGGTTGCTTTTACAGGGCCAGCATTCTGTAACCGACATTGCTTTTATGGTAGGCTATGCCGATGCTACCAGTTTCAGCCGCATGTTCCAGAAACAATATGGAACCACCCCCAAAAAATATAGCCAAGCAGGCGACGCCTCATAATGCCCTGCGGTTGATCTTTTTTATCAAGTTGTTGAAAATCAATTTCCTGCTTTTCTGTTCTGTATCAAAATGCCGATTTTTTGGTATGTTTTGCACGGCTTTTTATTCTTTTCGGGGTTAGTTTCGTCAGGCAGGAATACCTCAGGTTTACCTGAAAAGATAAGATATATGAAAAAAACGATTGCGCTGCTATTATTTGCTATCAGCATATCGGGTACAGGGAATGCCCAGTTCTTCCAATTTGATTTTGGAAAAGGGAAAGCAGGCAAAAACTATATCAAAATTCTGCCCGGGACCATATATACTCCTGAGCGGGGTTTTGGAATAGATCTGAATACACAGGCTGTAAGCAATACAAAGGTGGGTAAAAAGGCACTTACCGACGGGTTTCTTACAGGCTCTAAGCCTTTTTACTTCTCTGTAAAATTGCCCGAAGGTAATTATGATGTAAAAGTTACGGTAGGAGATGATGACGGTGCAGGTGATGTGGCTATCCGCGCCGAAAACAGGCGGATGTTTATAAACCGGCTTATTACCGGCCAGGGTGAGCATCAAACAGTTTCCTTTACCGTAAATGTGCGTGACAGCTTCATTGCAGGAACGAACAGGAAAGTGCGCCTTAAAGAAAGAGAGCATAACTATTTGCACTGGGATAATAAGCTGACCCTTGAATTGAACGGTAATAACCCTAGGATCAATGCTATTGAGATTACACCCAATAAAAAAGCCCTCTCTGTATTCCTGGCAGGCAACTCAACCGTAGTAGATGGGGCAGGGGAGCCATTTTCTGCATGGGGGCAAATGTTTCCTGCTTTTTTTAAGCCTGGTAAAGTAGCTATTGTGAACCTTGCCGAATCGGGTGAAACCCTGAGTGGCTTTATAGCAGCACGGCGTTTTGCAAAAATGCTGAATATGATGAAGTCCGGAGACTATGCTTTTGTGGAGTTTGGTCATAACGATCAGAAGCAAAAAGGAGCGGGTGTGGGGCCTTTTACGACCTATAAGAAAGACCTGGAATATTTTATAGATGAAGTAAAAAAGAAAGGCGGCATTCCTGTGCTGGTTACTTCGGTACAGCGCAGGCGATTTGAGCAGGGCAGGATCGCCGAAACCCTGGGAGATTACCCGGATGCAGTTCGACAAACAGCCAAGGAAAAAGGCGTTGCATTAATAGATCTTAATGCTATGAGCAAAACTATGTTTGAGGCAATGGGAGAACAGGGCTCATTAAGAGCTTTTGTACATGTGCCTGCAGGCACTTATCCGGGGCAGGTTCAGCCCATTGCGGATAATACCCATTTTATGCCTTATGGAGCTTATGAAGTAGCCAAACTGATAGTAACCGGTGTAAGAAATGCACACCTTGACCTGGCAAAACAACTGAAGGCTGATGTACCGGCCTTCGATCCGCAAAAGCCGGGCACATACGAAAGCTTTTACTGGCCCGAAAGTCCCGGAAGGGATGCTGCCAGCCCTGACGGAAATTAGTTAGAAAGCGTATTTAATAACTTAAAATCTGAAATGATGAAGATCAACGGTCTCGAAACCCGAAATTTCAACTTTGATTTAGATGTAAATCCAGATTCCAAAACGTTTTTGTATCTGCAGGTAAAAAAAATTATCAAGCAGGCCATTTTAACCGGACAGATAGAAAAAGGTGGAAAGCTGCCTTCTGCAAGAGATATTGGAAAGGGAAATATAATATCGCTTGCTACGGCAGAAAGAGCTTACCGTGACCTTAGAAAAGAGGGGATGATTATCAGGAAAAAAGGTGACGGGTATTTTGTTTCCGAAAGCCTGGAGCTTTCGCGCAGGTAAAATTTGCGTTTGATCATGACTATATGTTTCATTGCTGTAAAGCATCTGTACCGGCATAATTATATATTATTAGCCGGCAGTTGTTTATTATGCTAAAATTCTTTTAAAAGCTTTGCTGTTCGTGCAAATCATTTTACCTTGCTACCGTCATGCACGATTTAGAACCTTTTTATAACTGGCAGCACATTTATGTGAGTGAAGAAGATGAACGCTCTCCTTTTTACGGCGCAGAGCACTCGCAGTTTGAATATACAGATACTGTATATAATTATTATATCCATCCGCAGTGGGATTATTTTGGTAGCAGAACGCTTTACCTTAAAGTGCTGATGGCCGATTATGACGAAGGCTATGCCATAATAGAAATGATAGGAGAGTGGAATGACGCGGTAGAGAATGATATCATGAACCTGAAGCGGGATGTGTTGGAAGCGTTTATGAGCGAGGGCATCTATAAATTTATACTCATTGCAGAAAATGTGCTGAACTTTCACAGCGGGGATAAAGATTATTATGAAGAGTTGCATGAAGAGCTTTCTGATGAAGAAGGCTGGATCGTTTGCCTGAACATGCCTGAGCAAACACAATACGATTTTAAACGGGCCCGGCTCAACCAGTTTATTGAATTGATGGAGCTGGGCAATTGGAGAACTTATAAACCTTACCATCTTTTTAAAAAGATCAACGAAACTTTATCCAGAAGGTTATCTTAAATCGTTATTGACAACTATCATGTCTGAACAGTGCGTAAATGATAATTATCATGCCCTGTCTGCCGTTACAGCGCTTACCTTTGAGCCGGTCCTTTAAGGATCAGGGAAACTATCCCGCACATAACTGGAATTAATAAATTATGAGCGCAATCGTTTTCGTCATTTTTTTGTCATGTTATTGATAATTCTGCGTTACATTTGTGCCATTCACTAATTAGATTTAGCTTATATGAACTGGTCCCGATTTTTTACTTCGAGTGTTGGAAAGAAACTAACGATGGCGCTTTCAGGCCTTTTTTTAGTAGCGTTTTTATTGGTACATGCAGGGTTAAATGCCTGCATTTGGGCTAACGATGAAGGCGTTATGTTTAATAAAGCAGCTCATTTTATGGGTGCTAATGCAATACCCAGGGTGTTGGAGATCGGTTTATTTATATTTTTCCTGATACATATTATCCAGGGTTTGGTACTTGAGGTGCAAAACCGCAGTAAACGCGGTGTGGGCTACGCAGTTAAAATGGGTAATAAGGGAAGTAAATGGTACAGCCGTGCAATGGGCATTCTGGGCTCTATAATTTTAATATTTCTTGTAGTGCATCTTATCGATTTTTTCATCCCTTCGCGTTTTGGTGGTCTAACCGAAGTTTTGATTGATGGCAGGTCCTATCATAATTTATATGGTGAAATGAAATACAAGTTTGCAGAGTATGAGTACCGCCATATTATTGTAACAATATATATATTAGGTGTGATAGCTTTATTCTGGCACCTCGTACATGGTATCCAGAGCGCTTTCCGTACATTTGGTGTTACCAATCATAAATATATATCTATACTCACCTGCATAGGCTGGGCTTTTGCAATAATAGTTTGTGGCGCATTTATCATGATGCCGATTAGTTTTTTAGCAGGATGGCTTTCTTAGGTGGACTGGACGGTTGGCAAAGAACAGTGGCAGTTTAGATAATGAAACAGAAGAAAATATAAATTTTTGAGGCATATATCTCAAATCAGAAATCTCAAATCTCAAATTGAATGATGCTCGATTCAAAAATACCTGCGGGTAAACTGGAAGAAAAATGGAATGATTATAAAGGCCATTGTAAATTGGTAAACCCTGCTAATAAAAGAAAGCTGGAAATAATTGTTGTGGGTACCGGCTTGGCAGGTGCCTCGGCAGCGGCCTCTTTAGCAGAACTGGGGTACAGGGTAAAGGCTTTTTGCTTCCAGGATTCTCCGCGCAGAGCGCACTCTATTGCTGCGCAGGGAGGTATTAATGCGGCGAAGAACTATCAAAACGATGGAGATTCCGTATTCCGCCTGTTTTACGATACTATTAAAGGGGGCGACTACCGGGCGCGCGAAGCCAATGTGCATCGGCTGGCCGAGGTAAGTACCAATATTATAGACCAATGTGTAGCGCAAGGTGTTCCTTTTGCACGGGAATACGGTGGTTTGCTGAACAACCGGTCTTTTGGGGGTACACAGGTAAAAAGAACTTTTTATGCTGCAGGTCAAACCGGCCAGCAGTTGCTGATAGGGGCATATCAGGCTTTGGAAAGGCAGGTGGCATTGGGCAATGTACAACAGTATAACCGTCATGAAATGCTCGATGTTGTAGTGATTGATGGAAAAGCCCGCGGGATCATTGCACGTAACCTGGTTACCGGCCAGCTGGAAAGGTACTTTGGACATGCCGTACTGCTTTGTACGGGTGGTTACGGGAACGTATTTTATCTTTCTACCAATGCTATGGGTAGCAATGTAACGGCTGCATGGAAAGCACACAAAAAAGGGGCTTATTTCGCTAATCCCTGCTTTACGCAAATTCATCCAACCTGTATTCCTGTATCGGGAGATCACCAGAGTAAGCTGACGCTGATGTCAGAGTCCTTAAGGAATGATGGCCGTATCTGGGTGCCTAAAAATATGAATGAAACACGCAAGGCCAACGATATTCCCGAAGAAGAAAGAGACTATTTCCTTGAAAGGAGATACCCCGCTTTTGGTAACCTGGTACCGCGCGACGTGGCAAGCCGGGCTGCTAAAGAAAGATGCGACGCCGGCTATGGTGTAGGAACTACCAAACAGGCAGTGTACCTGGATTTTAAATTCAACCTGATTAATAAATACGGGAAAACAGAAGCCAATAAATTAGGTATTCAGAATCCTGATCAGGAAACTTTGATACGCCTGGGTAAAGAAGTGGTGAAAGAGGAATACGGTAATCTTTTCGATATGTATGAAAAAATAACCGGGGAAAATCCTTACGAAGTACCGATGCGTATTTATCCCGCAGTGCACTATACTATGGGCGGACTTTGGGTAGATTATGAACTGATGACAACAGTAAAAGGCTTGTATTGCCTGGGAGAAGCTAATTTTAGCGACCACGGCGCCAACCGCCTGGGTGCTTCTGCTTTGATGCAGGGCCTGGCAGATGGTTATTTCGTAATCCCCTATACTATTGGTAATTACCTCGCAGATGAAATAGCTGTTAAGCCAATACCTACAAATGACACGGCCTTTGTGGAAGCAGAGGCAGCAGTAAATGAGCGCATTAATCAATTAATGAATATTAAAGGCACCCAATCGGTTGAAAGTTTCCATAAGCGCCTGGGGAAAATTATGTGGGAAAAATGTGGTATGGCACGTAATGAGCAGGGGTTAAAAGAAGCTGTAAAAGAAATACAGGAACTGCGAAAAGAGTTCTGGAAAAATGTGCGCATTCCCGGAAGTATTCATGAAATGAACCCCGAACTGGATAAAGCCAATCGTGTGGCAGATTTTCTTGAACTGGGAGAACTGATGTGTAAAGATGCCTTGGAGCGCAGAGAAAGTTGCGGAGGACACTTCCGTGAAGAAAGCCAGACCGCAGAAGGAGAAGCCTTAAGAAATGATAATGAGTTTATGTATGTAGCAGCCTGGCAATATAACGGCGAAAGCAATTGGGAGTTGAATAAAGAATCGCTTAACTACGAGGTGATTCAACCCAGCCAGCGAAACTATAAATAGAGAGAGCGGAAGGAAATGTGGGAATGAGAAAATGTGAGAATGTGGAAATGAGAATAAGAGTAGATAGATATTGTATCCTATCACTTAAATGTTCACATATATGGAACAGAAAAACATCATTGTTGAGAAGTGATTAGACTTTGGGGTTGAAATTGTAAGGTTCTGTGAGTTATTGGAAGACAAAAAGAAGTATGTTGTTGCCAAACAATTATTACGCAGTGGTACATCGGTTGGCGCTAATGTATTTGAATCGCAACACGCGGAAAGCAGGGCAGACTTTGTTCATAAAATGAAAATAGCAATCAAAGAAGCCAACAAAACATTGTATTGGCTTTTGATTTGTGAACGAAGTGAAAATTATCCTGTAAATAGTTCTTTAAAAGAAATGGCAGAAGAGTTGATAAGAATTATATCAAAAATAATAATTTCAAGTAAAGGCACATTTAGCGCAAGATTACTGTTGGGTATAATATCTGCTCCAACGTTTCTGTCTGTAAAAATAAAAACGTTATTGTTGGGTATGTGATACATTGTCGCATTTCCACATTTATCACATTATCATATTTACATTAGAATAATATGGAACATTATGAAATGAACCTCACTTTAAAAGTGTGGAAACAAAAAGATGCAAAAAGCCGGGGTAGTTTTGAAACCTACCAGGTAAAAAATATTTCTTCAGAGATGTCTTTTCTGGAGATGTTTGATGTGTTGAATGAGCAATTAATACATGAAGGCAAAGAACCCATTGCTTTTGATCATGATTGCCGCGAAGGAATTTGTGGTATGTGTTCCATGTATATTAATGGCCGTCCGCACGGGCCCTGGCATGGTACAACAACCTGCCAGTTGCACATGCGTGCTTTTAAGGATGGAGATACTATAGTGGTAGAACCCTGGCGCGCCAAGGCATTTCCTGTAGTGAAAGACCTGGTCGTAGACCGCACAGCTTTTGACCGTATTATACAGGCGGGTGGCTATATTTCTGTAAATACCGGCGTTACCATCGATGCCAACACACACATGGTTGGTAAAGAAATGGCCGATAAATCTTTTGCGGCGGCAGCCTGTATTGGATGCGGGGCCTGTGTGGCAGCTTGTAAAAATTCATCAGCATTATTATTTCTCTCTGCCAAGGTATCGCACCTGGCATTGTTGCCTCAGGGGCAGCCCGAAAGAAACAAACGCGCTATCGCAATGGTAGCTCAAATGGATAAAGAAGGTTTTGGCAGCTGTACTAACACCGGCGCCTGTGAAGCAGTTTGTCCTAAAGAGATTGAAATTACCAATATAGCACGTCTGAACAGGGACTACGCCGGCGCTGCATTGGCTTCCGATACGCACAAAGAATGATCATTTGCAATAGATGAATATAACAGAAGCCGCCGGTATAACCGGTGGCTTTTTTAATGAGGGAAGTGGAACTATTGTCCTTCTTTATTGCTGATTTTAACTATATGGCTATATAGGGCAGTATTGTTTTTTGCTACCTGCTTAATTTGCAGAAAGTAGGTTTTGTTCTCGCTGGCTATATCCTTATCGCGTTTGCAGGAGGTGATCATGAATAGCAGGACCATGGCTGATAGGAGCATGAACCACTTGCGTTTAGGAGAAAAGCCAAAAGACAATAAGCCTATGAACCCAATGTAGCCGAGTGTGTTTGTAGCGACCCCAAAATCAATATGAAAGATATAGCTTAGCAAACCGGTATTGTTTTCCTGCATACCATGGGATTTTACAGCACCTATGCTTTTAAAATTAGTCCCGTCTTTACTAAGCAGTATATCGTAATGATCAATATCGGTTTCCTCACGAACCTGCCAGGTTACATTTAATTGATTGTTTTCAACTTTTGCCTGCAGCGGTTGAGGTACCAAAATGGTTTGCCCAAAGGAAAAAGAATACGCTGCCAGCAGTAATAATGAAATTACGATGATTTTTTTCATGGAGCTGTTTTTATACATAAGTAACCTTGTAAAGGTATCGAAAATTGTGCAGGCGAAGGTATATAGAACTTTGACACTTCTCAGGGTTTATTGGTTCAGCGCTTTTGTAACTGATAATTCTATTCAATCCTTAAAAGCAGTAATTTTGCACCCTTATGGAATTGTCAAAAAACTTTGAGCCGAAGGGCGTAGAAATTAAGTGGAACCAGTTTTGGAAGGATAAACAATATTTCAGCAGCGTACCCGATGAAAGGCCTCCTTTTACAGTAGTGATACCGCCACCCAATGTAACCGGTGTGCTGCATATGGGCCATACCCTTAACGAAACGGTACAGGATATTTTGGTACGCCGTGCCCGTATGAGCGGCTTTAACGCCTGCTGGGTGCCGGGCAGCGACCATGCGTCCATTGCTACCGAAGCAAAAGTGGTGCAAATGCTACACGAAAAAGGTATTGACAAAAACACCCTTACCCGTGAAGAATTTTTGAAATACGCCTTTGAGTGGAAAGAGAAATACGGCGGTATTATTTATAACCAGATTGTGCGTTTGGGTTGTAGTGTAGACTGGAATCGTGTAACGTTTACAATGGATGATGATTACTATAAAGCGGTAATTAAAGTTTTTGTTGATTTATACAAAAAGGGGCTGATCTATCGCGGTGCCCGTATGATTAACTGGGACCCGGTGGCTAAAACGGCATTGAGCGATGAAGAAGTAGAATACCGGGAGATGCAGAGTAAATTATATTATGTACGATATAAACTAGACGATAAAACCTCAGATGGATATATCACTATTGCTACCACCCGTCCTGAAACCATTTTAGGTGATACGGCTATTTGTGTTAATCCGAATGATGAACGCTATCAATACCTGAAAGGAGCGTACGCTTTTGTACCGCTTATCAACCGCCGTATCCCTATTATTTTTGATGAATATGTAGATATGGATTTTGGTACCGGCGCGCTGAAAATTACGCCGGCCCACGATATTAATGACTACAATCTCGGGCTGAAATATAACCTCGAAGTAATTGATACATTGAACGATGACGGTACGTTAAGCAAAGCGGCACAATTATATATTGGTGAAGACCGCTTTGAGGTGCGTAAAAAAATAGCTGCTGATTTAGAAGCCTCCGGTAACCTGGTGAAAACGGAAGATATTACCAACAAAAATGGTTTTTCCCAAAGAAGCCATGCCGTAGTAGAACCTAAAATTTCAACCCAGTGGTTTTTAAAGATGCAGGAGTTGTCAGGGCCTGCATTAAAAGCTGTTGTGGAGGGCGATATTAAAATACATCCCGGCGACAGGTTTTTGGCCACTTATAAGCACTGGCTGGAAAATGTAAAAGATTGGTGCATCAGCCGGCAGTTATGGTGGGGGCAGCAGATTCCCGCGTGGTATGATGATGCGGGCAATGTTTATGTAGCAGAGAGTGAAGAAGAAGCCAAAAACGAAAAGCTAAAAGCCGAAGGCAATAACAGCCTTGAGCCTTCTGCCTTTACGCTTAAGCAGGATGACGATGTTCTGGATACCTGGTTTTCTTCCTGGTTATGGCCAACACAGGTTTTTAAGGGTATTACAGCGCCCGGCAATGAAGAGCTGAAATATTATTACCCGACATCGGTACTCGTTACGGGACAGGATATTATTTTCTTCTGGGTAGCACGTATGGTGATGGCAGGGCTGGAATATGAAAAAGAAATCCCTTTTAAGGATGTGTACTTTACTGGGATGGTGCGCGATAAGCTGGGCAGGAAAATGTCTAAGTCTTTAGGTAATTCCCCCGATCTGTTAGAGCTGATTGACAAATATGGTGCAGATGCCGTGCGATTCGGGATTATGATCGCAGCACCTGCTGGAAATGACCTGCTGTTTGATGAAGCTTCCCTGGAGCAGGGCCGTAATTTCAATAATAAAATATGGAATGCGCTGAAGCTGGTGAAAATGTGGGAGGAAAATCCGAATGGTATTATTAATGATGAAAAACCGGCAGACAATGATTTTGCTGCTAAATGGATGCGCAACCGTATTGATGAGGCCAAAGCGGAGGTAGAAAAACTGTTTAAAGAATTTAAGCTAAGCGAAGCGCTTAAAACGATTTATTCTTTAATATGGGATGATTTCTGCAGCTGGTACCTCGAATGGCAAAAGCCTGAATTTGGCAGTGCTACTATTAACGCTAAGCTGCAGGCCACTATTGGCTTCTTTGAAGAGCTGCTGCAATTGCTGCATCCTTATATGCCTTTTATCACAGAAGAAATTTATCACCTGTTAAAAGAACAGGAAGATGATCTTTCTGTAAAGCAGTTTAATGCGATAGGTAATGTAGACCGTGCTATCATAGCACAGGGTGAAATATTGAAAAACGTAATAAGCGCTGTACGGGACGCGAGGGTAAAGAATAATATTAAGAACAAAGAGGCTATATCCTTATATATCCAGTCGGAGCATAAAGCCGGTTATGAACCGTTATTAAACATCTTACAAAAGCAGATCAATACAGATGCTATCGCTTTTACTGATAATGCAGTTGACAAATGTATCAATGTATTGATACAAAAAGATAAGCTTTATATTGAAACAAAAACAGCAGTAGATACCTCGGCACAAAAAGAGCAGTTGCAGAAAGATATTGTTTATTTTGAAGGATTCCTGGCGTCAGTTGAAAAAAAACTGGGCAACGAACGTTTTGTGCAAAATGCAAAACCCGAAGTGGTAGAAAATGAGCGCAAGAAAAAGGCAGACGCTGAAGAGAAGATCCATGCATTGAGAGAAGCGTTGGCTGGGTTATGAGGTCATTCATTTGCAGTGGTACAACCTGTTATCATTTCTCACGTTGAACTATTGTATTAAATAATAATTTTTAGCTTGGTGCATTTTGCTTTTAGCATTTATATAATTAAATTCATTTCGTGAAAATCCCACAGCCGTTTTTACAAACTAATTCCGTCAGTGAATCGCATATGCAGTTCAGATTTAAAGAGAACCTGCACCCTGAAATCTTTTTTCATGATCTGGGAAATATATGGAATAGTGATGTACTTGGTATTGGCGACCCTACATTGTATGAAAGTCATGAATATGGGGCTGGCACAGGTTCTCTGGTAATTGGCTTCAGGCCCGAATTCTGGAGGGAGTTTGGTCATGGTGGCGTTCCTGAAAATCTGCATTCTTTTACAGAAGATATTGTAGGTATAAATGGTATGAAAGCGCCTGCTGCACAATTGGATTTCTGGATATGGGTGAACCAGCACGATCAATCAACATTGTTCGATGCCCAGCAGAAAATTCTTGCGATATTAGCGCCTTACGCTACTTTGGAAAGTGAACAAAGCTGCTTTACCTATCACAACAATGTTACTTTTGACGGGTTTGCAGACGGTGTAGGTAACCCGAATATTTTTCGATCGAACGATGTAACATTGATCCCTGATGGGCAGCCGGGCGCGGGCGGTACTACATTGCTTGTGCAAAAATGGATCGTACAAATTGATGAAATGAAAAAGCTGAAAGTGGGTGAAGCAGAAAAAGTGTACGGACGCACCAAATTAGGCAGCCATGAGCTTTCGCCTCAGTCAGACACTTCTCATGTAGCGAGAAACCAGTTTTATGATGCAGCAGGTAATACCGTTGATATTGTAAGAAGAAATGCTTATTTCGCATCGCTCAAAGAGGCGGGCGTTATTTTTGTAGGGTTAAGCAATAATATAGATGTTACCCTGGGAATGTTAAAACAAATGTATGGGGTAGGCCCGGATGGCATTAATAAAACGGACCGCTTACTGGATTATTCCACAGCAGTATCTTCTGCCAGTTATTTTATTCCGAGTATTACAGATATGCGGGCTGTGGGTATAAATCCGAAAGATGAAGATTAAACATTGTATTATTGCGCTATACGGATATCTTCACAGTTGTATGCTGTAGCCTCTATATTGGCTGGAGGAAGCGTCCGCACTCTTTATCCACTATGCTGTCGCCTCCTTGCGATAAAAATTATAATAAAAATGTATGGCAAAAGCACCTGCATGCGTTCAAAGATTTAATACGGAATGAGGTTGACGTTTTTAATGCTACTCACATTATATCTGGTGAAAAATTCTTTAAAAAACTTAAACGATACTGATCATGAATTCTACGAGGTTCTTTTTGCTTTTTGTGGTATTGGGTAATTGGTTGAATGCAGCAGCGCAGATTCCCTTTACAAAAGACGCAGATACCTATCGCATTGCTTACACGGCTGCCAGTAATGGTAAAACAAGGGCAGGAGAGAATAAGATTCTGGTTTTTGCTAATAATAAGCAAACAATAGTGACTACAGAAAAAGATTTCAAAAATGAAGGGACACTTCCTTCGGAGCTTTTTATTGCAGATCACAAAACTTTGTATCAGATCTTATATGCTTTTTTAAAAGATAGTAAGGTTATAAGCGCTACAGATTCTACTTCTGTCAAAAAACAGCAATTTGAATTTTTGGATGAACAGAAAAAAATATTAGGTTATGAATGCCGGAAAGCCAAAACAGTTGTGAATTCAAATACCATTGAACTTTGGTATACTACTGCGCTGAATGTAAAGGGCGCACCTACGATACTGGGACAAGATCTTGGATTGGTGCTTCAAATGGTACGCAACGGTAATTTTAGCCTTACAGCAGATGCGGTTCGGAAAGTGAATTTTGAAATGCCGCATCATTGGGCTGTGGCCCAACCTGCGGTGCTGGATCTGCTAAGCTATCGCGATGAGATCTGGCAAAGCCGCTTTACTACTATCCCGTTATTTACAGATCAGATCGTTCATTTCAGCGATAGTGCTGCGGCAACACCGGGTATAATGCGTTTTGCCAACGGTACCGTTGTTGTAAAGAAAGTGCAGTTCCCGGAATTTGGAAAAGGCAAAAGCATTTTTCTTGATCTTAAAGAACAGTCCAATGGTGATGCTTACGATCGCACCGGTACGGTATTCTTAATTCCTGCTGGTAAAGAAATATCCTTTTTGCACGGATTGAAAAATGGAGCAAATACATTGCCTGTTTATGAAAACGGAAATGGTAAAAAGTACCAGGGTGTAGTAGTTGGTAATAATTATGACCCGCCTGTCGAACTGATGCGTTTCTTTACGCCGTTCGGGGTGAAACAGTTTAATTATCTCCGGCTTAAGGGTAAAGAATGGGAAGATGCTGTGTATTACCGCCAGGATATCAGCGCGTATAGCCCCCTCCTGGATGGCAAAGATGTGTATATCGGTGTTTTTATAGGTAACTATGATAAAGGAGGTCATAAAATCACCGCAAATATTACATTGCATGAGGATGATAGCCAGGCCCCCGGAAAAGTAGTGCCTCTTTTCAATACGCTTAATATAATGGAAATGGCGGGGCAGGAATATGCCACTATGTTTGACAATGATAAAGGTTTGGTGGCTGATTTTGAGCTGAAAGAACCTGTTAATAACGCAGTGCTAAGATATACTACAACAGGTCATGGCGGATGGGGAAACGGCGATGAGTTTGTGCCAAAGCAAAATACCATTCTGCTTGATGGAAAAGAAGTTTGGGGCATGGTTCCCTGGCGTGAGGATTGCGGTTCGTATCGCTTATATAATCCTGCATCCGGTAATTTTTCAACCGGGCTATCCTCTTCGGATCTGAGCCGGTCTAACTGGTGTCCGGGTACGGTTACCAATCCTTATATTATCAGTCTAGGAAACCTCTCGGCCGGTAAGCATACCATACAAGTGAAAATTCCGCAGGGCAAACCCGAAGGCAGCAGCTTTAGTGCCTGGAATGTAAGCGGGGTGCTGGTGGGCGATTAAGATGCTTACAAGTAATGATTCGGTATGGATACCCCCAAAATACTACCTCGGTATCAGACCTGTAGGTAATAAAAATTCAAAGAACAGTTTGCGCTGATCGCCGGGTAAGGGAGTAAGCAAATAGCCTGCCCTGAAACCCAACGTTAGCGGGTGCTGGTTCCACCATTTCGTATCAAAATAAACTTCAGCACCGGCGCTTTGCAAGGCCGTTTTCTCTGTGGCTTTTTTATTAGATGCCACAACATAATCATAAAATAAATTACCCCTTACCCGCTGCAGGTAAAAGATATTGGCAAACCCCCAATCAGGATAAGCAACCGGAAAATGATAATTAGCTCTTGCCGTATATACACCGGCAGAATCTCTTGCTGCATAACCTCTTGCAAATGCTGTACGGTTGCCAAATACACGATCAGAATTCCCTGAATACTGGAACGCGCCGTTCAGTACCACGCTATGTGCCGGGAATATGCCGGGCAGGTATACATTAAGCCCTGCATAGCTTTGCCAGATTTTATTATAGTTTAATGCATGTCTGAACTGTGCATTGGCACTATACCCCAATCTCGGATAAATATCCTGGGTCATGGCCTGCACCTGTTGCGCCCAGCTAATGCGATGCGTCAGGTAGCTGAATTTCAGGGTATTAAAATTATTTTTATCGGGCCCTTTATTAAAATCAGTACGATAAAAATAATTGCTGCCTATGTTAAATGATTGATAAGTCCGGTTGCCAGTCCAGCTTAAAGGAATGTTTATGCCCACATAGCTATTCCATTCGTTCCACTCCTTAATTTTTTGTGATATAACTGACTTGCGGTTGAAAGTATATTCAGAGCCAACGGTGATATAAGGGAAAAGCCCGCCGTATACCATGTTGCCGCCTGCGGTATGGGTTTTATCATTCTCATTATAAATATAATAGAGCTGTGTTTCAGTGGTATTCAAAATGTTATTTCCGTAAAGGGTAAAGCTGAATTCAGGATCGGAATAATTAGGCCGCCAGCTATGGAAGTTCACGGGATGCGTTAGTTTTGAGTAAGATTTTACTTTATACATCCCGGACGGGGTATTAATAATATTTTCTTTAGTAACTAAGCTATCGGCAATAACCCCGGTTTTAGACTGTATCAATTGCTGCATGGGGTAAGGCCGCCAGTCTGCAAAGCCGGAGCCGGCCTGCTGTAACTGGTAACCATCGGCCGTGAAAATGCCCCATGTTGTTTTATCAAAATCATTGTTGACAAAATAGCTGCCAACACCTGATGTTTTCATATGAAACAGGCGTTTATTTCTGATATCATAATAAAAAAGCTCATCTTTTAAATGTTGGGATGCGCTGAAATATACTTTATCTGCCTTTACATAAATAGCACCGATTATTGTAAACGACGGTGGCGTCAGGTTTTCAATATCTCCGGTATATATATTGATTTTGGCGATATTAGTGGTAGCATCTTTATTGCGCAGCACGGTTATAACCGTGGAATCATCGGTTATTTTGGGGCTTGAGAAATAAGCCACGGTTTCTTTTCTGATTTCTTTAATCACTTTCCCGTTGTCTGCGCGTAAAAGAACCAGGCTGGATTTTCCGTTCAGTGCCACATGGCTGGCTGCCACGGTTTTCCCGTCTGGCGAGATATCGGGTGTGAAATACCGGGTTTTAGAACTGAGGCGTTTTTGTTTACCGGTATTTATATCCAGCAATTTGATCACACTGTAGCTGGTCCACCTCCACCTGGGATGAGATTCATAGGCAGCATATACAATCTTGCCGTTATTGTAGCCATATTGCTCATCAATGCTGATATCCCTGAACCTGATCCTTTTTTCCCCGCCCAGTGTTTTTATATAAAAAGCAGGGCGTTGGTTGTAAGATGATTTAAGGTATAATAAGTTTTGTTTGGATACCTGGTAAGGATAAAAGTAATTGGTAACGGTTCGTTTATTAACCGGGAAAACATTACTGGAGTCTGCTTGCTGTTGCGGCGTGTGCAGGTTGTAAATGTTCCTGTAATAATTAAAGGCGCTATCCCTGAAAATTTTATAATTCACCCCTGAATGCCTCTTTACTGCCTGCTGCATAGGGTAAAATAATCCTTTATAGGCGCTTGCATCGTGGGTTACTTTCCGCCAGAAATCGTAACGATACTTATTCACGCCGTAATTAACTAAAAGATATCCCAGGTCGTAATGGTTGGGAACATAGTCTTTCAATGATCCGTTCCTTAGTTTCATCCAGCTGTATTTTTTGCCGGACTGCCATAAGGCCGGGTAAGCTTTTAAAAAAAAAGGCAATGTGCCCCGCCCGTGTGGGGCTAAAGCTGTTTCGCTGAAAACAGCATCTCCCTCAAAAAACCAGTTAGGCACAGCAGCATTTATAGCCAGCGCATAACCTTCCTGCCCGAATAATTTTTTCATTACAGCGCTTACGCCATTGTTAAAATTATTGTATTGCTGCACGTGCCGATACTCATGAACAGTTAATTGTGTGGGCCACGAAAGACTACTGGGATCGTAATTATCAGCAGAGGGAGTGATATAAAATTCGCTGCGGAAAGGCCCCTGGCTTACATACCCATTAGTAATGACCGGCTGGTTTTGCAGCATGATCTCAATTTTGTTAAGCTTATTCCCTAAACTAAAGCGCTTTTGACCTGCCAGTCTGTTTACATATCCTGCTACTTTACGGGCTATGGAATCCAGTCCTTCAGGAAATATGATCCGGGCTGTATCTGAGTCGATCTGCAGCCATTGGATAGAAGGCCTGTTTCCCCCAAATTGCTGTCCTGTTACCCGCACCGGAAAATACAGGCAAAACGCAATCCCCAATAAAACGCTGACGCTAAGCTTCATTTGCAACGGAAGGGTACTACAGGTACTTTTAATGATTTTTATAAAAATATAAAATTAACAGTTACATACTCCCGAAATTTGTCAGTAGGTATGTAATAAATTATTTTTACAATTATTTTTAATAACCTTTCCTGAAGAAATTTCGAAAAATATCGCTTATTGTACTGGCGTCCATAGTAATTTTGTTGACGGCTGTATGGATTGCTATACAAATAACCCCCGTGCAGAATTGGCTGGTACATAAAGTTACATCACATCTTTCTAAAGATCTGAAGGCTCATATTTCCATAAAGCATGTAGAGCTTTCATTATTTAATAAAATGGATCTGCAGGGAGTACTGGTAAAAGACAGGCAGCAGGATACCATTTTAAGTGCCGGGGCTATAACGGTGAATATTACCGATTGGTTCTTCTTTAAAAAGAATATTGAACTGAAGTATATTGGATTGCAGGATGCTTATATACACCTGCAAAGGAGCGATTCTGTATGGCGCCATCAATTTCTGGCAGATTATTTCTCAGGTCCTGATGAATCACCGAAAAAGAAGGAAAATACGATCAACCTGGCTTTGCGGGAAATTGATCTGAAAAATATATGGGTAAAGCAGCAGGATGGGTGGATAGGCCAGGATATGACGGTGTCTCTTGCTTCGCTGAATACCGTTTCGCGAAAGGTTGATTTTAAAAAGAAGCTCATCGATATTCACTCACTTAATATTAACCAGCCTTATTTTGCGATTCTGGATTATGAAGGCAACCGGCCGCCCCGCATAAAGAGCAAGGTGCCAAAGCCGGTGGTAACCGATACTTCTACGCTGGATGTAAATAGTAATAAATGGAAGATATTTGTAAATACGCTTACACTCAAAAACGGTACGTTTAAAAGCGATAACCACTCACGGCCCTTAGATCCTGCTGCCTTTGATGGCAAGCATATTGAGTTTGCAAAAATTTACGGCAATTTTAAAAATGTAAAATGGGAAATGGATACGGTAACTGCTTCCATTCGGCTAAGTACGATAGAGCGTAGCGGTTTCGAGGTAAAGCATCTTATTGCCCAGGCTAAATTTACGCCCCATGAAATGACCTTTGAAGATCTTGATATTCAAACCAATGATAGCCGCCTGTCTAACTATTTTAGCATGCGTTACGACGATTTTGACGATATGAACGATTTTGTAGAGAAGGTTACAATGGAGGGGCGGTTTGAAAATACGGAGATCAACAGCGATGATATCGCTTATTTTGCCCCTGATCTGAAGACCTGGAAAAAGCGGATCAGGCTGAATGGAAACATTAAAGGCCCTGTTTCCTCTTTGATAGGGAAAAACCTGGATATCCGTGCTGGAGATAACACCCATTTTGCAGGTGATGCTAACATAACAGGGTTGCCGGAAATAAACAGCACCTATCTGGATATAAAAGCTAATGAGTTCAAAACAGTATATGCAGATGCCATAGCTTTTATTCCTCCCTTGAGAAAAGTAAATAACCCCGATTTAAGTAAGCTGGGCTATGTTAATTTCAAAGGCAATTTTGCGGGGTTTATAGATGATTTTGTAACCTTTGGCACCCTGCAAACAGCATTGGGCACTATAAAGGCTGATGTGAACCTGAAGCTTAAAAATGCAGCATATCCCATTTATTCAGGAACCGTTTCTACACATGATTTTAATTTAGGACCCTTAATAAAGGATAATAATGTAGGGTATGTAAGCCTTAATGCTACTTTGAAGGGCGCGGGCTTTAACCCACAAAGCGGTAATGTTGCCCTGGACGCCCGTATACAATATGTTGATTATAAAAACTATCGCTACCGGGATATTACGCTCGACGGGGAATTAAATAAGAAAATCTTTGACGGGTCGGTGATTGTCAATGATCCCAATGCCCATCTTAACATGCATGGCCTCGTAGATATGAGCCGGAAAATACCTGAATTTAATTTCATGGCGAACGTAGATACGCTGAATTTGTACAATACCAAACTGTTCAAAGAAAATATTGCTTTCAGCGGCAGGGTAAATGCACAATTTTCAGGTAATACTATTGACGACTTTTTAGGCAGCGCTACTATTGCCGGTGCCTCCCTTACCAGGAATGGGCTGCCGCTTTCTTTTGATTCATTATCTGTAAGCTCATCAGTCGAAGAGGAGCAGAAGCATTTAAGCATTGTGTCCAACGAGTTTAGCGCCAATGTATATGGTGTTTTTAATATACGTGATCTGCCTAATTCTGCATTGGCTTTTCTCAGCAGATATTACCCGTCTTACATAAAAACACCGGCTGCTAAAGTACCTGAGCAGTTCTTTACTTTCGATATAAAGACCTATAATTTTACAGCTTTTGCCACCATTATTGATAGCAGTTTATCGGGATTTAATAATAGCCGTATTTCGGGGAGCATTAACACCACCCATAATAATCTTTCACTGGATGTAAACGTCCCCCATTTTAAATACAGGCAATTTGAATTCTTCAATACAGATATTGATGCTGCCGGAACTTACGACAGTCTTACTTTATATGGCAGCGTATCAGATATTGGGATAACAGACAGCCTGAGGATACCCCTGGCTACTTTTAATATACAGGCACATGAAGATGTGTCGCTGGTAAGCATTTTAACAGGTTCAGGTAATAGCAGGTCGGTAGATGAAGCACGCCTGAATGCTGTTGTAAATACTTACAGCAATGGTGTGCGTATAAAATTTAGTCCATCGGGCTTTATGCTTAACGGCAAGGCCTGGAGCATTGAAGACAAAGGCGAGCTGGAGTTTAGAACCAATGCCCCGGCCCATGGGCTGCTGGTATTAAGAGAAAGCACGCAGGAAATAAAGATCGAAACCCTGCCTTCTGACATAGGTAGCTGGAATGATGCAGCCATTACTTTTAAGAGCATAAATATCGGCGATATTGCACCTTACCTGCTTCCTCATAACAGGCTGGAAGGTTTGGTAGATGCGCATGTGCTGGTTGAAAACCCCGGTAAAAACATGAAGATCAGCTCAGGGGATTTTGTTGGAAGAGCTATAAGACTGGATAATGATTCCATAGGGGATCTGGGCGCTACTATAGTGTTTGATATGCCAACGCAGGAGTTACAGGTGAATGGCAGCACCCTTGGCCAGGGCGATAAAAGCCTTGCTTATAACATTAAACTTTATTTAAAGAGCCAGGAAACCCAGGCTAATAATGTTATTGCCTTAAAGCCAAAGAATTTTGACCTCAGGTATATAGACCGCTTTCTCAATACCTTGTTTTCAGATATCAGCGGAAGTGTTACAGGCGATTTCCAGGTAAAAGGCCCCCTTAATGCAGTAACCGTCGTCGGTAAAGGGCGTTTGCAGGATGCCGGTTTAAAAGTTAAATTTACCCAATGCTATTATAAGATACAGAACAGGGAAATCGAGCTGAGCGAAAATGAGATCAACCTTAATGGAATAGTACTGGAAGATACGGTTACAGGGAATCCCGTTTATTTAACCGGTAGCATTTTACATAGTGCTTTTGACGATATGTTTTATGATATTACAGTATCTACACGTAAGCCCGGCACACGCGATGCCCGAAACAACAGGCCCGTACAGGTACTGCATACCACGTATGCCGATAATAAATTATTTTATGGCAATGTAAAAGCAACAGGTTCTTTTGTACTGGTAGGTTCGGAAGATAACAGCTTTATGAAAATCGATGCTATTGCCACTGATAGAGAAGAAAGCAGCTTTACGATTGCATCGGCCAACAGCTACGCAGGTAAAATGCCCGAATGGCTGGTAGAGAAAAAACATGGGGTTGAAGTAACAGACAGCCTTATAGAAACGCAGGGAAGCGGGTCGAACATGTCCTACGAACTGGATGTAACGGCCAACCCCAAAGTGCTGATGAAGTTTGTAATGGATGATCTTACCGGTGACCAGATAGTAGGGCGGGGTTATGGTGCCCTGAACATTAAGGCAGGGACAACCGAGCCTCTTGCTATAAGGGGAAGGCTGGACATAGAAGAAGGTACTTATAATTATACCTTTAAATCGTTTTTCCCTAAACCTTTCGAAATTATTAAAGGTACAGAAAACTATATATCCTGGACAGGCGATCCCGTAAAAGCCAACATTAATATACAGGCAAAGTATAAGGCTGAACGGGTAAGTTTTGCACCGCTGGCCGGGATTAATATAGATCAAAGCTATGCCAATACAAGAGAGAACGTGTATGTGTATGCTGCCCTTACGGGCCAGCTCTTTAAGCCGGAGTTTAAGTTTGAGTTGCAGTTAGATCCTAACAGCCGGTATAACAACGATTTTAATGTAACCAATGCCTTACAGCAAATTGAAAGAAGCCAGACAGAAGTAACCAGGCAGGTTACTTATCTGATTGTGTTCAATAGTTTTGCCCCGCCTCAGACAGGTGTATCCAATATTGGTATTGGGGCAGCGGTAAACGAGCTTACCTATAACACGATATCAAGTTTATCAGGATTGCTGTTTAACGAGGTGAACAAAAAGCTGAATACAGCCCTGGCTTCATTATTTGGGCAAAACGTACGATTGAATTTCAGTGGATCGGTTTATAACCGTAATGTCTTTGGCGTTAATACCGGTAACTTTAATATCAACCAGGCTAATGTAAGTGGCTCTCTATTAGTGCCTTTCTTCAAAGACAGGCTTGTCATTTCTTTGGGAAGTTCGCTCGAAGTGCCCTTACAGTCTACCCTGCAGCAAACGGTACAGTTTCTGCCCGATGTTACGGCCGAGTGGCTGCTGAATGCAAGCGGCAGCATCCGGCTCAATTTATTTTACAGGGAGAACCTCGACTATCTTACAACATCCAGTTCGGGAGCAGCTAAAACACTTAAAAGAACCGGCGGGGGTATATCTTTTAAACGCGAGTTTAATACATTAAAAGAATTATTTACCAATGCCAGGAGGCGGTCAGAACGTGAAGTTAGCAGGAATGCTGCGCTATATGCAGATTCTGCCAACAGGGTACAGCCTGTTCCTGCCGATAAAAAAGATGAATTTCCAGTACCTCAAATGGTACCCGAAAAGTAGCCTATAACCCGCAGTTGCAGTCATCCATCCGTCAGCTGTCATCTCAATGTAACCACGGCTTCAACAGGGAAGTGATCAGAAGGGAATTTCCCAAAATAGGTATCGGTAAGAATGCCCCACTTTACAACCTTAAATTGTTTGCTGATAAAGATATGATCAATAACCTCGGTGTTTATTGAGTTGCTTTTAAAAGCGTTGAAAGACCCGTTGTTCTCATATGGATGTTCTACGTCTCTATAGCTGTCCCGCAGCATTGCAGAGCCGGCGATAATTTTATAAGGTTCAGCGCTGCGCTCTGCATTAAAGTCTCCGGTTAAAACAGCAGGAGCGCCTTTGGCTATTTCCGCTATTTTTTTGAGCACCAGCTTACTGCCTTCCAGCCTTGCTGTTTTACCCTGGTGATCGAGGTGCAGATTGAAAAAATAAAATTTCTTTTTAGATTTTTTGTCCTGTAAATACACCCAGGAGCAGATGCGGTTGCAGCAGGTGGCATCCCAGCCCAATCCGGGTTTGTCAGGTGTTTCGGAAAGCCAGAAATCGCCGGAATTTAGAACCTGGAATTTATCTTTTTTATAAAATATGGCCGAATGCTCTCCCTTGTCGCTGCCATCGTCGCGGCCTTTCCCGTAGCGGCTGTATTGTGGTAATGCGGTTGTCAGTTCGTTTAGTTGTTCGGGCAGGCCTTCCTGTGTGCCAAAAATATCAAAATCGTGATAGCGTATCAGGCTGAACATAGCGCTTTTCCTGTCCTTCCATAAGTTGCCGTTATCATTGGCACTGCCATAGCGGAGGTTGTAGGTAGCTATAGTATAGGTTTGGGCTGTTAGGGCTATAGCTGGCAGCAGCAGTGAAAACAGCAAAACGTACTTTGTAACTGATTTTTTAAAAGGCATGTATCCGGTATTTTTTCGGAAAGGTAATTATTTAAGACAAATGAGTTACTATTTTCCTTTCAGGCTATTAGTTATTTCATTAATCTTTTGCCAGATTTGTGTAAATCAAGCGCTTGCTTTAATACCGACTGAATCGCTTTGACAGGCAGATCTTTACCAGGGTCAAATAACATTATTTTAAAACGGGCGCGTTTTTCAGCTATTAAAAGCGGGTGTTCAATCAATCTTCCTTCTGCAAGGGATAGATAGGGCTGCTTAAACTTTTTATGATACCAGGTATAGCACAGCATCTTTCCTTTATAATAAAAAAAAGGGAGGGCATACTTCCATTCTGCGGTTATGTCTTTATCTAGTTCAAGAATTATCTGCCGAAGCGCCAGCAAACAGCTTTTCAGTGGCTCGGGCTGCTTTTCGTAGAAACGGTCCAGCTCTTTCATCATTTCTTTGTAACAGAGTTTTTTTGGTACTGTAGCTATCTTTTCCTCTTTTTCTTTAAGAAATTAAAGTTACACGGTTTATAAAATCTGCGGGTAAAAGGTCGCCCGGAAGGAAATAAACAGTTCCCCGAAGCTTTAAAGGCTTCTTCAAAATTGCCACATCATATCTTTCGCTTTAGGCGCAGCTTTTTTAATGAAAGTGCGGATTATATTGACAGAAATAGCGGCTCCTGACCAACCGGCATTTAGTTTTCAGCAAGTCACCAACCAGTACCCCGGAACCAGCAACTTAAAAATCGTGACCCAGCTTCTCACGCTTGGTGCTTAAATATTTCTCGTTGTGCTCATTGGGCGAAATAACGATGGGCACATTTTCAACAATCTCCAATCCGTAACCTACCAGCCCCACACGTTTACGCGGGTTATTGCTCATAAGGCGCAGCCGCGTTACATTCAGGTGCCGCAGTATTTGTGCGCCCACACCATAGTCGCGTTCATCCATTTTAAAGCCCAGGTGCAGGTTCGCTTCTACGGTATCCATACCTTCTTCCTGCAGTTTGTAAGCTTTCAGTTTATTCATAAGGCCAATACCGCGGCCTTCCTGGTTCATGTATAAAATAATCCCTTTTCCTTCCTGCTGCACCATTTGCATGGCCGTATGCAGCTGGTCGCCACAGTCGCAGCGCAGACTGCCCAAAATATCGCCGGTAAAGCAGGAGGAGTGTACTCGGGTAAGCACCGGTTCCTCTTTTTCCCAGTTTCCTTTTATTAATGCCAGGTGTTCATTATTGCTGTTCTTATCTTTAAACGCTACCAGTGTAAAATTGCCATAATGGGTTGGCATTTTTACGCGGACAATTTCCTCTATAAGCGAGTCGCGTTTGAGTCGGTATTCGATCAGGTCTTTTATTGAGATGATTTTCAGATCGAATTTTTCAGCCACTTTCAGCAGGTCGGGCAGGCGTGCCATACTGCCGTCTTCCTTCATTACTTCTACCAGCACACTGCCATAGGGATAAGGGTACCCGGCCAGCCTTGTGAGATCGGTGGCGGCTTCGGTATGGCCCACCCGGCGCAAAACACCGCCTTTTTTAGAGCGGAGCGGGAACACATGCCCCGGGCGCCCCAGGTCTCCGGGACTGGTAAAAGGATTATTTAAGGCATCGATCGTTTTAGCCCTGTCATGTACCGAAATACCGGTAGTGCAACCATGCCCCAGCAAATCTACCGAAACCGTAAACGCGGTTTCGTGCAGCGCAGTATTATTGATTACCATCGGGGCAAGGCCCAGTTCATCACAGCGTTCCTCGGGTAGCGGGACACAGATCAGGCCGCGGCCGTGTGTGGCCATGAAATTCACCATTTCGGGTGTAATGGCTCCTGCGGCGGCAATAAAATCGCCTTCATTCTCACGGTCTTCATCATCTACTGCTATTACAAGTTTCCCTTGTTTAATAGCTTCAATGGCGCTTTCTATTGAATCGAGCATATATCAAATTTTTCGCAAAGTTAAATAATTGGGGGCTGTCAGCTGGGAAATATAAATAAGCTATAGTTCCGGCTGCTTCGTGGTTCCGTGCTTCGCACCGCTTCGTTCCTCGTCGCACTCAGCATCCGGCAGCCATTCAGCATCCGGATATGTTAATAACACCCATCCTGAACAATTGTTGTATTTTTAGTTTTCATTAAAAGGAAGAAGTGATTTTTAAGCGGTTGTGCAAATACCTGTTTGTGATGTTGCCCCTGTTATGGGGTTGTGGCGGCGCCAATAATGCCGATGACAACAACAGTTCACCTGGTAATGATGTTCCTGTTATCAATTATTCAGTAACAGCTACCTATCCTCACGATACAACTGTTTTTACTGAAGGACTCGTTTTTTACAAAGAAAAATTGTTTGAAAGTGGCGGCGCGCCGGAAGAGCTTCCTTTCACAAGGTCAGTGATTGGGTATTACGATCCGGCTTTTAAGGTATTTACTCCCAGGGTGGAAATAGACCGGAAGCAATACTTTGGAGAAGGCATCACTTTTCTGCATAACAAATTGTATCAGCTTACTTACACCAATCAAAAAGGATTTGTGTATGATGCCGGAACTTTTAGAAAAACCGGCGAATTCAGCTATAAAAATAAAGAAGGCTGGGGGCTTACAACCGATGGGAAATATATTGTTATGAGTGATGGAACGGCTAATCTTACCTGCCTGGATCCGCAAACATTACAGCCGGTAAAGGTTTTAAAGGTTACGCAAAACGGAATGCCCCGTGATAGCCTTAACGAACTGGAGTTTATAAAAGGCTATATATATGCCAATGTGTGGACAACGAATGATATTGTAAAAATTGATACGGCAACCGGACATGTAGTAGGTAAAATGGATCTGACATCCATTGTAAACGAAGTGAAATTCCGTAAGCTTAATGCTGATGTACTGAATGGAATAGCTTATAACCCGGCAACCGGCAAAGTATATGTTACCGGTAAACTGTGGCCAGGTATTTATGAGATTGATTTTGTGAAGTGAGCTAAAGCCATTACCCAAAAATGGGAACAGCTTTAAGCGGTGATCTTTATGCGATCCTTCAGCCAGCTCTCCTTTACCGGCACGATCCATTTATCTTCCAGTTCCTGTTTTGTACCAACAAGATTATTGAAATAGAGCGTGTCAGGCGTTATAAAACCATTATCCAGCGCGTATTGCAGCTGGGAATAGGGGACCAACTGTAGCTTGTCTTTGATTACAAACGCAAGAGTAGTTCTGTCAAACAGTTGAATGCCATATGCGCTTTCCAAAGATTTTACAAAACGCACAGAGCTATCGGTACTGCACCCGCCTACGCCGGTTACGGTTTCATCAGCCATTAATATTACAAACTGCCCGAAAAACAAAAATCCGGCAGCTTTTACATCATCGCCATGGCTTTGCCACTGCCCGGCAAAATCATTCAGCCTTTGTTCTGCGTCCAATGCTTCGCTCATCGTTAATAAGCGGCTGGACTGGTACACCCAAACACGCGAGGCACCGCTAAAATCTTCAGGCAGTAATTCTTTATAACTTAGGTTCATAATACAAAGATAGTTTATTGTTCATAGTTCATGGTTCATAGCCCGGCAACGTAAATTGTACGATGTAAGATGTACGGTGTAAGAGATGTGCATATTGAACATTGAGCATTGATTGTTGATTATTTATCTAAGTATAGAGTTTCTGTATTATTTAGTTCATGGTTAATAGTTCTACATTTAATATTTTCATTGATCGCTGAACATTAAATATTGAGTGTTCGGGTATTATATACAACAGGCGGAAAATTTTCAATAATCAATTTTCAATAATCAATTTTCAATGTTTGTATTCGGAAGCGATTATCCCGGTCTTCGATCTTTCCGACTTTTCTGAACTCCGACTTCCGGACTTTTCATCAGGTACAGACAATAACAGCTATGAGTATAGAATTTCTATATCACATATTTAATAAGGTTTAAAGTTCCAGGTTTCTGTGCAAACGGGTAACCAACATCCAGTAACCAGCAATAGAATTGTACCATGTAAGATGTACGGTGTAAGAGATGAACGCTGAAGGCTGGAAGCAGAAGGCAAAAGCTAGAAGCTCACACTAATAACAGGTGAGGACTTAACATTCAACATTTAATATTCAACATTTTATATTTTACATTCTCTATTTCCTGTCAACTATCACCTGTCATCAGGCATCTATTTCCATACTATCTGCCACTATTTCTGCAATATCCAGTATTTTTATAGTACTTTCTTTCTCAGCATTTTTTACTCCGTCAGTGATCATTGTATTGCAAAACGGGCAGGCGGCTGCAATATAAGAAGCATTGGTGTCCAGCGCTTCCTGTGTGCGTTCAATATTAATACGTTTATCACCCTTTTCTTCTTCCTTAAATATCTGGGCGCCACCTGCTCCGCAGCATAAGCCTTTACTGCGGCAGCATTTCATTTCTGCCAGTTCTGCATCCAGCGATTCCAGCACCTTCCGGGGCGCCTCATAAATATGGTTGGCACGGCCCAGGTAGCAGCTGTCATGGTAAGTGATCTTTTTACCTTTAAAAGGCCCACCTTCTTTAATTTTTATCCTTCCCTCATCAATCAATTGCTGCAAAAAAGTAGTATGATGTATTACTTCATAAGTACCACCCAGCTCAGGGTATTCATTTTTTAAAGTATTATAACAATGCGGGCAGGTAGTAACTATTTTTTTTATGCCATAACTATTAAGTACCTGTATATTCTGGTAGGCCATCATCTGAAATACAAACTCGTTACCGGCCCGCCTTGCCGGATCGCCCGTGCACATCTCTTCCCTGCCCAGGATTGCATATTTTGTTTGGGTAGCATTTAAAATCGTTGTAAAAGCGATGGTTATTTTTTGGGCACGCTGGTCAAAGCTGCCAGCACAACCCACCCAGAATACTATTTCCGGAACTTCGCCATTTGCAAATATTTCAGCTACTGTAGGTACTTGCATCATGCTGTTTTGTTATATGCATAACCGTAAATAAAGGGTATACGCCCGTGTACCCGATAAAATTAATTCATTTTACTGCACGGGCTTTTATATTTGCTAAATATTCATGCAAATCAGGAAATTTTTTGAGGTCCTATTTAACTGGGAATTGTGGCATTTTAATGTTTTGTATGCACCTATATCACCAGTGTGGCTCTGGTACTGTATTAAAAGCAGGTCGCTCTGGTTTTTTACCCCTTCCAATCCCGGAATTACTTTTGGCGGATTTGAAGGTGAAGGTAAGAAGGAGATGTATAACTTACTGCCCCAAAGTGTGGTTCCTAAAACTATTTATATTAAGCAGGGGATTACTTTCGAAGATCTGTTGCGCCGTGTGCAGGAAGCAGGGTTTGCATATCCGTTTGTGGTGAAGCCTGATGTAGGAATGAAAGGTATCCTGTTCCGGATCATTGAAAATGAAGAACAGCTGAGAAAATACCACGAGCGTATACCGGTTAAATATATCGTGCAGGAAAAGATTAATTACGCAGAAGAACTCAGTGTTTTTTATTACCGCTATCCCTGGAAAGAAAAAGGAGTGGTATCGGGATTTATACATAAAGAGCTGCTGCAGGTAAAAGGAAACGGCGTAAGCACACTAAGAGAGCTGATAGAGAATCATCCGCAGGCCAGGCATCGGAAAGCTGAAATGGAATACAGGCATGGTCACCGGTTTGAAAGGGTGTTGCCTGGCGGTGAAATATTTTATTTGTCTTTTGCCGGTAATCATAACCGGGGAGCCAGGTTTACCAATCTTGAAAAGAAGATCGATGAAAACCTGGTAAGTGTATTCGATGCGCTAAGCAGGCAGACCGGTTTCTGCTATGGACGCTATGATTTAAAGGCGAACGCTGTTGAAGATCTGAAGCAAGGCAAAAATTTTACTATTCTCGAATATAACGGAGCCGGAGCGGAGCCTAATCATATTTATGATTGTGGTATGAGCCTTGGCAAAGCCTACAAAACCATTCTGCATCATTGGAAAGCTTTATATATGATAAGCCGGTATAACGCCAGAAACGGGAATCCCTATTGGTCGTACAAAAGAGGACGTAAATATTTACAGGCCGCCCGGAAACATTTTAAAATGCTGGAAAAATTTGATTAGCTTCCCCTTTGTGAACCGGTATTCTGCTGTTTGCTTACAAACGCATTTGTTTGGGGCTTTTGAGCGAATTTGGAGCCGCTGCTTTGTTTATTATCAGTTTTTTTATTGTTCTTTTTTCCTTTCTTATTATTTTGATTGAGTAAAGACATGTTGTTGCGTTTTTAAATTTTAACATTTCCAGAGATGCAATCTCACGAAATTCTTTTCAAAAGAAATACATAAAGGCCCATGAGTATCCCATAAAACAGGGCATCAAAGGTTACTACCCGTTAAAGATAATCATTAAATATACATGGGAAATTTGAAGGATAAAAGAATATGTGTTTAAAAACCTATTTTTGACTGAATTACTGCTCTATTACAATGGAAACCACCATCCGTTATATCTCAATAGACGATAACCTCCTGGACCAGTTAATGTTGCAGGAGTACGCTTCCTCTTTTTCTTTTTTAAAAAATGGCGGCCATTATAATACTCCCGGCGAAGGCCTTACCGCCATTAAAGAATTAAAGCCCGACCTGGTTTTTCTGGATATTGAAATGCCGGAGTTAACAGGGCTTGAAGTGCTGCGCGTTATAAGACAACAGGTTCCCGTTGCTATTTTTATTACTTCTCATCCTGAGTTTGCCCTGGACGGGTTTGAGCTTTATGCGTTTGATTATATACTAAAGCCGCTTACGGAGGCGCGGTTTGCGGTAACTGCTAAAAGGCTGCATGAATACTGGACAATGAAGCAGAAAGCGGCTGCTTATGAAGTGCTTTTTGAAAGAGGTTTCATTGTCATTAAAGAAGGCCACGAACAGGTAAAACTGCCCTTGCATGAAATTATTTACCTGGAAGCCATGCAGGATTATACCAAAGTAGTGACGGAAAAGAAAAACTATCTTACCTTAACTACGCTAACAGGCTTCCTGGAAAAGCTGCCTGCTGAGCAATTTGTTAGGGTGCACCGCAGCTATGCTGTGGCGTGTTGCAAAATAAACCGTATTGCCGGGAATAGCATAATATGTGGTGATGTGGCCATCCCTATAGGTAAAACGTACCGGACCGGAATGGCTCAGCTAAAACTATAAACTTAATAACCTCTAACCACCATGTATATTCAGTCACTTTTTACCACATTATTGGTTGTGTGTGCTCTTTGCTGTGCGCAAGCCCAAAGCAGGGGACAGCAGTCTTTGTTACAGGAAAAAAAGCAATCTGTTGAGCAAACACAGGCGGCTTTTTCCGGTAAGCCCGAGAGTTTTGATGCGCTTATTACTGATGGCAAAGCAGGGCTTGCCCTTACACCTAAAAATGATCATGCTGATCAGTATCTTTTCAGCCAGGCAATAGCTTCGGGTTATTATTATAAACAGCAGTTTGATTCGTCAAGTATTTACTTTGAAAAAGCGTATTCAGTGGCTGAAAAAGGAAGGTTAATAGAATTAAGCACCAAATCTTTAGGCAATCTGGTTTCCATTTATCATCATATGGGGCTGCAGCCTAAAGCCGACCGGGCTTTTCAGCAATTAAAATATGTAGTTGAAACGGTAGATACCTTAAAGAATAAAGGTGATATTTATTATAATATGGGGCTGTACAATCAGCAACAGAAAAGTTATTATACCATTGCGCTTAATTATTTTCTTAAAAGCGCTGAACTGTATAAGGCAAAGGTGGATACCACTTCTGTTCCCAAAATAAAAACCGATTATGCAGTTAAGCTGATGATGGTAGCCGAAATTTACCTGCAATTGAAGCAGCCTGAAAAGGCTTTGGAATACCTGGAAGTAGCAAGCCCTTATCTGGGTATTTCCATTCCCGTTGATATTACAGCTTATGGAAAGTTTGTCAGGGGCTATGCTATGTGGGGCAACCGGCTGCAGGCCATGAAATATTATGACCTGCTGCACCAAACCATTGCCAAAGCGCCCGGCACATGGTCTGAGGCCGTATCTTCCAACCTGGAAATAGCAGGATTGGCGCTCAAAGAAAATGATCCTCCAACGGCTATGGCATATATCAGCAAAGCTGATGTGCGGGCGAAACAAGACAATAAAGAGATCATGCTTTATTCCGTACACCTTGCTTATGGCGATTATTACATGGCATTGAGAGATTATAACGCTGCGCTCCGGTATTACAATATGGCACAACCGGTGGCAGGCAAATACAGCAGGGAGCAATATGCCGACTTGCTGAAATCTCTGACGGAAGCCAATATCATGACCAACAACACTGCCGCCGCACTCAACAGTTTTAAAAGTTATTGCCTTATTGCTGATACGCTGACCACACAAAAGGTATCATTGAACATTTCAGAAATGGAGGCTATTTACCAGAACAAAAGTAAACAGCAACAGATAGAAAATCAGGATATAGAATTGGATGCAGCACGCACACAGCGCTTCTGGATGGTTGGAGGGCTTTTATTGCTGGGTTTGATTGCTGTATTGCTTTTGATTATTTACAGAAACAAAAGAAAGACGGCATCATTGTTAGATGATAAAAACAAAACGCTCACTACCTTAAACCGGCAGTTGGATGCAGCTAATCAAACCAAGGCAAAACTATTTGGCATTATCGGCCACGACCTGCGTTCGCCCATTAACCAGGTGTACCAGTTTTTAAAGCTGCAGCAGCTAAATCCTGGTGCACTAAGCGAGCAGCAAAAACAAACTTTAAGCAGTAATATCCAGTAGGCTACCGGTTCTTTGCTTGAAACAATGGAAGATCTTTTATTGTGGAGCAAAACACAAATGAGCGAGTTTAAAATACAAACACAGCCGGTATGTATTGCAGAACTGGTAACTTCCTGTCAAAGCCTGCTGCAACTAAGCAGTGCAACAAAAAATATCCGCTATAAAAATGATATAATAAACAGTATTGTAATTGAGACAGATGTATATTATCTGCAAACCATTATCCGCAACCTTCTGCAAAATGCAATAAAAGCATCGCCCGATAACGGCACTATCTCTATTTCGGCTATAAAGCTTAACCATTCCTGCCTGATTACTATTGAAAATGACGGCCAAGCCTTCTCACAGCAGGACTATGAAAGCGCCATCGCTGACTGGCAAAATGCGATATCCGGCTCCGGGCTTGGTTTACATATTACTCGTGAGCTGGCTCAAAAAATAAATGCCGGTATTTATTTTTCCAATCCTTCGGGTAATAGTACTATTGCTACTATTTCATTACCAGTATAGCAGACTTGCATTCTTTCATCGATTTTTAAATTCCTTTCATCGGGTATATTTTTTAAGGCGCAGCATTGCTTTTTAGGTTTGTATTGGTAATAAATTATTTGATCATATAAACCAGCGAAAATGAAAAATATTTCAGCAATCTTACTGCTATCAGTGCTAATGGTTTCCTGCAAGGAAAATAAAAATACCATGCGTACTGATACAATTACCAAAGATGCTGCAGATTTGGCATTAGGGCTGGACAGGTCGTCTGGTCAAACGGCAAATTTTTCTGTCGGCGACATTACTTATTCAGGAAAAGTTTCTACTCAGTATTTTGGAGACAAAGCCAAAGATGGTTTTTCCATTGTTTGTCAGCAGGATGAACCTTACGCCCTGCTACAAGTCACATTTGCCACTGAAGCGCAGGCAAAAGGATCGTTAAAACCTGCCGAAGGTTTTTACTCTATGGAACCTGGAGAAGCGCATATTGCTTTATCTGGCGCTAAGCTTGGCAGTCAGGAGTTTGTTACCAAAGAGGAATCAACCGGTAGCATATCAGTAGAAGGCAATAAGCTGGTATTAAAGAACCTGAAACTTTTTAACCTTGATGGGCACAGTAAGACGGTTAATGCAGCGTTAGCATTTTAGATAATGTGCAATGTAATATACAGTCCACTGTCAATTTCCCGGTATTCCCGACCCCCGGACTTTTCTTTTCCTTCATCGATTTTCAATTGCCGTTCATCGGTCATATTTGCCTGCACGCACCTGTACAATTTATTTTTTATATAAACATTTAAAAACAATTAGAATAATGCATATGAAAAGAGTAATGCTGCCAGCGCTTATTTTTTCTGCACTGTTGTTTTCCTGCGGCGATAATACCGGTAAAAAGGTAAACGATACTGTAACAGAAAAAGCCGCCGAAGCCGGACTTACCGTTAATGATGAAGAAGACAAAACCGGCAAATTCAGTTTTGACGGCAAAGAGGTAAGCGGCAAAATACAAACCCAGTACTTTGGCGACAAGGAAAAGGGTAATTTTTCAGTACTCTGCGAGCATAACGAAAGCAATGATCCTGCAAACGCCAATTTTGAACGGCTGCAGGTTATATTTCTAACCGAAAAAGACGCTACCACCAACCTCAACCTGAAAATATATGATGGAGGCTCTTCGCTGCCAATGACCGAGCCTGAACCCGGCATTGTTGCTGTTTCATTGGAGGGTGTAGGCAATGGACTGGATCAAAAATTATTTACCGGAACCGGGAAATCTACCGGCAGCATTAAGGTGAATAATCATACTGTAGAAATAAAAGACCTGGTTTTGTTTACCAGGGATGGTGAGAAAAGAACAGTAAACGCCACGCTTGAATTTTAGGTTCACTTTTTTGTAAATGTTCTATTCAATAAAAATTAAAAAAAATGAAACACCTGTTTATTTTACTATTAATAGCATGCACATTATTTTCCTGCTCTAAAAATAAAGATGATGTAAAACAGCCAGAAAAAAAATACTTTTTAAGCCGTACCAATACGGTATCCGGCACATATTCCGGAACAAATGAATATACATGGAATGATCAGGATCGTCTTACCGGGCAGATACAGGATAAGGGCCGTAGCTCAGAAACTGTGATCACCTACGATTATGACAGTAAGGGAAATATTACCAGCCTTCGCTATCCCAATTTGGGCAGTAACCGTTGGGAATATGCGTATGATGCGCAAGGCCGGCTGGCTACAAAGCAGGGATATAACAACGATGGGGCTAAAGGTATATTGTACCAATACAATTATTACGCCGACAGGGTGGAAGAAGTGCTGCCCGGTGGTGCTAAATATGTGTACACCTGGAGTGCCGATAAAAAAAGCGTTGCATCGTACAAAACCTATAATAGTTCAGGTACTCTTGTACAGGAATACCAGTACGTATATAGCAAAACCGTAAAAAATGCTTATTACGGAAGCGGCCAGGTTAGTTTTTTGAACAAAAGCGATTTTGCTACCGAAAGCTATGTCATCACCAATTATTATAATGGTGTTGCTGGAACGCCTGTAACCTACACCTATACTTACGAAGCCAACAGCGATGGATACCCTGTAACCAGCAGCCGGCGCAGCTCCGACAACAGTACCGTGTACACTACCATTTATGAATACATTATTAAATAGTAATTCAAAAACCATTATCATGAAAAGCATATTTGTGGTATTGATGGCAGCGTAGGGTTGATCTATGGCGGAGAACAGTTTGAGTTTATAACGGCTAAATAAAGCAGTCAAAAGTTATAGTTAATGGCTTAAAATAATACATACTATTTTAAAACCAAGGCTTTAACTATATAGAACTTGTTTAAACTTTTCAAAAATGCATGTCAGGCTGAGCCTGACGAAGCCGATTCCAGGAAAACTACATTTTTCTTTCAAAAAACTCAAATAGTAAAAGTTTAAACAACTTCATAGTAGTTTCTTTCAAAGATTGATGCGGCGTTGAACAGTAACATATAACAGCACAACAGCCGGCAGCGCGAAAAACAGGAGTCCGGCTTTGGGTCCGCTCACTGCCAGGGCTGCCATTGATATGGTGGACTATATGTTTAGCCTGATTGCGAAAGCCAGGGATAACCGGCAGAAACAACTGGATATCCTGCAGTCAGAGCTGCTTTCGGATAGGTATAAACTAAAGCCTTTTGGTTCTATTGTAAAATACCGGGCTGAGGGGAAGTAATGCAGACTGTAAAAGTTTAAATGTAAAATATAAAATGGCTTCCTTCAGAAATTGATGATTCCTGGCCTTGTGAACTTTTAAACCCTGCCCGTCCGGTCAGGCGGACTTTCAACTTTTCAATCATCTTCAACCATCTGTCAGCTTTGAACCTGGAACCCCGAATCTGAAATAACTTCACAATTCCGCTTAAACAATTAAATTTGCTGCTATTCAAGTAAATAGTATATGAGCGTAGATAAGCATGTGGAGGAAGAAAAAAGCCTCAATTTTTTAGAAGAAATTGTAGAGAACGACTTAGCGGCTGGTAAATATCAGTCAATCATGACCCGCTTTCCGCCGGAGCCAAACGGCTACCTGCATATTGGTCATGCCAGCAGTATTTGTCTTAATTTTGGATTAACCCAAAAATATGGTGGTGGTACCAATCTTCGTTTTGATGATACGAATCCTGTTACAGAAGATACGGAGTACGTAGAAAGTATTAAAGAAGATATTAAATGGCTGGGCTTTGAATGGGCCAATGAGCTGTATGCTTCCGATTACTTCGAACAATTGTATGCGTATGCAATAAAGCTCATCAAAAAAGGTCTGGCTTATGTAGATGACAGCAGCAGCGAAGAAATAGCTGCACAAAAGGGCACCCCCACGCAAGCGGGGCGCCGCAATCACTATGCAGAAAGAAGCACAGAGGAAAACCTGCAGCTGTTTGCCGATATGCGTGCCGGGAAATATAAGGATGGGGAAAAAGTACTGCGCGCCAAGATAGATATGGCATCACCTAACATGCTGATGCGCGATCCCCTGATCTATCGTATCAGGCATGCCTCCCATCACCGTACCGGGGATGCATGGTGCATTTATCCCATGTACGATTTTGCGCATGGCCAAAGCGACTCTCTTGAGCATATCACCCATTCTATCTGTACCATGGAATTTGTGCCGCACCGGGAAGTGTATGACTGGCTCATTGAAAAATTAGAAATATTTCCTTCTAAACAGTATGAGTTTGCCCGGCGTAATCTAAGCCATACGGTAACCAGTAAAAGAAAACTGTTGCAGCTGGTGAATGAGAAACATGTTATTGGCTGGGATGATCCCCGGATGCCTACCATAGCCGGTTATCGCCGCCGGGGTTATACGCCTGAAAGTATCCGCGATTTTTGCGAAAGGATAGGAGTGGGTAAGCGGGAGAATATGGTAGATGTTGGCCTGCTTGAGTTTTGCGCCCGTGAACACCTCAACAGAATCGCTTTAAGAAGAATGGTTGTTTTCGATCCGGTGAAACTGGTGATTACCAACTACAGCCTTGATAGTGAAATATTACTGGCAGAAAACAATCCCGAAGATAGCGGTAGCAGCAGCAGGAAAATCAGCTTCAGCAATGAGCTTTACATTGAACACGAGGATTTTATGGAAAATCCGCCTAAGAAATACTTCAGGTTGGCACCCGGGCAAAAAGTTCGCCTAAAGCATGCTTATATTATTCAGTGCGATGAAGTGATAAAAGATGAAGCCGGTAATATTATACAGCTAAACTGTACATATATCCCAGAGAGCAGAAGCGGTTCAGATACATCAGGCATCCATGTAAAAGGAACCCTGCACTGGGTGAATGCTAAAGACCATATTGCCATACAGGTAAACGAGTACGACAGATTATTTACCGTGGAAGATCCGGCCAGTGAAGCTGGTGACTTTCAGTCCTATTTAAATCCGCGGTCACTTAAAGTTGTACCAAACGCCCTGGCGGAACCCGCGTTAAAAGAAGCTGGTCTTGGAGAACACTTCCAGTTTTTGCGCAAAGGATATTTCGTGCTGGATAAAGAAAGCCCTGAGGATAAGCTGGTATTTAACCGTACTGTAACATTAAAAGACAGCTGGGCAAAAACAGGGAAATAGTTATTTTCAGGGTTTAAAATAGCCCGGTATCATCCTAAGGCGAATAATTGAATGGGCTTGTTTTTTTATTAACTGCCTGCCTGGCCGGTTTTCGGGTTATTTTTTTATTCGTAAGGGAAGAGATAAGAATACCCCCTCCGTAATTTTACATGAGAAAAGTTGTCTGGCTCTCAATTGCGCCATCAGATTATTTTGCTAATAAAGTTTCGCTGTAATACGCGGATTCAGAAACGATCTTCCCTTTTTCATCAAAGCCCATACTGAGATGCATCGGCAGGGCAATAGCTTTTTTATCCGATTTTCTTACCAGGTTAAACTTCCACCACGACAGTAGCATTGCATCGGTTGCGCTGGACTGCTGCTATAACGATCCGGGCTATTTTGGGTGTTTAAACAGGAGTACGGTGTAACACCGCAGGAATGGAGGGGTGGTAAATAATTTTCTACGTCCTTATTGCCCGATTGAAAATTTTTCTTTTGATTTTTAATCTGTTATGAAAAATAATCATAATAAGGCTTTAACGATATTCAAATACCTGTTTGTATTTACAATACTATTTCGTAAGTTGAACTAACCTTTGGGATTTTTTATGTTTAGCATTCGTGATTTTTTACTGGGCAGTGAAAACTGGTGGTTCTTATTGGAAGTGCTGTTGCGCTGCCTGATTTCATTTATTGTTGTTTTGCTGGCTTTAAGGCTTACCGGCAAAAAAGGTGTACGCCAGCTTACCGTATTTGAGCTGGTCATTATTTTAACGCTTGGTTCGGCTGCGGGAGACATGGGTTTTTACAGCGATGTTGGCGTATTACCAGCTGTACTTACCATTGTAAGCATCATTATTTTTTACAGGGCTATTACTTACCTGCTTTTAAAATCAGATAAAATAGAAAAGCTGATCGAAGGGGAGCCTGTAGTCATTATAAAAAACGGCCGTTATACAGAGGAGATCGTGAAGAACGAGAATATATCTTTCGATGAATTTTTTATGGAACTGCGCCTGGCAGGCATTGAGCACCTGGGCCAGGTAAAGTATGCTATTCTTGAAGTAAACGGAGGGGTGAGTGTTTTTAAACGGTCCAAAAAAGATACAAAGCCAGGCTTGCACATCCTGCCCGATAAAGTCAAAAAATTCTACACAGCTCAATATCCCCGGGATGGATTTTATGCCTGTGTTTGCTGCGGTTTTACCGAACCTAAAATACAGGGAACTGTTGATACCTGTACAGCTTGTGGAAAAGTTAAATGGTCAGAGGCAAGCGATGCCGAATGGACGTAAATTCAAACCGGTACTGCTGTCTTTGCGTGTAAGGGCAGCCCTTAAAATGGACGAGTATCATATTCTTTTGGTTGTAAATATAAAAACCCGTGCGTATACATATTTTTCGGTGTTTAACTTTTTTTAGTCCTGTTACTACCGGGAGAATTGGGGTGAGGTTTATGCGCGGAAATGTAGCCTGCCACCCATAAATCTCAGAATTCCGGTACCAATTTTAAAAATAGTATCTTTGCCCCTTAATTTTTTTGAAAAAATGAGCAAAAAAGGGAAAGTTTTGGTGGCTATGAGTGGCGGTATAGATAGTACCGTAGTGGCCCTTATGCTACACCATGAGGGTTACGAAGTAGTGGGTATTACCATGAAAACATGGGATTATGCCCAAAGCGGGGGCAGCAAAAAGGAAACGGGATGTTGCAATGTAGACAGTTTCAACGATGCCCGCATGGCAGCAGTACAGCATGGCTTCCCGCATTTTATATTAGATATACGCGAAGAGTTTGGAGATTTTGTAGTAAATGATTTTGTAGAAGAATACCTGGCAGGGCGTACGCCTAATCCCTGTGTACTGTGTAATACCCATATCAAATGGCGGGCGCTTTTAAAGAGGGCAGATGCGCTGGGCTGCGAATTTATAGCAACCGGGCATTATGCAAAGATCCGGCAGCACGAGAACAGCCGTTATGTTATTAGTAAAGCAGTAGATCCTACCAAGGATCAAAGCTATGTGCTTTGGGGACTGCAGCAGGATCTGCTTCGCCGTACCTTATTGCCGCTGGGGGGATATCATAAAACCGAGATCAGGCAAATGGCGATTGATTACGGCTATCCTGAGCTGGCTAAAAAAAGTGAAAGCTACGAGATTTGCTTTGTGCCCGATAATGATTACCGGGGCTTTTTAAAGCGCCGCGTAGAAGGACTGGAAGAGCGTGTGAACGGCGGTTATTTTGTAGATAAGCAGGGGAACATCCTGGGCCGGCACAAGGGATATCCGTTTTATACCATCGGGCAGCGCAAAGGACTGGACATTGCCCTGGGTAAGCCGGCATTTGTAACCGGGATTGATCCTTCAACGAACACTGTAACCCTTGGCGACGAAGCTGATCTTGATAAGAATGAAATGCTGGTAGGTAAGCTGAACATGATTAAGTATGAAACAATAACACCCGGTATGGAAGCTGTAACAAAGATCCGGTATAAAGACAGTGGTACTTTAAGTAACCTGTATCCCGGAAATGGCGGTATACGTGTAGCGTTTTATGAGAACGCCAAAGGTATTGCACCCGGGCAAAGCGCTGTATTCTATGAAGGTGACGATGTTATCGGCGGAGGTATCATACAGTCTGGTAAAATGATCTAAGTTTGTAATAATTATGAGGCCAGCGCCGATGCTGTTTCATTAAACATGCTGTATATTACGATCAACTTAAAATACAATTTGGTGAAATACCTGTGCATGCTGTTTATTTCTGTTCTGCTTTTTTCCTGTAATGAGAAAAAAGAAATTTTTGAAACAGACAGTGTTGCAGATTATATGCCGCTGGTGATAGGTAAATCCATCACCTACCGGTTAGACTCTACTGTTTTTCCAAGAGGCGGTTCTGTGATTGAAGTACACAAATACCAGGTAAAGCATACCATTACCGGCGAAACTACCGATAACTCCGGGCGAAAAACTTTTATAGTACAACGGCAGATCAACAACGAAACGGCTACCGGCAGCTGGGTAAGCAATGGTACGTATTTTATTACTGCTTACGACAATAAAATTGAAGTGACTGATAACAACCTGCGCGTGGTTACACTGCAAGCCCCTTTAAGGCAGGGCTTTACCTGGAAGGGAAACAGCCAGCTGCCCTTTGCACCCTATGGGTCATTGTTTGACATGAGCACCGGCTATGATATGAACACCTGGAGCTTTGTTTATTCATATGCTGCAAATGAAATCGTTGAAGAGCAGGAATACAGCAATGTATGGACGGTCGAGCAGCACAACGAAACGATCAATATACCACCTACTTCTGAAACGAAGATCGGTACCAAAGAAGTTGCTGTTGAAAAATATGCCAGGGGCATTGGCCTGGTGTATAAAGATTTTCAGCTGTATGAATACCAGGGCGCTGGTGGTGCCGGCAACACGTCTGCCCATTACACCGGCTTTGGTATTACCATGTGGATGGTGGGGTATGAGTAAGTTGCCGGTTCCGAGATACTGGTTGCTGGATGCTAGGTTATGATAACTATAAAATGCCGCGTTGCAGTTTAATAGCAAGTTGTAACTCCTGTTATAATTCAACGCTCAATACTCAATTGTAAGACAATCCATAAATGATCATTGGGCATTGATTATTGATTTTGTTTCGCAGACACTTGGCCCCATCACCGACAACTTACAGTTAACTTAACACTAGTTATTTTACTGGTTTGGGGTTGTAATCCTCGGACTTTTGAGGGTCTTCCTGAAAATATGTAATGCAGTGTAGGCTTGTATTTTATTAGCAAAAGAATATAAAAAATGCCTCATTTGGAGCAAAAATTGCTTTAAGTGAGG
>NZ_BAAGYM010000019.1:0-48284 GCF_054779315.1 Niabella aquatica
ACAACTTAAAGCGAAAGAACTATCCTTACTTCAAAGACTTGCTAAAAAGCATGAATTGCAAGTCATTGGTATTTAGACAGTTGCTTCACTTGTCATTAACAGCCTGACGAAAGATGATTTTTCAATCGAATTATGGTTCGACAAGCTCACCATGATATCCGTTTTTTGTCATATCAGTGAACTTAAATGCAATACTTTTATGATCGCTCAATATGACAATCAAGGAGCCTTTTTGGTCAGCCCCGGACAATTTACAAACTTTAGCAATTTACTTTTTACCTCATGTACCGTATAGCTTACGGCCTTTCCAGCGTAAGGCTCATAATACCTGTTACTACTTCGTTGGCTAATGTTTTAAGCGTTAAAGATCTTAGTTCTTTATCAGCATCTAAGGGAATGTCTAACACCGTTCCTGCGCCGCCTTCTATAGCCATATTAGTAAATCCTTTGATGGTACTGTAATCGTTGAAATTTCTTGTAAAAGTACCTGTTTTAAAAATAAGGCGGTAAGGCTTAGGACTGCTTTTAAAAGCAAATCCGTCATTCATATAATCCTGCTCAATGGGCCACCAGTTTTCAGGATTGATCAATGGCAAAGAATCTTTGGTGTCGTCCCTGTATTCGATATAAATGATCCCGTTGGCCATCTGGCTTTGCTGGTGATTGGTAGTGCCGGCCATTAAAAGCCAGGCGTGGCGCGATCTGCCCGATAAAGGAATGCGGATGCTTTCAGGGAAGTTGTCCCATTGTGATGTATAGGCGATGTTCTTTACAGCACCTATTTTGAAAGGTATTTTATCCAGGTAGATAGCTTCTTTGCCTTTGATACCTTCATCACTGATCTCCGGTTGAATTAAAGGATAACACCAGTTGCCAATGCCCTGCCAGGGAATTTGTAAGGTAGTAGTTGCGGGTCTTGGTGAAAGGTATTGGTGCCGGAACGTATGGGTTACCTGGTCGTTCAATGCCTGCGAAATATCGATAGCCTCATAATTCCCTGTGGCTGCAGCCTCCCAGTTAGTGATGGCGCTGTAAGAGCTGGTTCCATCCTGCCATTGAATGGTTACTTTATTAGTGCCTTTTACCAGCTGTGCCGCAGGTATATCAATGGTTTGGGAGCTGGCGGGCGCTATGCTTACTGCTTTTTTAAAGCTGTTTACGATTATAGTTCCTTTTTTTACCGTGGAACTGTTATTGGTTACCGAAATCCCGGCTGCATTTTTAGTGCGCTCATCTGTTGTTTTTATTTCAACCGAAGGTTTAATATGAACCATAACAGGAGCTGTCCAGCTGGCATCACCCTGCCGGAGATTGATTAATAAAGGATGCCTGCCTTCTTTTGCTCCTGAAAATTTTATGGCGCCGGGCTGTACAGATACTTGTGTAAAAGCCTGCTGCGGATCCGTTACTGTTCCGGCTTTGGCTATAGGAAAGGATAGCTGTGCCGTTTCATGGATAACGGAGGTGATCAGGTCTCCTGTGCCTTCAATGGCATTGCCTGTCCAGGTGATCCGGATAGTATAGCTTTGCTGCGCCCCGGCATTGATCTCTATAACAGGTATGCGCAACGCCTCTTTCCAGTTACAGGCTGTTTTTTTGCCATTTACATGAACGGCTGCCACACGATCTTTAAGGGCATTGATACGTAATACCAGGTTCATTGGTTTATTGTACCGTGGTATGATCCTGTAGGTGGATGTGTTTTCCTCTTCTTTAAAATCAAAGGAAATATTGGGCGTGCCCAGCTTTGCAAACTTCCAGTGCTGAGGAAATCCCGGCTGAACCAATAATTGATTGTTCAAAGCATCCGGCTTGATACCGAATAAGCCTTCTGTTAATGTTCTTGCAGCTACGCCGATGGGATCCGCAAAATCGCGGTATAGTTCGCCTCTCACCGCATCATAAAAAGATAATTGCTGGAACCCCCCGGGGCAGGAACTGAGATACATGCTTTCCACGATCGCACTTTTCCAGAGATGAAAAGCTTTATTGCTTTCGCCGCTTTGCCAGTAAGCCAATGAAGTGTGCAGGTTTTCGGCCAGCGCTACATTGTTGATACTCCAGGTATAGGGCTGCCAGTTGGTAGTTGCCAGGAGGTACAGATCACGGAACGGTAAACCTTTTGCCGATACAGGTACGTGTGGAATATGATGATCTACATAACGTAACATTTGGTACTGCTGCTGCGGGGTGGCTGTTTCGCCGTCAATAGCATGATAAATGGTCCATAAGCCAGGTGAAGTATGCAGCAATTGAAGCCCGTCCAGGTCTTTGTATTCCGCAAATGTTCCAACCTCCCGGGACCACAGTTTTTGATTCATTGCCCTTAATATCTTATTGGCTTCTTTCTCATACCGGCTGCCATCTTCCCCGATTTGTTTTGCTATTTGCGCTGCCATTTTATTGGCGCGGTAATTATAGGCGGTGGAATGCGTAACCCCGCCACCGCTGTATTGCAGCGCATCGCTTGCCCAGATGCAGGCGTAGGCATCATACAGCCCGTCATCATCTGCATCGAAATTTCTTTTTTCCCATTGCAGGTGCAATTGAATAGAAGGCCATACTTTTTTGATGTATGCTATGTCCCCGGTGTATTTGAGATGTGTAAGCAGTTGATCTATAAATACCAGGTTCATATCGTAGTGATGGGGTTGCATCTTTCCATCGGGCTGGCGGCATATATAGCCATTGCTGAACATGGCATTTCCCATTCTTTCTTTTTGCCGCGCGAAATGTAGAGCGGTGTCCGGCTCTACCAATCCGGGTGTAATATGGTTTACCTGCGACTTTAAATAGCTGTCAAAGTGAAGACGCGCACGATCCTGCCAGCCCAGGGCATCGGCTGCATAAGCCCCGCGCCAGGCGGGCAGCCGCATGCGCCATGCTACGGCACCATGCAGGAACGAAGGTGTTTCCCATATAGCATCTGCTGCAATGGCCAGCGCACCACCTAAAGGGTTAATATATTCGTCCGGTGTTTCAAGTACAATTCTTTCAGCAATCACCTTCCTGGCTTTTTCAGCCTGGCTGAAAATAGTCGCAGCTTGGTTATAGAGCCTTATTTTGCTATTGCTTTCAACAAAAAAATAATGTTCACTGTTACCGTTTGTTGGTATCAGGGCTGTGATCACAGGTGTTTTGGATTTAGCAGAAGAAGCCCATAAACTTTTGGGCGTTGCCTGCTGCTCTGCATCTGCAAGCTTCACCGTAGCGGTAACAGGAAAGGTGCCTTTCAGCTCTTTGGGTTGCTCCTTTGCAGTAGTGTCCGGTTTTTTATGGCCGTACTGTATCTCATATCTTTCTTCTTCGCTTAATGGCCGGGTAAAACCATAGTTTAACCGGAACCGGTTTTTCGCCACCACGTAAATATTGTCTTTGCAATAGGCCGGCTGCATATAAAAGGATGATTCAGGGTCTGCACCAATATCTCCATCCCGGCTGAATTTTTTGCCGGTGGCTGCTCCGTAGGCTATTACTACCGATAGACCGGCAGGAACCTGCTTCGCTTCTATTTTAATGATCATGCCATCAGCATCGGCCATGGCTAAAGAGGTTAGCCTGATCACACCATTTTGAAGCAGTGGGTCTTTTATCTCGTACAGCATAGATCCCGGCCTGTACACGGTTTGAATGCTTCCTGCTTCAGTAAGCCATTTACTTTGATCTTTATACAGGATACCTATTTTACAGTTGCCGTCCATACCGGGCATATACAGGGCAAACTCGGGCAGATCGCCGGTCTCCACACGAAAAGCTGTATTGGTACCGTATAAAGCACGGTTAAATTTTTTTGTGCCTTTGTGTAAGAGGAAGTCATTGCCCGATGGTTGGTAGTGCAGGATCCTCTCTTTATTGTGCCAAAGCTGCGCCTGTACCGGACTGCATAGTATTCCTATCGAACTTAATGAAATCAGTGTATAAAAAATGAGATGGATTGAATACTTCATTAGCTGATTTTAAAAATAAAAGGAGAGGCCGTCATGTATCTGCCGCCCTGTGAGGTTCCAAACAAGTAAGCAGGCCTGCCGTTCTTTAGCAATAATTGTGGCGTTGCTGGCATTAACCTATTCATTATAACCATTTATCTGCCCTTTGATTCAATTTTTGCTATTTTGTATAATCTTATGATCGTTTTATTTCCACTGCATAAACGTTTTCCTTGCCCTCAAAGTTGGCGCGGAAAATAATCCATTTTTGGTCGGGAGAAAAATGAACATTGGGTTCCAGCCGGTATTGGTGGTGTTTCATGTTCACTAATTTTTCTGATTTTAATTTGTTGCCATCGGGTTGAAACAGGTATATCCACTGACCGTCCGGCGCTTTGGCTACTGATCCGGGGTGACCGCCGTCTCCGGCAAATACTTCATCGCTCTTAGAGCTCGTATAATGCACCGACCATTCGTTTCTTTGCAGCGCATATTTTTTTTCTTTCCCGGTAGCCAGCGCTACACCTGCAACAAAAAATGTTTCGCCCCGTGGCTGCTGCAGATCGAACCAAATGGTTTTGCCATCTTTGCTGATCCATTCATGGCCTGCAATTTCCATAGGCATGGTTCTTTTATGAACGAGCTTTATTGCTTTGCTGTTTACATCAATGGTCCATATCCTGTCTACTTTATGCCAGGGGCCTTCATGGCAGAACATTAATAATGCAGGATCAGCAGGAGAGAACTGTATATGGTTGAGCCAGGCGCTGTCTGTAAATATTTTATTCAGCTGTTTCGTATTAATATTGACCGTGAATAGTGTCCGGGGCAGTTTGGCTTCATAAATAATATTGAAATAACTGCTTTTGTTCGGGTTCTTCCTGAATAATTCTTTTTCTTCATCTGAAGATTTTGCACCGGCCAGCAATGTGCCGTCTGCATTAATAGTAGTGATGCTGGCTTTAAAATCGTCTGGGAATACGTATATAAGCCTTTTCTTTTTTGTAGAAAGGTTTACGGCAAATACACTATCCTTTACCTGGTAAAAAGCTTCATTAAGCTTTGCGGATACAATTTCCCCGGTCATAGGAGAAGCGCTATTGGTAAGTCGCTCTGTTTCTAATGTTTTCAGATCAAGCAGGTACAGTTGCCGGTCTGCAGCATTGCTGTTATAGGTTTCCTGCTTGGCTGCACGATCCTTGGTTTTTTGGGTGCTGTAGTAAACCATCTTATCTCCAACAAAAGGGCTGTTGTGAAAGTAGAAGCTAAGATTGCTCCTGTCATTGGATGTAAGCCGGACGATCTTATGCCTGGTGTCTTTGTCTATCCACTCTTTGGGCATATCAGGACCGGTTTCTAATACAGGCTGAGCGTTTAATGTTACCACTACAGTAAGGAAAACGAAAGGTATTAATATAATTTTCATGACAGCAATGTTATTTTAATGTGGTCAGGGAATAAACTTGGTATATAACATTTTTCAGGAATACCCTTCGACAAGCTTAGGGTGACATCGTTTATAGAATGTCAGGTTGAGCTTGCCGAAGCCTTTTTGGGGAAGATTAATAAAAAATGTTATACACCCATAAGATTTTGTAAGCTACAAAGCAAACTTTATATTACAATCCTGCTTCATCCTGCTATGGGACAACATTTTTGAATACCATATATCTCCCGCTGGCGGGAGTACCCGAAGGGGGAGAGTGGAAGATCCTCCCCCGGCCTACGGCCACCCCCTCTAAGAGGGGGATTAATATCCCTTGCATCGTTGTTATATATTTTAAACATTGAAATGTTATGCAATTCATCCTGCTATGGCATTTTCTGCAATCCCTCGAATTTTACTTTCCATTTACCATCTTTAGGGATACCGGGCAATACACCTTTAGCCTGATCGTAACCTGCGCACATCATGGCTATAGCTGAAAGCAATCCGCCGTTACCGGGCAAATAAATGGTAAGCCTGCCCTCCTGGTAGTTATGGCCGTTAGGAAGATAGGTGTTGGTTTGGATGGGCATTAGTAATGCATCAATCGCTTTATCCGGCATTCCCAAACGGGTGGCGGTCATTGCCGTCATGGGAAAATCCCAGCCCCAGGTATCGTGCCAGCTCCAGTTGTTCCATATCCAGTCAAATGTGTTTTGCATGATCTGTTTATCAAGCATGGGCGTTTGCGGCATCATCCCTAAAGCACCAAAAACAGACGGGTGGTCGGTTCTGTATTCCGGGTTCGTATAAGAATCGGTACCGCTTTCTGTAAATAAATACTTATTGCCCTGAACCGGTAAGGGTGACAGGTCTTTGATAACCGCATCCCATTTCTGATCTCTTGGCAATCCCAGGCGTTCACGCCATTGCTGTGCTACTTTTAAAGCCCAATGCCAGTACACCAGTTCATAAGTGGGATTGAAGGTTTCCTCTGCCTTAAAACGTTCCTGCGCGGGTATCAATCCTTTACCTAATACATATTTTTTTGTTGCCTCATCATAACGTGCAAAAGACGCTATGAAATCGGCGGTGCCAAAAACAAGATCTTTATACTTTTCAAGTATGGATCGATCCTGCCTGGCACGGTATAGTAATTCTGTAAAATAGATAAAGTGCGGCTGCTGCCATATTAAAAAGGCCCCGATGGAAGAAGGTACTTCACGCCCTTTATTATCAGTCATTTTTTGCCAGCGGATACCTTCGTATCCCTGCCTTTTGGCAATGCCTTTGGCTATATCCTGTACCTTGAAATACCAGTCCACACTTTTCTGTAAAAGTTCGGGCCTGCCCCATAATGCAAAGTGTATGCCGTGCCACCAGTGCATTTCAAGGTGCGGCTTGCCGTACCAGCTGTTGTAAGTTAGCCCTGTTTCCTGTGGCGGGAAATTACCGGAACACTGGATCTTGGTGAGATATTGGGAAAGAATGATCCTTCTTTCTAATTCATTTGCACGTGGGTCGGTGCTGCCCGCAAAGTCAATGGCCCCGCCACTTTTCCAGAAGGCTGCGAGGTATTGTTTGCTGTTTTGTCCGGTTGCTAAAAAGGAGGGTACAATAGCTTTGCTCTTTTCTTTATTGAACCTGACACTGAGCTCAAAACTGTTGCCGCTGGTTGGTTTTACTAAATAATAGTGCGGTTGCTTTTGAGTTACAGACGCTGTACCTTTCCATAATGTGGAAATATAATAACTGGTTGTATCCAGCGTGTGGTTGATGGTAGCCGCATTCGCGGTTTTGCTTATAATAGAAGAGCTGTGTTGGTTGTGGTTCTGCCAGTTATTGCCCCTGTCGCCCCAATCTCCGTTAGGGTACGGCAGCCTGATGCGGATCTGTAAACGTTTTTGGGCAATAAGGGGAGACGAGACTTTAGTAGCAATAGCATCCTGCTGCTGGTGCCCGTAAGTGGTTACCTGAACCGGAATGTTTTCAACAGTGAAAGACGATTTTATTTCGCCTGTCCACATATCCAGTTGCTGGCTGATATTTTTTATATCAGAAAGTTTTGCAATACTGCCATCTTTTTTAATAATCTCCAAACCGATGTTGGCCAGGTGCAGCCTGTGCTCGTTGATGCGGAAGTAATCGGCTGTTTTTTTTGACAGTTCGGGACCCTGGTTGTTTTGAACCATGTAGGTAACATCCCTGCCATTGAGATGATAGGTTTTTAATGCATCTTTAACCTTATAGTTATTTACATTAGGAAATGCGTGCCAGCCCCATTCACTTTGAGTTCCCAGCGGTACGCCTGATGCGTAGTCGTCCGGAAAAGATTGCAGCCCCGTAACATCAACGGTAAAAGCAAAAGAGCCGTTGCCTACTGAAAGAGAAGCCAGGGTGTCGGCTTTATGAAGTTGTACCGTATGACGCTGTACCACCTGCTGGCGATTTATTTTAGATGTAGTTTGTGCCAACAAAATATGGCTCAAAAAAAGGATAGTGATAAGGATCGTACTATTTAGTTTCATGTTCGTATGCATTTTGAAGCAGTCTTAACAGTAACCCCGTTTATGCTTTATAACGGAAGATAGCAATACTGCTACCAGTTTAAGCAAATCAGTACAATTTAATACTTATATATTTATATTGTTTTCAAGCCTGCAACCATTCTTTTATGTAAGCAACATTCAACTATTCTATCAATTGGTGCTGCGAATATATCTTTAACTCGTTCCTTCACTGTCCTGATCCGTCCTGCTTTTAGTAGGTTTTTTATGCAATCGTTTGCGAAATTGTATCGAAACTAAATTTCAATAAACAGATCTGATAGGCACCAAAGATTTAGTGATTATATAAAAATGAAACAAATCCATTTTATTGTAATTATTTTACCATACGTAAAACCTTTATTTATGAATTATAAAAAATACATGGAACCAGATGCTTTTGTAATGCTGGAAAAGCGTGTTATTAAAGGAACCAATTAACAGTGGAACTGATCCTTACAGAGATGGATGGGGCGGTATTCCGTAATTTCAGGATACTACAGGACGCCTGGAATGGATATTTGAAGTAATATTGATTTTTAAATAACGAAAAAATCTCTTGTCATGCGATGTAAGTTTTTTTTGCCGTTGGTCTTACTTTTTACCGTGCCTGTTATTCTAAGCGCCCAGAAACTTCCTTCTAAAAAAAATATTTTAAGCGTAATGCGGCTTACTAACCAGTATTTCATGAACAAATGGCCCGATACAGGGAAGCCTATTGTAACTAACAGGGAAAGGCCAAGTAATATATGGACACGGGGAGTGTACTATGAAGGGCTGATGGCTTTGTATAGTATTGACCCGCAAAAGAGATATTATGATTATGCAGTGGATTGGGGTGAAAAGCATAAGTGGGGCCTGCGCAACGGTATTACTACCAAGAATGCCGATGACCAGTGTTGTGGGCAAACTTATATAGATCTTTACCTGATAGATAAAAAGGAAGAGCGTATTAAAGATATTAAAGCCTGCATGGATAATGTAATTGCAAGTGACAAGGATGACGACTGGAGCTGGATCGATGCTATACAGATGGCTATGCCTGTATTTACAAAGCTGGGTAATTTATATAACGACACAAAGTATTTTGATAAGATGTATGCTATGTATGCTTATACTAAGAATAAGCATGGTAATAAGGGCTTATATAACCCCGAAGATCATTTATGGTGGCGGGATGCTGATTTTGATCCGCCTTATAAAGAGCCTAATGGTGAAGACTGCTACTGGAGCCGTGGGAATGGGTGGGTAATTGCTGCACTGGTGCGGGTATTGGATGAGCTGCCTGCGTCAGACCCTCATTATGCCGAGTATTTACAGGATTTTAAAGATATGTGCGCCGCGCTTGTTAAAATACAGCAACCGGATGGCTTGTGGACCGTAAGCCTGCACGACCCTAACCATTACGGCGGTAAAGAGATTACCGGAACCGCTTTGTTTACGTATGGTTTTGCATGGGGAGTAAGAAAGGGTATTCTTGACAAAAAAATTTATATGCCTGTACTTACAAAAGCGTGGAAGGCAATGGTAAAGGATGCAGTGCATAAAAATGGCTTTTTAGGATATGTACAGGGCACCGGTAAGGAGCCCAAAGACGGGCAGCCGGTTACCTATACCAGCATGCCTGACTTTGAGGATTATGGTTTAGGCTGCTTTCTGCTTGCCGGCACCGAAGTATATAAATTAAAATAGCGTAGCCGGAAAGTCTGTAAGTCCGAAAGCCAGGGACTGCGTCCAAAAGTGATTAGTAAATATTTAATCGTTTACATAAAGAGGTTGATGATAACGCCAACACAGGCGTTCACTGTTGCGCATGCCTGCCAGTCGCAGACAAGGTAGCCCCGCAATTACATTGGAAACATTAAGGAAACGATATTCGAGATGGAGTATCGAAGATTAATCACTTATTACTCATTAATACCTGCTGCTTATCGTTATACCCAAAACTCATCAGCAAAATCATCAGTAGCTGTGCCGCTATGTAGCTCCTCAAGCTGCTTCCCTATAGCCAACAGCTCGTTTGGAGGTATTACTGTCTCCAGGTAAGGGAATAAAATTCTTTCTTCAAAGCGGATATGCTTTTCCAGGAGATTGGCAAATACATTGAGGTTTTGAAAAGTGGCTGAGCCGGATATTTCATCAACCAAAAAGTGAAGCTGCCGATGTTCCATGATAGCCTGCTTATTAAGCGTTTCTTCTGCATTTTTGAATAAAAGCTTTTCTTCTTCGTCAAAATGGCCCGCAAGGTGTGTGTGCCAGAAATAGAGAATATAAGCTTTCATGCGCTCTGGCGGAATATTTTTTTTGATGCCCTGCCTGATCTTCCAGCAGCAAAGTAACCCAAGATGGTGGTCTCTTGAAAGAGGGATGATGCTTGTATGTCGTTTCACGATGTTTGATTATTAGAACAATTGTACCGGAATAGAGCCGGCTAAACAGTTTAAAATTAAAACAAAAACATTTTGATATGTATGATCCCAGTCATACAGCTGTACCATAGAGCGAAACTACTTTTGGCCTATTAAAAAAAAATATCAGACATATGAAGAAAAAAGCAATGGCCATATTAGGCTTACTGATTGTCATTTTTATCGGCGCCTGCGGTGGCGATGACAGCAAGGGCTCCACATCTCCGGCAGGAACGTCTGAAAGTGCTCAGCCGGTTCCTGAAACTTCAACTTACGACCCTAAAAGAGGGGAAGGGAAATTCGATGAAACCAATGTAACAGTTGGCGCTTTAGATGCTGCTATGGCAGCAAAGGGGAAAGCTATTGCAGAAACAAAATGTTTTTCCTGCCATAAGGTTACTGATGAAAAATTAGTGGGACCGGGCTGGAAAGGTGTAAGCACGAAACATACTCCTTACTGGATCATGAACTTTATTACCAATCCCGATCCTATGATCGATAAAGACCCGGAAGTACAGGCCCAGCTCGAATTGTGTTTGGTACGCATGCCCAATCAAAACCTGGCGGAGCAGGAAGCAAGAGAAATACTGGAATTTATGCGCCAGAATGATGGAACCAACTAAATCGTAAGAGCTATAGTTTTCTGTTAAAAAAGTTTCCTGTACCAGGAAAGAAAATAATTATTCAAACTCAATTAATAGTTTTATGTCGTACAAAAAAATATCAGTTACCTTGCTGGCAGTAGCTGCTTTATATATCAGTTCCTGTAAACCTAAAGGGTCGGGTAGTGCTGTAAGCGGAGATGCTGCTTCTAAAACTTACGTGGCTCCCGGAAAATACGATGAATTTTATAATTTCGTATCAGGTGGATTCAGCGGGCAACTGAGCGTATATGGTTTGCCCAGCGGACGTTTGCTGCGTGTAATACCAGTATTTTCTGTTGACCCGGAAAAAGGATGGGGTTATAGTGAAGAAACCAAACCCATGCTTAATACTTCTCACGGTTTTGTACCCTGGGACGATCTGCACCACGTAGAAATGTCGATGACAGATGGCGTTGCCGATGGTAAATGGGTTTTTGTGAATGGCAACAACACGCCCCGTTTGGCGCGCATAGATTTAAAAACTTTCCGTACTGCAGAAATTATTGAGCTGCCAAACAGTGCGGGAAACCATAGCTCTCCTTTTGGAACCGAAAATTCAGAATATATTGTGGCTGGCACACGGTTTAGCGTACCTGAAGATGGGGAAGCCGGTGATGTTCCTATTGATACATATAAAGACAACTTTAAAGGACATATCAGTTTTGTAAGTATTGATAAAACAAGCGGGGAAATGAACCTGGCGTTCCAGCTAAAAACACCGGGTGTGAACTTTGATCTGGCCCGTGCAGGCAAAGGTAAATCTCATGGTTGGTTTTTCTTTAGCTGCTATAACACCGAGCAGGCGAATACTTTACTGGAAGTGAACGCTTCACGGAACGATAAGGATTTTATTATGGCCGTTAACTGGAAAAAAGCGGAAGAATATGTAAAAGCCGGTAAAGGTAAAAAGCAGGCCCTAAAATACGCGCATAACAAGTATAATGAAGACACGCATACAGCAACTACTGAAATGAAAAACGAAGTTACAGTACTGGATGTGGCGGAGTTCCCCGATATCGTATATTTTATACCCTGTCCAAAATCTCCGCACGGTTGTGATGTTGATCCTACCGGAGAATATATTGTGGGCAGCGGTAAGTTAGCTGCTTTATTGCCTGTGTTCAGCTATGATAAGATTCAGAAAGCCATTGCAGATAAAAATTTTGAGCAGGAAAAATATTCCGGCTTACCCGTTATTAAATACGAAGCCGCTTTATATGGCGAAGTACAAAAGCCAGGCCTCGGGCCTTTGCATACGGAATTTGATGCGAATGGTAACGCCTATACTTCTTTCTTTGTTTCTTCAGAAGTGGTGAAATGGAATATTAAGGATCTGAAAGTACTGGATCGCCAGCCTACGTATTATTCTGTAGGACACTTAATGGTACCTGGTGGCAATACGAAAAAACCTTTCGGTAAATACCTGGTTGCGTATAATAAAATTACAAAGGACCGTTATTTGCCAACAGGTCCCGAACTGTCTCAAAGTGCACAGCTGTACGATATCAGCGGGGACAAGATGCAATTAATATTAGACTTTCCAACTATCGGCGAGCCTCACTATGCACAAGCTGTCCCTGCCGAATTGATAAAAGACAGGCAATTGAAGATTTTTGATATCAATGCGAATAAGCATCCTTATGTTGCTAAAGGTGAAAGTGAAACTAAAGTAGTTAGGCAAGGTAACCAGGTACACGTCTATATTACTGCTGTTCGTTCGCATTTTTCACCGGATAATATTGAGGGCGTGCAGATGGGAGATGAAGTTTATTTTCATGTAACCAATCTTGAGCAGGATTGGGATGTACCTCACGGCTTTGGTGTGAAAGGGGCTAATAATGCAGAACTGCTGGTTATGCCCGGGGAAACCGTTACATTGAAATGGTCTCCAGACCGTACCGGTATTTTCCCGATCTATTGCACAGACTTCTGCTCTGCATTACACCAGGAAATGTCGGGCTATGTGCGAGTATCCCCTAAAGGAAGTAATGTTCCCATCAGCTTTAGCCTGGGCGATAAAAATAAACCGGCGCCAGCAGCTAAATAGCGAAGATCGTATTTTAATACTTGCAGGCAGTACGTAAATTCGTACTGCCTGTTTTTTTTAGAGAAACTTCTGCCTAAGAAAAAAGCTCCTGTGATATGCTGCCATGCTTCCATCCCGCGGCATTTTTTGAATATAACAGCATGCATGAGTCTTCTAAAATGTTATATTCGTTTCTTAAATTTTTAAGCAATGAGATTTAAGTTCTTCTTTCTTGTTATTTGTATACTGTCAGCTATACATATTAATGCTTCCAGGGTAGATACAGTTGTCACTTACAGTGCAGTAATGAAAAAGGATATCAAAGCGGTAATTATAACACCCGATAATTATAGCAAGAGCAAGCAATACCCTGTAGTTTATCTTTTGCATGGCTACAGCGGGGATTATGCGGGCTGGTCTAAAGCGCTAGCTGTGAAGCAGGCTGCTGACCTGTATAACCAGATCCTGGTATGTGCAGATGGAGGTTTCGGGAGCTGGTACTGGGACAGTCCGGTAGATCCTTCTTATAAATACGAAACTTATATTTCAAAGGAGCTAACCTCCTGGGTAGATAAAAATTATTCAACCATTCAAAATGCCGGGGGCAGGGCAATAGCAGGTCTCAGCATGGGAGGGCACGGCGCTTTATACCTGGCTATAAAGCATCCTGATGTTTTTGGGGCCTGTGGCAGTATGAGCGGCGGTGTTGACTTCCGTCCTTTTCCTGATAACTGGGAGATTGCCAAACGGCTGGGCAAATATGCAGAAAACCCTGAGCTCTGGGAAAAAAACACGGTCATAAATATGCTGCATCTTATTCGTCCCAAGACTTTGAGCATTATTATTGATTGTGGTACCGAAGATTTTTTCTTTAAAGTAAATAACGAGCTGCATCAACAACTGTTGTACAGAAATATAGCACACGATTATATAACGCGGCCCGGCGGGCATACATGGCCTTACTGGGAAAATGCAGTGGCTTACCAGCTATTGTTTTTCCACAACTTTTTTACAAAAAAGGCCTGATTTTTTACTTTTTACTGAATATGAACAGCTTAATTACGGCCTGGTTATAAATTTCAGCATAATATTTGCTTATTTAATGCCTGATAACATCACGGCAGATCGTTTGTGTGTGCGTTTTTGAATACCATCTTATAAATTAATTTAGTGTAATGGCACAGAATGGGTTTGAGCGGCTCGTTGGAATAATGAATACCTTACGTGAAAAATGTCCCTGGGACAGGAAGCAAACCATACAATCGTTAAGGCAAATGACACTGGAAGAGAGCTATGAGCTCACAGATGCCATTTTAGACGAAGACTGGGATAACATAAAAGAGGAATTGGGCGATCTGCTCCTTCATATTGTTTTCTATGCAAAAATTGCTTCAGAAAAAAATAAATTTTCAATAGAAGATGTGGCTGATGATATTTGCGAAAAGCTGATCACAAGACACCCCCATGTATATCCACCTCCGCAACCGCAACAGGACTTATTAGAGGTTAAAAACGAGGAAGATGTTAAACAAAACTGGGAACGGTTAAAGCTGAAGGAAGGCAAAGAGTCGGTGCTGAGCGGTGTACCTGCTTCACTCCCCAGCATCATAAAAGCTATGCGGTTGCAGGAGAAAGCCAGGCAAGTAGGCTTTGAATGGGAAAATAAAGAGGATGTATGGACAAAAGTAGAGGAGGAGATCGGGGAGTTGCAGGAAGCCGTAAACCAACAATCGGCACACCGGCAGCAGGAAGAGCTGGGCGACCTTTTATTTTCCGTTATTAATTATGCACGGTTTTTGAACGTAGATGCTGATGCTGCCCTGGAAAGCACCAATAAAAAGTTCAAAAGAAGATTTACTGCAATGGAAGCCGTAGCTCGGAAAGAAGGGAAAAGACTGGATGATATGACACTTTCAGAGATGGATGCCATCTGGAACAGTATAAAAGCTGATAAATAAGAAATGAGCACAATCCGTCAAAATAAGAACTTCTGGGCTTATACCATATTCATTGCATCATTTATCTTATTTATCGGTTCATTTTTTTTTAAATCGTTTTCCTTTAACCAAACCAACCTGGATCAAAGGATAAAGGAGTTTGAACAAATCATTCATAAGCAGGAAGCGGATGCAGCAGCTGTGCTCAACGATACGGCCCTGGTAAAACGACTGGCGCAGGCAAGAGAAACAGTAAAAGACCTTGAATTTTTATATAATAAACCTTATTGTTTTTACGTATATAAAAAATCAAAAAGTGCAGAATATCTTACTTTCTGGAACACGGCTTTAATTATCATTCCCGACAGTACTTTAAAAGAAGTAAATAATGAAAAACTTCTAAAGCTGGATAATGGCTATTATTATGTAAAACGGATGCCTTATAAGTATGATACAGGCATTAACATATTCTGTGCTATCTTAATACAGTCGCACTTTTATAACGAAAATGCCTTTTTTCAGAATACTTTTCCCTTAAGCGCCCATCTTAACAGGCTTGCAGAGATCAGTAATACCCCAACAGATTACCAGGTAAAATCTTTGTCGGGACAAACCACTCTTTACCTTAAAGAGAAAGCAGGTGCCATAGTAAGCACTGACACACTGCCTGTAGTAGTAATAAGATTATTGAGCTGTTTTTTTATATTTCTTTCGATATATTTTATCCTGTTCAGGAACGTAGTAAGGCGCTATAAATCTGCAGATATTCCCCTGTTTGTGTTGATCATTCTTATATTCAGGATATTGCTCTATATTTTTCCGGGTACCTTTAATCTGGGCAGTCTCGACCTGTTTAAGCATGTTGCAGAGGCTAATCCTTTATTGCCCAGTCTTGGTGACTTGTTGATCAACAGCCTGCTTTTTTGCTGGATAGGAGTTTTTATCTGGAACAGGATGCGGCCTAACGGCATTGAAATACCTGTAAGGAAGCGAAAGATCCGGTGGTTGCCGGGCATATTTTATATCATGTTACTGTTGTTGCTTACTTTTTCCACGGTGAATGTAACAAGGAGTATCATTTCAGACTATAAAGTATCTTTTGATGTTACCAATTTCTTCAGCCTCAGTATATATACTGCTGTGGGCTTTATCATACTGGCATTTTTATCGCTTGGATTCCATTACTTTTCGCGCATTCTTTATCATTATATTTTCCCGGCTTTTAAAAACAACGGTTACTGGATTTATCTTTTAATTGCCACGGCGGGGCTGTCCTATACGGCTTTGATAACTTCTAAAGCCACGGAGATCTACCTGCTGTGTCTAGTATGGTTATTGTTGTATACTTTTTTATTCAACCATGAAGTAACGCTTAATAAACTTATAAGATTCAATATTTCAGGAACGGTGGTATGGATTTTTGTTTTCTCGGTCAGCATATCCATATTAATGCTTTCTGAAATCAACAGGGCCGAACTGGCCCAGCGGAAGACTTACCTGAAAAAGCTGGATACTACCAGTGACCCGGCTACCGAGCGATTGATGGGTATGGCAAATATTTACCTGGATAACGATTTTTTCCAGGATAATTTTAACCGGCTTTATAACCATGATGAAAATCAATACCTGCGCGACAGTATTTTATCTAATAATTACTTCAGGTATATTAAAGATTATAGAGGAACGTTATATTTTTACGATAGTACTAATGCGCCTTTATACAATGATGGAAATTTGTCTTATGAATCTTTAAACCACATCATCTCCCGTGATGCAGTAGCCACCAGCCTGCCCGATCTGTATGTATATGAGCCTTCTTACGATAATTTTGTTTATATCACGGTAAGAAGGGTTAAAAATGAAGAGGGCGCGTTAATAGGCTCTGTATTTATTTTGTCACAGCCAAAAAAATATACGCCGGTTACCATAACTCCCGAGCTTTTCCGGCAAAAAAAGGATTGGGAATTTTCCAATTCAGCGGTTTATAATTACGCAATTTATACCAATAAGCTTTTAACCTCTTCTTCTAAAAAATATCCCTTCACCTCAACCCTTGAAGGCGCTCAAATTCCCAAAACCGCATTCGAGCTAAGGGAAAATAACGGGTTTAGCGAGTTATGGTACCGGGCCAGCAATAAACGTATTATTGTAATGGTACGCAAAAATGAAAGGCTTCTTGAAACGATCACACTTTTCTCTTACCTGTTTTGTGCCTTTCTTTTTCTAGTAGCACTCATACAGATCATGTCGAACCTGATCAACCTGTTCCTTAACAGGGGACTGTTAAAAAAGCGGCTGCAATTTTCAACAAGCATCCGTGGGCAAATCCATAATACCTTTATCTTAATAACCCTCTTATCATTCGTAGTAATAGGTATAGCTACCATATCGTTTTTTACCCAACGTTTTGATGATGCCAATTCAGACAGGCTGGGCAGAACAATGAGTATTATGCTTAACGAAATGCAGTCGCATAAAGAACTTGGAACGCTCGTGTATGATAAAGATGATTCTATGCATACCCGGAAGCTGGATGAAATCATCAGGCGTGTGGCAGATATTCATGGTGTGGACGTGAATGTTTACAATATTAAGGGTATACTGATCGCAAGCAGCCAGCCCGATGTGTACCAGAGAGGTATTTTAAGTAAGCAGATAGATCCGCGTGCTTACTATTACCTGTTAAGGCTACGGCATATTGAGCATACACAGAAAGAAAAAGTAGCCGAACTGAAATATACCAGCATGTATGCGCCGTTGCGCAATGAGCAGGGCTCGCTTTATGGTTATTTAAGCATCCCCTATTTTATTTCAGAGCAGGTGCTTAACCAGGAAATATCAAGATTTTTAATCACACTGATTAATTTGAATGCCTTTATATTTTTAATTACCGGTCTGGTAGCATTGCTTATTACCAACCGTATTACTCATTCTTTTGCGCTTATAAGAGATAAATTGATGGAAGTAAACCTGTCCAGGAATAATGAAATGATCGTGTGGGAAAGAAATGATGAAATTGGCAGCCTGGTCTCAGAATACAACAAAATGGTAACCAAGCTCCAGGTGAGCGCCGATGCCTTGGCTAAATCTGAAAGACAGGAGGCCTGGCGGGAAATGGCAAGACAGGTGGCGCACGAAATTAAAAACCCGCTTACACCCATGAAGCTGAGCCTGCAGTATCTGCAAAAATCGATTGATAACAATAGCCCTAATGTACAGCAATTAACCGTGAGCGTATCTAAAACCATAGTGGAGCAAATCGACCACCTGTCAAAAATCGCTTCCGACTTTTCCCAGTTTGCCAATATCAACCAGGTAATAACAGAGATATTTGATCTGCATGAGGTCATTCAGCCATTAGTGGTTATTTACAGTAAGAATCCTGATGTTGAATTTATATGGAAGCCCCTCCCTCATCCTGTGAATATTTTTGCCGACAAAACACAGATGAATCGGGTATTTACCAATCTTTTGGGTAATGCTATAGAAGCAGCAAGGCCCGAAGGCAACTGCAGGATAGAAGTGTACGAGAGAATAGCCGACAAAAAGGTTTATGTAAGCATAAGTGATAACGGCGTAGGTATTGCTGATGCCATGAAAAACAAGATCTTTACGCCCAATTTTACTACCAAAAGCTCAGGCACAGGCCTTGGCCTGGCAATGTGCAAAACGATTGTTGAACAGGCGGGAGGAGATATCTCTTTTGAAACTTCTGTTGACAGCGGTACTACTTTTCATATAGAGCTTCCTTTAGTTGTTTGATAATGTGGCAGAAGAAAGTCATTCCAAACTGCTGAAGCTTTCTCATTACGGCACTAAGTTATATTATCACGGAAGCCATTTTCTTCGGATAATCAGGAATATTCAACCCCAAAATGATATCGTGCTCGGCAACCTGCAGGCCGTCTTTACGCCGCACGCTTACAACGCCGCTTCCACCACGCTTTTCCTGGGGGTATTTTTTAAAATGGGCGGTCAGTAACGGGTCATCGTCAAAATTGAGCTCATCGGTGTAATATTCGTTGGCAACATCCGGCTCTTTAACGGATAAATGAATGTGTGCGGGCAAAACAGCATCAGGGTAGGGGGCGGGGCGGATGGTGCGGATGGTATATTTCCCATCTTCACCGGTTTTAACCCAGCCACGGATATGCCCGTGGCGTTTTACCCGTGGATCCATTCCCGGTGCCGGTGCATAATACCCGTTGTTATTGGTTTGCCAGTAATAAATGATCACGTTTGCGGCGGGTGTTTTTCCGTCCAGCTGAAAAACCGTTCCGGTAACCACCAGCTTTTGTCCTTTTTCATTCCAGCCGGGACTGGTATCAACCGCATGCAAATTTTCCGGCATCCCGATGTACATCAGCTCACAACCGTCGCAGCCACCGCCAACGGTTGGATTATTTTCTTTACGTGAGTTTTCATTGACCTGCCCGTTGCAGCTTACAAATACCAGGGACAGCAGCATCAGTTTACCAATCATTCGTTTTTTCATTGTCCAGCTTTTTTACAAAATGACAATGAAAACTGCTGATTTGCAACTAAAGTAAGCCAGGGGGAGTTTATTTTGCTGTAAGCGGAGGGCGTTCTGAAAAAAGGAGCTTGAACTGCTTTGCATAATTACGGCTCACCCTCAAAACCGTATCGTCCCGGAGGGTGATATCGTAATCCCCGTTTTGCCGCGATTGCATGGAGACGATCTGATGGATATTCACGATATGGGATTTGTGAATGCGTACGAACCGGCGACCATCCAATTGGGCTTCCAAAGATTTCAACGTACCGGTATGCAGGTATTTCCTGGAACAATGAAAAATGTTTACATAAGGCGGATTGGCCGAAATATAAAGAATATCCTTTACGGCCAGTACGGACTTTGTATGGTTACCGTCAGCAATCAAAATGGAATCGATGCACTGGTTCGCTCCGGGTTTTTCTGCCACTGCCTCCGGTATTGATGCCGGTTGATTTTTTAGATCCCAAAGCCGGTAAGCCGCCAACAGGAATCCATAAATGAGCACCGTTTTTATAAAATAAGCCGATAAGCCGAAATGAAAGGTCTGCCCGTAATCAAACGTATGCGTAAAAAATGCTTTTGAAAGTACCCAGACCAGGGCCGGATATAGCAGCAAATGGAGGGCAATGGCCACACCGGCAAGCAGCAGCCGGGGAATTGCCTTCGCCGTTTTACCCGCCAGCTTTATCGCCACTGCCAGCAAAGGAGGGAACAACACCCAGTAAGAGCTGAAGAGCAGCGATTCTGAAAAATAGAAGGCACTGTTTTGAAAACGGGTAAATACATAATCCAGCACTACGTTGACCGCTATCAACAGCACCAGACAGGCTGTGAACATGTGCTTCAGCCTCGGCCTGCTTTGAAAAGGGGGATAGGATACCTGAAAAGTCAAATTCGTCTTTTTATCTAATACAAGATAGCTTAAAACGGGCAATTGGCAATTTTTTATAGGGTGTTTACCGCAGATCGGGGTCATATCCCGGTATGGGGTAGCGGGAGATACAGCTTTATACCCCTCCTGCAATCAAAAATTTTGTAATTAAATGGTTTGATTACAATCAAGTGGGATATGCTGAATAAGATGCTTATTGTTGCAAGAAAAGCATTCAAAGTAGGGCCACTTGTTATATTACCAGCAGATTGCTTCCGGGGGGTTCGAATCCCTCTCTCTCCGCAAACTGCATTGATTATCAATGCGGTTTTTTGTTTACAGCTCTCTATTATTGTGGTGTATATTTTCATTGTACTTTTTTGATTCCCATTTTACTCATTAAGGTACGCTTACACCGGCAATATTCTATTTTTTTTAAATTGACTATAATGTTACTGGTTTTCATCAAAATTTCTAGGAAAAAAAGAAAAAGTTAACATGAAACACTGCTGAAGCATATTGGTATTCCTGAGCCGGCAATAATTTCTTCCACAGGCTTTCCCCAATGCAGCCATGCGCGTTGCCAGCCAGGGGGCACCTTGCCATAATGTAACGGTAAAACTGCGCTGCCGGATCGCTTCATGAAATACTAAAAAAAATTAGTATTTTAAAGTTGATTGATAAAACTTATTATGAAGGGTAGGAATCTGGGAATTTGCGATGAAAAATTAAGCCCTAATCCCGCAAGGGCCTCAATCGATATCGTAAAAGATTCGTAATAGCAACAGGAGTGCAGATTTTTTTGAATTTCTGATTTTTCGAAGATTTTTACCAAAAGCCAGGTTTGGTTTCTTAATTTCTTCATTTATTATTTTGCCTTGTAATTTTCTAAAGACATGAGGATCCTAATTTAGAAAATTTCCACGGTCGTAAATAACCGTATTAAGATATTATGTTTATTTTCCATTTTCAAACGATTTAAGTAATGATGTAAATAGTATTTTCGCGACTACTTCATAAAAATATTTGAAGCATTCGCTTTGAGTCTCGCATTAGAAAACTGGTAATTTTTAAGATGAAACGAGATGATAAGTAGAATGCCCACGTTACGGCGTGGGCTCTCTTATACGTTTCAGGGTATACCAGTACCTCTAATGCGGTAAGTTGAGTACCACGCCATTTTTATTGCTTGTGGCGTGTACCCGACTTTCTAAAGAGACTCATCTAAATCAATGCAGGATGGGTAACGCTATGCCATATTACCAATCATTTTCGCCTGTGATTAGCTTTAGGGCGCTGGAGGCATTTCTGTATGCCTGCAAGCCAAAAAATCCTATATAAAAAGCTGTGTTGCTTCTTGCTATACGGGGATTTTTACGCTGAGTTTCAATATAGGAAACGATGGTTGTACATAACGATGGCCGGATAAGGAGCAACGGCCGCCGGGCGGTGGGCAAAGGCTGTTCTCATGGGCCTTATGCCTGCCCAACCCGGCTTATAATTACTCTTCTGCTTTGCAGAAGAACGGGAGGTTTTCTTTAAACTTAAACAAATACGCAATGAAAAAAACAACGCTGTTGGGCGTAATGGCAGGATTATGCCTATATGTGAATGTCGCTGCTCAATCCTATAGCAATTTTCATATAGGGCAAAGGCTTGAAGATATAAATCTGGGGAAATTTTTGCGCTATAAACAAAGTACAGCCAACCTATCTGAGTTTAGCAACAAGTTAATCATTCTTTCTTTTTGGTTCAGGCATTGTGGTAGTTGCATCAAAATGTTCCCTAAAGAAGATTCTTTACAGCAAGCGTATGGGGACAGGTTACAGATAATACCTGTAACACAGGAATACAAAAATGATGTTGAAGACTTTTTGAATTCCTGGGAAAAACGCAATGATCGTAAACTAATACTTCCTTATATAGTCGAAGACTCCATTCTCACAAACCGTTTTCCCAATGCCACCTACCCATATTATATATGGATTAATGGGGACGGCTATGTAATGGCATTCACTTCCAGTAGTATGCTTACAAAAGAGTTTATAAGTCTAGCGCTTGAAGCAATGCATAAAAGAGTAGCAAATCGAAAGAAAATACATTAATCAGTATACCCAAACTTATTTCAATGACAGCCAAAACAATAAGAAGAATTTTAGTAATGGTAATTTTAGGACTGCCATATTATGGTTGGACCCAAAAAATAATTACGGTTTCGGGGACTATTGCTGATAATGAAAGCAACGGCTTATTGAATGGGGTAACTATTACTTCACAGCTATCCGGGAAAAGCGTAAGCACTAATATTGCAGGGTACTTTATTTTTAATAATTTATCTGAAACTGATACGCTACTGGTTAGTCATAGCAATTATGTTACACAAAGGATTATTATATCTAAAGTTACCCATCCGGTTCAAATACTTCTTCAAAGAGATAGCAGGCAACTGGAGGAAGTATTTATAAATACAGGTTACCAGAAACTTAAACCTAACGAGCTGACCGGTTCTTACTCCCAAATTGAAAATAAATTATTATCAGAACGGGTAAGTTCAAATATTACAGACCGGTTAAACGGAATTGTCAGTGGACTGCTATTTGTTTCAGGGCAGTCAAAACCAACCGGGGAATTGGGAGGAATTGTTTTACGTGGTTTAAGCACGATAAATACTAATTACGAGGCCCAGGAGCCACTATTAGTTGTTGATAATTTTCCATACGAAGGCTCTTTGGCAAGCATCAATCCAAATGATGTTGAATCTATAACCGTACTAAAAGATGCTGCCGCAACGAGTATCTGGGGAGTTAAGGCAGGAAATGGGGTTGTTGTAATTACTACCAAAAAAGGTAAGCAAGGTAAAGCCAGATTATCGCTCTCAGGAAACCTTTCAGTTACACGCCAACCTGATTTATACTATATGCTGAAAATGCCTTCAAGTGAATATATAGATCTGGAAAAATACTTATTTGACCAGGGGTACTATAACGCCCTTATTTCCAGCACTAATATTAATGCAATCATCTCTCCTGTTGTAGAACTTCTTGCAAAAGAAAGAAACGGCTTACTTACTGCTGAACAAACAAAATCGGCTATAGATCAATATAGGAATAAAGATATACGAAAGGACCTGCATAAGTATTTGTATCAGCAGGGATTATTACGCCAGTATGCTTTTTCCTTGTCGGGAGGTAGTGAATCCATAAACTATTATCTCTCGGGGGGTATCGATCAATCAACATCATCCGTAATTGGCCAGCGGGGGCAGAGAGCTTCTTTTAGAAATACAGTTAATATACGGCCGGTTAAACGGGTTGAAGCGCAGATTGGAGTCGCTTATAGCAGGCAGGACAACGTTAGTAATACCTTACCTAACCCAACAGCGCTTGCAAGTTGGCCTTACGCCCAGCTTGCTGATGACAACGGTGTTCCGCTCTCGCTGCCTAAAGACTACAGGGAATCTTATACCGATACTGCCGGCAGGAATGTTTTGCTTGATTGGAAATATAGGCCGCTGAATGAGCTGAAACTTTCGGATAATACGACCAGGATTGAAGATCTTGTTATAGCTGCTACAACTTCTATAAAGTTAAGTAAATATTTTTCCGCAGATATCAAATATCAATACCAGAGCGCAGTTACAAGTGGCAGAATATACAATAACGTAAATACTTATTATACAAGAAACCTGATAAATTTATATACATCACCCGAAAAAACTTATAATGAAAGCAGTATTCCTTACGGAGGAATTTTAGTCACAAATAATAGTACATTGTTCAATCATTCCGGCCGGGGACAAATTAACTATGCAAAAAAATGGCGTGTAAACAGCCTGTTGGCATTTGCAGGGTGGGAATTACGTCAGACCCGTCAGGATACCAAAGGCTATACTACCTACGGTTACAATGACGATGTACTCACTTATAAAAATGTTGATTTGGTAAATGTTCAACCCTTGTTTACAGGAGGTTCGGGCTCCGTTCCATCAGGCACTTCATTTACATCAGGAATTAACCGCATCGTTTCCTTCTTTTCAAATGCGGCTTACTCTTACAATGAAAAGTATTTGATTTCACTTAGTATGAGGCGTGATGCCTCCAATCTTTTTGGCGTATCAACCAATAATAAATGGAAACCACTTTGGAGCGCCGGGTTAGCATGGGATATGGCCAAAGAAAAATTTATTGAAGCCGGTTGGTTGTCTGTATTAAAAATAAGAACCACCTATGGTTACCAGGGAAATGTTAATAATGCACGCGCCGGCGTGTTAACCATAAAGTATGGTAGGGTGCCAACAAGTGCTAATAACCTCATCGGTGCCATAATTGATAATGTACCTAACCCTGGCCTGAAATGGGAGGAGGTTAGGCAATTCAATCAGGGCATAGATTTTAGTTTCTTTAAAAGCAGGTTTTATGGAAGTGTTGATTTTTATTTTAAAGACTGTAGAGATTTAATAGCGGAAGTAGCTGTAGATCCAACCATAGGTGTAGGTTTAACTACTGTAAAAAATGCTGCGCGTTTACATACAAGAGGCACTGACTTTAACGCAACAGGTATAATTTTAAGGGGGCCGATACAATGGAAGGCCACTGTTGTGGCTGGGCATACTGTTGACAAGGTAGTTAAATATTATAGCGGATCTTCATTAGTATCCACGTACATCAATAATGGTTATTTTATTACACCGATTGAAGGGAAACAGGCCTATATGATTATCAGCTATCCGTATAAAGGTCTTAACGGGCAGGGAAATCCACAAGGCTTTTTGAATGGACAGGAAACTACCTCATATACAGATATAACCCAGAATAGCACTTTAGATGATTTAATATACTCGGGATCAGCGCGACCGTTATTTTATGGCGGATTAAGAAATGAGTTTAACTGGCGAAATCTTTCTTTATCCCTTAATGTAACTGCCAGCCTTGGACATTTCTATAAACGCAATAATTATATAAACTATACAGCGCTTTTTAAGGGAGATATAAGCGGCTATACCGATTATCTGAACCGGTGGCAGCAGTCAGGAGATGAATTGAAGACCAATGTCCCATCCCTGATTTATCCGGCCAATACCAATCGTGATAATTTTTATAGAAACTCTGCCGCGATAGTTGAAAAAGCCGGTACAATCAAACTGCAATACATAACATTTAGCTACACTGTAACGAAGCAAGAGTATCCCCAATTCCCGATAAATAGGTGCTATTTGTTTGTAAACGTCAACAATCTTGGTATTATCTGGAAGGCCAGCGAACAAAAAATTGATCCTGATACAGGAGGAGCACCATTACCTGTAAATTATGCAATTGGTTTAAAAATTGAATTATAAAATATAGAAAATGAGAAATTATTATTTTCCTCCTTTACTGCTGCTTATAGTTTTTATACTATCGTTATTATTTATGTCTGGCTGTCAAAAATTCTTAGATGTAAAACCTGATAAACAGCTGGTAGAACCCAGTATTGCAGAGGATTTACAAGCGATGCTGAACTATGAGGCAGGTATGAATAATGGTTATCCTGCGCAGGCCGAAATATGGTCGGACAACTACTGGTTATCAACAGACAACTATAATTCTTTGACGACAGATAATCAGCTAAGATATTTATGGAATACTGAAGCGACGTCTGTTATTAATGAGTCTAGCTGGTGGGAATGCTATGAGAAACTTTTCACCGCAAACCTTGTAATAGAATATGCCACAGACCTGTTAAAAAGAGATGCAATGGATCCAAAGCTAATCAGTGTGCTGGGCCAGGCATACTTCTTCAGGTCATGGATTTTATACAATATTGCCTTAATATGGACGCCTCCATATAATGCTGATTCAAACAATAATGATCCTGGAATCCCTTTAAGATTAGCATCGGATATAAACGCAAAGACTACTAGGTCAACATTAAAAGAAACATTTAACCAGATTCTAAGTGATGCCCGAAGAGCTTCTGAATTATTAGGCAATAAGATTGTATATAAAGTACGCCCGTCGAAGCCGGCAGCATTTGGCTTATTGGCAAAAGTATATTTGTACATGGGCGACTCTAAAAATGCTGGTATTTATGCAGATTCCTGCCTGGCTATTTATGACAGCCTGATGGACTACAACTCCCTGAATGCCTCCGCCAATGCTCCCATCCCGCTTCAAAACAAAGAAATATTATTTAATGCGCAAACAAACTCCGGAACAAATAACAGGCCTATTACTTATCAATTTGCAAAAGTTGATACTTTACTGTTTAAAGAATATGCAGCCGATGATTTAAGGAAGGTAATATACTTTGGGAGAAACAGCGATAATAGTTACTATTTTAAAGGCAATTATAATAATTTAAGAACCGCAGCAAATTTTAACGGGATTGTTGTTGATGAAATATACCTTATAAGCGCCGAAAGCGCAGCAAGACAAAAAAAATACACAGTTGCAAGAGAGCTCCTGCATAAATTATTAAAAACGAGATGGAGAACACAATCACTTTCTTCTTTCAACGATTTAACCGGTGATGAACTTCTGGATAAAATAATGCAGGAAAGAAGAAAAACGCTTTGCTTCAGATCCGGAATTCGCTGGTCGGATCTAAAAAGATTTCAGTTTGATGAAAGGTATTTTACCGAACCGCAAAGAAATGTAGCCGGTAAAACGGCAGTTTTGAAAAAAGGAGATGTAAGGTATGCTGGTCTGATCCCCCAAAGCGTAATACACGCTACCGGGATAGAACAAAATGCGAGGTAAAAAAGAGCGTGTATCAAAAGGTTTTTGAAGACTCTGAGAATCGCGTATTTGATAACACACTCCATTACCTTACCGAATAAAAAGAGGCTGTCTCGGACTTCTGAGACAGCCTCCTTTAAGAAAATTATTCATCCCTCAGGAAAATTACCTCTTTGTATTCATCTTTATTATTTGATAAAGCATATGCTATATCAGTTTGAAGTGCCGATAAATCAGGCTGGCTTGTAGAGGGGTTAAGCGGATCTTGTGCCGGAGCAATTATACTGCACATTACAGTATTGCCGCTTTCGCACGAAGGAGTGGTATGTGTTGAATAAGAGTAATTGGAGGCTGTTTGGGCTTCTGTAATATCTCCCGGATCAGCAGAAGGATTAGAGAAATACCAAACATATGTAGTAAGCATATTCCTCTCCGGTCTTTTTACGGGTATTTCTGATATTGATTGATTTACAGATTGGAAAGCAAAAAATCCAATAGCAGCAATTATCAAACCTATAACCGGCAATATCAGTTTTATAGTCCGCAGACTTTTATTTGTTGTCATTGTTTTAAATTTGAAATGGTAAAAAATGTTTACTGCGCTAAAACAGTGCGTGCATTTTACAGGGTATGCCATGCACTAACAGGGCATACCCTTTCTTCGTAAGCAGCCCGCACGGTTCCCCGTGATCAGGTGCCTGGCTTTATAGGGTGTACTTGGCTTCATATTTTAGTGTTTATTCTGCAGGGTCACAGCCCGTAAAAGCAAGCATTTCCCGCAACCCTTCAAATCTTTTTTTTGAGGATCTTATTTTACATCAATGGTAAAATACCGGGAGGGATTGCTTAACTTAGTACTGCTACAACTACTATTCTAACTGCCCTCTGCAATACATATCGTAAGAAAAACAGGAAAGGACTACAAAGCGTACGATTTTTTTAGCTTTTTACTGTTCACCCTGTTATGCATTAACCAAATCAAAACAACCATGTTTAAAAAATTATTACCGGCAGATGAAAGGGAATTTGCAGGTATTATCAAAAAATACGGCCCGTGGATCAAACGCCGGATCTTAAAATGGCTGCCCGATGCTGCCCTGGCGCAGGAACTCGTACAGGATGTGTTTGTGCAGCTCTGGAAAGACAGGGAACAGGTAGCCTTGCTGGCAAACCCCATTGGCTGGCTATATACCGTGGCCCGCTATAAAACCATTGATAAAGTGCGTGCAGAAATGAAATTCCGCACCCACCGGTTGCAGGAAGATGAAACCGCGTACGGGGTTCCGGCCGGTGATCCGGGGGCAGAAGAAGATACCGAGTTGCTGTTGAAGCTGTCTGAAGGATTACAACAGATCCCCGAACGGCAGCGCCAGGCGCTGCTGCTGTTTGCAAACCGGAACCGGACAATAGAAGAGATTGCCCGGGAAATGAACATAACCGTATTTACTGTAAAAACGCATCTCGCACGTGCACGCAGCCACCTGCGGCAATACCTGAAAAATACTGGATACTGATTGTTCTTTAACCGCATTATGGATATAAAATCATAAACAATGGAACCGGAAATTAAAATAAAGGCATTAATGAAAAAATACATGAACGGCAGTATTACACCCCGCGAACGGTGGGTACTAATGCAGTTGTGGGACCTGTACGACACTGCCGAGCTGGTACAACTGATGGAGGAAGCGGGTGCCGGCCTGCCGCTGCAGCCAATGGAACTTTTTTCCCAGGCATCAGCCGAAGCAATGGCGCACGCCATTGTGAAGCAATGCAGGGCAGAAGCTGCGGCCAAAGCCGCAAAGCGAAGGTCGTTGCGGCTGAAATGGCTGAAGGGTATAGCGGCCTGTGTGTTGCTGGCTGCAGTGGCCGTATGGGCCTTACAGTTGATCAGAGACCGGCAATACAAGGCGGCCTGTAACATTACCGGAACCAACGGAGATGTACCTACCAGCGGCTTTTACGCAGAGCTTAAAGCCGGTAATGAAAACTGGCGGCTGGACAGCAACCAAACGGGTTTGTTGCGCCGGTACAGGGGTATGGAGTTGCATAACAGTGCAGGCCGGGTTACTTACAGGCACAACGGTATCGATACAGGAGCAGGTACACTTTTGGGGGTGCAGGAAATATATACAGCTGCGCAACAGCAATACCGGGTACAGCTGCCCGGTGGCGTGCAATTGCGGCTGAACGCGCAAACCCGCATACGGCTGGAAAGCGAAAGTAACGGCAACAGGGTCCTTACCGTTACATTATTGCAGGGAGAGCTTTTTGTACAGCATAGCGGCAGCATACCTTTCTTACTGTATACGACAAACAGCGCTTTTCAAACAGGCAATAGTGACTTTGATGTACGGATACTGCCCAACGCAACCCGGGTTGTCGTAACACGCGGTAATCTGTGGGTAAGGGATATGCGTACCGGTAATAGTGAGCAACTGGCTGTAAACGATGCGGCCGCGGTGCTTACCCTGCGGTGGGGTAACCTGTTAAAAGATACCCTTATTACACACCGGGGTGTTAATACGGCGCCGCTGGTAACCTGGAAGCAAAGAAGCCGGGAATACAATAAAGTGCCCCTGCGGCAGTTTGTGTACGATATGGGACAATGGTACGGCATCCGGTTTGATAAAACAGAGTGCCTGCCCGAAAAAAATATCAGTGTACGGCTTTGCTATAAGGCCCCGCCTGAAGAATTTATTGCGGCGCTGGAGCAGAACGGCATAAAAGTGTACCGCACTTTAAAAGGTGGATATGCTTTTTGCGATCCCGGCCCGTTTATTAAGAACGGGCGGATATCCCTGCGGCAGTAATGGCTTAATGTAAATGTGCAATACCATAGGCCCTAAGTCGGCTTGCCTTGCAACCGGAGCTTTAGCTAATACTGCTCCGTATCGTTGGGGAAATCAGCGCTTTTTACATCATTAATATAGCTTTTTACTGCTTCGGATGCCTGCTCAAAAATGTTCAGGTACTGCCTTAAGAATTTTGGCTTAAATTCAGTATTAATGCCCAGCATATCATGCATTACCAACACCTGGCCATCGCAATATTGACCGGCGCCAATTCCAATTACAGGAATGTGCACACTTTCAGTAACTTCTTTTGCCAGCAGCGCAGGTATTTTTTCAAGCACCATTGCAAAGCACCCGGCCTCCTGCAAAAGCCGGGCATCTGCTTTCAGCCTGGCCGCTTCGGCCTCTTCCTTGGCGCGAACAGCATAAGTGCCGAATTTATAAATGGATTGAGGCGTTAAACCCAGATGTCCCATTACCGGGATACCTGCCGAAACAATTTTCCTGATAGATTCCACCACTTCTTCACCTCCCTCCAGCTTAATGGCATGCGCACCGGTTTCTTTCATAATGCGGATAGCCGATGCCAGCGCTATTTCGGAGTTAGACTGATAGGTGCCGAATGGGAGGTCTACTACTACCAGGCACCTGTGAATGGCTCGTATCACTGATGAGGCGTGATAGATCATATGGTCGAGCGTAATAGGCAGGGTTGTTTCATAGCCTGCCATTACATTAGAGGCCGAATCGCCCACCAGTATTACATCAATACCGGCGCCGTCAATTATTTTTGCAAAGGAATAATCGTAAGCGGTAAGCATAGCAATTTTTTCCCCTGCCTGCTTCATCATCATCAGCGTGTTGGTAGTTACGCGTTTTACTTCTTTATTTACTGACACTTTTTTATTTTGAAATTTGTTTTTTAGTCTGCAACTGTTTGTTTACAGTCCACTCACCAGCTCATCATATAAAGCATGGATCAGGCCATCTGCCAATCCTATTTTAGGAACTAATATTTCATCGGCTCCTGCCCATTTCAGTACATTCACATAAATCAAAAGGGCCGGAACAATCACATCCGCCCGGTCTTCGCGCATTTTATAAAGACTCATCCGTTCCTGCAAGCTAAGGCTGCTCATTTCTTTATAATAATCGCGCAGCAAATCTACGGGCAGGGGCTTGCCTTCTTTTCTTTTGGATAAAGAAAAAACTTTATTGATGTTACCGCCACTGCCAATGGTCATTACTTTTTTTGCCCCTTTAACCTGTGCTTTAATAACTTCCTTCATTTCTTCCCACTGCGCTTCTTTTACCTGCTGCTTTAAAAGCCTGATGGTGCCGATATTAAAAGATTGTTTAAAAACCACTTTGCTATTCAGAAAAAAAGTCAGCTCTGTGCTTCCTCCACCCACATCAATATATAAATACAGGATATCTTTTTCGAGGCCTTCAGCTATATGGGTTTCATATATCATAGAGGCTTCTCGATCGCCGGATATGATCTCTATTTCTATTCCTGTTTCTTTTTTTACACGTTTAAGAAGATCCTGGGAGTTCGTGGCATCGCGCATAGCAGAAGTGGCGCAGGCTTTGAGATGTTTTACATTATAAGCAGCAAGCAGGTTGCGGTATGCTTTCATGGTCTCTACCAGGCGGTCGGCCCTTTCTGCAGAAATTTCCCCCGTTTCAAATACATCAAAACCTAATCTCAGAGGTACCCTCACCAGGTTAGATTTAATAAATTCCGGTTGCTTTTTTTTATCCAGAAACACATCTGTAATTAATAATCTTGCTGCGTTGCTCCCTATATCAATGGCTGCGAGTTTCATGCTACAATTTTAGTATTTCTTTTGCTAACACAAAAAATTAAGGCGCATAACATTTCAATGATTTGTGTACTCACGAATAAGGGCGGCTAACACGTGGTGCGCATCAGCACGCATCAATACAGGAATAGAAACTGTTATGGTACCAAAATTAGTACGTTTTGCCAGCAAGATAATTATAAATCTCCTCCTGTGATCTTACTATTTTATTATTCTTTCTCTTTACATACTTATTATCCAGCTTATTATTTAATATCCTGGCTTTGGTATTGTCTTTAAGCTGTATGTTCAGTATATCGATCAATTCTTTTTTGAAAACCTCGTTTTTAACAGGGCAGGTAGCTTCCACCCTGTGCTCAATGTTCCGTATCATCCAATCAGCGGAAGATATAAATACTTTTTCATCGCCGCGATTGTGAAATACCCATACTCTTGCATGCTCCAGGTATTCGTCAATAATGCTGATCGCTTTAACCGGTTGCCTGAACTTTTTGTTTTCTGTATGCATACAAAAAATACCTCTTACTATTAACTTAATTATTACGCCGGCTTTTGCTGCATCCGTCAGCTTTTCAATTAGCTTGGCGTCTGCCAGCGAATTCATTTTCAGGGTAATTTCTGCATGATATGCTTTGCGTGCCGCATTTATCTCGTTATCGATCAGCCTATTCAATTCTGTTCTCAGGTAATGAGGACTGGGGATGAGTGTACGGCATTTCTCGAGATAATGCTGCCCGGTCTCGGGCTTCTCCAGGAAGTTGAAAATACGGTTCACATCGGCCATAATAAACCTGTTAGATGTAAGCAGGCTGTGATCGCCATAGATCCTGGCAGTTTTTTCGTTCACGTTTCCCGTACTTACAAAGCCGTAATGGATCACTTTACCTTTAACCCGTTTTTTGATAACACAGATCTTGGAATGGACCTTCATGTCCTGGATACCCGTTAATACCCTGGCGCCTCCATCTATCAGCACCTGCTGCCATTGCAGGTTAGCTTCCTCATCAAAGCGGGCTTTCAGCTCCATCATTACAGTAACAGTTTTACCATTTCGTACTGCATTTACCAAGGCATTGATGATTTTTGATTGCGATGCCAGGCGATAACAGGCAATTTTTATAGAAATAACATCCGGGTCAAATGCCGCTTCGCGGATCATATCAATAACCGGTGTAAAGCTGTGGTAAGGAAAATGAAGCATCACATCTTGCTTCATGAGCACATCGCTAATGCGTTGGTCTTTCAGCAGGGGATGCAGGAAAGGTTGCCGGCGTTTGGGCCTGCCCGTAAACACCTGCGAAGGAAAATCCATAAAATGCCTGAAATTGTGGATGCTGCCTCCGGGAGTAATATTATCTTTTTTCGACAATCCCAGGCGTGCCAGCAGGTATTCCAAAAAACCGGGATCTATATTTTCATCATAAGCCAGCCGTATAGGTTTTCCTTTCTTCCTGTTTTTTAAACCCTTTTCAAGCTTTTGTATAATAGTAGCAGTATCGGAGTTATCAATATCCAGTTCAGCATCTCTTGTAAACTTAAATACATTGGCCTGGAACTCATCATAGCCCATAAAGCTGAAAATATCCGGAAGGTTGAATTTAATGGCATCTTCCAGCAACATAATATCGTGCGTACCTTCTTTAGATGGCAATACAATAAAACGACTGCCCAGGGCAGTTACGGGTACTTCAATAATGGCATACTTGCGGGCTGACCTGTCGGTAGATTTTGACATAACAACACCCAGGAAAATGGATTTATCCCTCAGGTTGGGAAACTTTTTGATGTTCTCCACCATCAATGGTACAATATTGGCGCTTATTTCATTATCGAAAAAATCAAGTATAAACTTCTTTTGCTCTGCATTAAGCTGTTTATCTGTTTTAAGAAAGATATTGTTCTTATTCAGCTCGGCCAGCACCTCAGACCATATTCGTTCAAAAGCCACCTGGTGTTCGGCATTCAGCCGCTGCACTTCGTCCAGTATCTTTTGCGGATTTTTTTCGGAGTGCATTCTCATTTTGGTTTCTATTTGCAGCATTCTTTTCAGGGAAGCTACGCGAACCCTGAAAAACTCATCGCGGTTATTGGAAAAAATACCCAGGAACTTCACCCTTTCTCTCAAAGGCACGGTTTTATCTGCGGCTTCCTGTAACACGCGCTCGTTAAACGACAGCCAGCTTATATCTCTTGGAATTAATTTCAATATCATCAGATTTAACATTTGAATATAAAGAAAATATCCGATAAATATAGGTGTGCATTTTTAATCAACTCTCAGGAATCGTTTTAAGTAATTATTATCTTTTATCACACAATATAAGTGGTTCGGTCATTAGCATTTTAGGCGCAGCCTTCCGGTAGTTTTGGCAAGAATTTAAACGCTTTGCATACCAACTGTTATGCTTTCCGTTTTTAAACCTGGTTATCAGCCAACTTTTATGCGGTCTCTAAATTTTTCAACCCTCCGCGCGTGAATTTTTCTGCTTCAAATCCCTTACTTTTGTGCTCCCCGAAGGGGTCCTTCGGACAAAATGTTAGCAGGTGGCAACAAAATTTTCTAAAGAAACATATTTGTACTGGTATGAGTTAATGCAATTGATCCGCCAGTTTGAACTTATGGCAGAAGAAAAGTATAAAATGGAAGGTAAAATCCGCGGGTTCTTTCATGCGTATGTGGGACAGGAAGCTATTGCAGCTGGCTGTATGACGGCAACCAAAGCGGAAGATAAGTTCATTACTGCCTATCGTGATCATGGCTTGGCTATCGCAAAGGGAATGTCGGTAGACAGCTGTATGGCCGAGCTGTATGGTAAAGCTACAGGTTGTGCAAAAGGTAAGGGAGGAAGCATGCACTTCTTTGGTAAAAAAGAAAATTTCTATGGCGGACATGGTATTGTAGGCGCCCAGATTGGTACCGGCACAGGCCTGGCTTTTGCAGAAAACTATAACAATACAGATAACGTGGTGCTTTGCTTTTTTGGCGATGGCGCCGCAAGACAGGGCATTTTGCATGAAAGCTTTAACCTGGCCATGCTTTGGAAGCTGCCAGTAATTTATATTTGCGAAAATAATAATTACGCAATGGGCACCTCGGTAGAGCGTACTTCCAACGTTACAGACATTTATAAATTGGGATATGCTTATGATATGCCTTCTAAAGTAGTAGATGGTATGGATCCGGAGTCTGTTCACGATGCGGTTGCTGAAGCCGTTAAGCATGCCCGTGAAAAAGGCGGTCCAACTTTGCTGGAAATTAAAACTTATCGTTACAAAGGTCACTCAATCAGCGATCCTCAAAAATACCGAACCAAAGATGAGGTAGAAGAATACAAGTCGAAAGATCCGATCGTTGTGCTGAGAAATAAGATCCTTGACAATAAATTCGCAACAGAAGCGGTTTTAAAAGAAATAGAAGCACGCTGCGAAGAGGTGGTGGTGGCCTCTGTAAAATTTGCAGAAGAAAGTCCGTTCCCCGATGATGATGAAGTATTGAAGGATGTATATATGGATCAGAACTATCCATTTATCGTTGATTAAATAGTATAAATTTCCGATTTAAAATAAAATGGCAGAGAATATTAAAAAACAGGGTGCACATGAGCATCCTGAGTCTAGCGAAGCAGTAGATAAGATCCGGCACGTCTGGAATAAGAATGGCAAAAATATCGTTCTTTTTTTAGGGGTTCTAATAGTGGCTATAGGCGGCTATTTGGCATATAACCAATTTATAAAGGGGCCTAAAAAAGCAGAGGCTTTGGATAAAAGTTTTAAAGCTGAAGAATATTACCGCATGGATTCTATTCGTCTGGCTTTAAATGGCGATGGGGTTAATCCCGGCTTTATTAAGATAGCGGACAGCTATGGCAGTACACCTGCAGGCAACCTGGCAAAGTATTATGCAGGGATTTGCTACATCAAACTGAATCAGAATGATAAGGCAGTAGAGTACCTGGAAGATTTCAGCACCGACTCCAAGCAGATCCAGCAGCGCGCTTATCTGTTGCTGGGCGATGCCTATGGTGATTTAGGTAAAGGCGCTAAGGCCCTGGACTACTACAAAAAAGCGGCGCATCATTTTGAATCGGACCAGCAGGCCTCATCAGAAGCCCTGTTCCGTGGCGCTTTCCTGGCGCAGCATGTATTAAACAATAATGATGAAGCTATCGGGTTGTACAAAGAATTAAAAGAAAAATATCCCCGCACACAACAGGGCTTTGAAGCTGATAAATACCTGGCACAACTGGGGGTTTACAACGTAAATTAATAATGGCATCAACTGGTAACAGTAACTTATTGAATACCAATACAGGCATCTTTAAACAGGATGCCTTTATTGTTTTGATAAAAACAGAATGGAACGCAGGTGTCGTAGATGAATTGGAAGCAGGTTGCCTGCGCATATTACAGCAAAACAATGCCAGGGTAGAAACATTGATAGTGCCGGGTTGTGTGGAAATCCCTTTTGCGGTGAACAGGCACTGGAACCGGTCAAAACAATTGCTGGATGAGCCACACGCTTATATAACCCTGGGCTGTGTGATACAGGGTGATACGCCGCATTTCGATTATGTGTGCAAAATGGTGGCCGATGGTGTATTGCAGCTGAACCTCATGCTTCCTGTTCCTACTATTTTTGGTGTGCTGACTGTAAATACCGGGGAGCAGGCTATGGAAAGGATCGGTGGCCGGCATGGTCATAAAGGCGAAGAAGCTGCTATAACAGCATTAAAAATGATTGGCTGATTGGATTTAGATACAAATACCTGGTATAACAAGCCGATCAGCCGTTATCTATCATCTGTTAACATAAAGAATGTACAACGTTCATATTTTCATACCTTGTTTTGTAGACCAGTTATATCCCGAGACAGGATTTAACATGGTTAAGATACTGGAAAAATTTGGCTGTCACGTTGCCTACAACCCGGAGCAAACCTGTTGCGGGCAGCCGGCATTTAATGCAGGCTTTTGGGAGGAGTCTAAATCGGTATGCAACAAATTTGTCAGCGATTTCAAAGGAGCTGAATATATTGTAGCTCCCAGCGCCAGCTGTGTGGGCTTTGTAAGAAACTATTATCAAAAGCTGTTTGATAATTCTTCTCTCCATAACGAAGTGAAAGCTCTTGGAGCTAAAACCTACGAGTTCTCCGAATTTTTACTGAATGTGTTAAAGGTAGAAGATTGCGGAGCCGAGCTGAACGCAATAGCTACTTACCATGACAGCTGTGCCGCTTTAAGAGAGTGTAAAATAAAGCAGGGGCCCAGGCAATTGCTGGCTCATGTAAAAGGGCTGCATATGGTAGAAATGAATGATGTAGAAACCTGCTGTGGTTTTGGCGGTACGTTTGCTGTAAAATTCCCGGGTATCTCGGCAGGAATGGGTGAGCAAAAGGTAGAACACGCTATTGAGACTGATGCGGATTATATTATTGCCACAGATCTTTCCTGTTTGATGCACCTGCAAGGATATATTGACGGAAAGGGCTATAAAATAAAAACCCTGCACCTTGCTGATGTACTGGCAAGCGGATGGTAAAACAGGAATTACAGGAAATCTTTACCCCGCTTTATTAAGCGCCTGCTCAATATCATAAATCACATCATCCGGGTGTTCCAAACCAACAGAAATACGAATGAGCCCCGGCGTGATACCTACTTTGGCACGTTCTTCCTCACTTAGCTTCGAATGCGTAGTGCTTGCCGGGTGCGATGCGATACTGCGGGAATCGCCCAGGTTAGGCGTTAGCGACAGCAGTTCCAGGGCATCCATAAACTTTCGGCCAGCTTCAACCCCTCCCTTGATCTCAAAACATACAATACCACCGCCGGCACTCATTTGCTTTTTGGCAATCCCGTGCTGAGGGTGGGAAGGAAGAAAAGGATATTTTACCCACTCAATAGTTCTATTTTTTTCGAGTGATGAGGCTACTTTCATTGCATTTTCTGAATGGCGGAGTATTCTTACCTCCAGCGTTTCTAGGCTTTTAGTCAGCACCCAGGCATTAAACGCTGAAAGCGTAGGGCCAGAGTTGCGGCAAAACAAATAAATCTGGTCAATCAGGTCTTTCCTGCCTGTTACAACACCACCCAGCACACGCCCCTGCCCATCGATCCACTTGGTAGCAGAGTGAATTACCAGGTCGGCACCAAAATCAGCCGGAGTTTGTAAAAAAGGAGTAGCGAAGCAATTATCAACATTAAAAATGAGTCGATGCTTTTTAGCGATGGCACCTGCTTTTTCAAGGTCGATCAGTTCTAACTGCGGGTTGGTAGGCGTTTCAAGATAAAGCATCTTTGTATTGGGCTTTACAAAATTGCTCCAGTTGTCAATATCGGCAGCATCAACCAAAGAATATTCAATACCAAACCTTCCCAGGAATTTTGTTACCACGGTGTTGGTGCCCCCAAACATAGAGCGGCAGCACAATAAATGATCACCGGTTTTTAACAATGCCATGAACGAGTTAAACACGGCAGCCATACCGCTTGCCACAGCAAAACCGGCCTCGCATTTTTCGAGCAGGGCCATTTTATGGGCAAATTCATCAACGGTAGGGTTACTGTACCGGCTGTAAATATTATCATCTGTTTCATCTGCAAAAGCGGCCCGCATGGTTTCTGCCGTTTCAAATGCAAAGCTGCTGGTTAAAAACAAAGGAGTGGAATGCTCCATTTGGGTGGTGCGTTGCGTTTGTGTACGTATAGCTATAGTAGAGGGGTGTAATTTTCTTTCTGTACTCAATGTGTAATGTTTGATGCGTGATTTAGGATTGCTGGTTCATCGGTGTAGTTTATAGAAATATGCTTACCGATGCCTGATGGTTACCGGTTAATTTTAAGGGGTCATGCATTTAAAATATCGTATTTTTTTAACCTTCCTTATGTACTATTACCCGGGTTTTAATATTAGCTCCGGCTTTTACCAAAGTAATGGCTACCGAGCAGTATTTGTTCAGTGAAATTTCTATAGCACGCTTTGCTTTATCCTCATCCACATTCCCGGTTATTTCAAAAATCATTTCTATATCTTTCCAGAGTGAGGGCTCTACACCCGGCTCCCGTTCCCCATTCACCGTAACTTCATAGTCTTTAATATCCTGCCGCTGTTTTTTCAAAATGCTGATCACATCAATGCTGGAGCAGGCTGCAAGGGCGTTCAGTAAAAGCTGCATCGGGCGCGCACCGTATTCTTGTCCGCCCATTTGCGTATTCGTGTCCGTTTTAACCACAGTCCCGTTTTCGTTTATTGTATCAAAGCCATAGTCGCCGTTTACCCTTTTTAATTTTACTGTGCTCATATTGTACATTATTTTAGGATTGCAAAAGTATTTTAAATAAAGCAGCTTTCCAACTACGCTACCGAGGCAAATCGCAGAATTTCAAAATTAAAGAGACCTATCCAGACTATATTTCCAGGTCCCGGCATAATTCAGAACGGTATTATTGTACATCCTGCTATATGGTATGCGATAAGAGCTGAGCCCGGGTTAAGCTATTATGAGGTTATCTATCAGCCTTACATTGCCTGTAAAAGCTGCAATTAAGGCCACAAGCGGCTTTTTACCATCCCATTCCTCAACGGGCTGCAGGGTATGGGCATCTGCTATACCTACATAATCAGTTTTAAGACCCTTTAGTTCCAGGAGCCTTACTGCTTCTTCAGCTAACAGGTTTACAGGTCCTGGCCGAAGCTTTTCTTTTATAGTTAATAACGAGCGGTAAATGATTGCAGCGTTTTCCTTTTCTGCATCGGGCAAAAGCATATTGCGGCTGCTCATTGCCAGCCCGTTTTCAGCACGAACAGTAGGTACGATGTTTATATGGATAGAAGCGAAAGCCGGCGTCAGGTCTGCCAGTTTTTTTATAACCATACATTGCTGGTAATCTTTCTGCCCAAAAAAGGCCTCGTGCGGCTTTATAACAGTAAAAAGTTTATCCACCACCTGGCAAACTCCCTGAAAATGTCCCGGCCGCGAAACGCCTTCAAATACTTTTTCAAGCATGCCCAAATCATAAAATCTTGTTATTTCTTCGGAAGGGTACATTTCGCTTACTTCCGGGTGAAAAAGCACATCACAACCACGGTCTGTTAATACCTGGATATCTGTGGCAATGGTACGCGGATATTTTTCAAGATCTTTTTTATTATTGAACTGTGTAGGATTTACGAAAATGCTTACTACTGCTAGGTCACACTCCCTTTTACATTCCGACAGCAGCGTTAAATGTCCCTCATGTAACGCGCCCATGGTAGGTACAAAACCTATTGACAGCCCTTCCTCTTTTTTCCGGCCGATAAAAGCCTGCACATCTGCAATTTTTTGAAATATTTTCATTAAATTATTTTATAATATATCTTGTTTTATAAGGCCGTTTGGCTATAAATGATTAACTTTGCAAACTTTAAAAATTGCTAAAGCATGTCAACAAAGAAAAGAATTTTATTTATTGCCAATGAAATGTCCCCGTATTTAGAGTTGACTGAATTTTCTGAGATTGTTAATAAACTCGCTATAAAAGCTAATGACAACGGATTTGAGGTGCGTTGTATTATGCCGCGTTTCGGGGTGATTAATGAGCGCAGACACAGGCTTCACGAAGTAGTAAGGCTTTCTGGTATTAATGTAGCCGTTGATAATGACGACATGCCGCTGCAGATTAAAGTGGCATCTTTACCCAGTGCACGCCTGCAGGTGTATTTCCTGGAAAATGAAGAGCTGTTTAAAAGAAAAACCCTTTTTCACGACGAAGAGGAGAAATGGTTTGCAGATAATGATCTGAGAACGGTATTCTATTGCAAAGGGGCTTTGGAGACAGTCAAAAAATTTGGGTGGAGCCCTGATGTGATCCACTGTAGTGGCTGGATGACTGGTTTAATACCTGCTTACCTGAAAACAGTTTATAAAAAGGAGCCTGTTTTTGCACATAGCAAGATCGTATTTACTATAGGAGAAACCACGTTTAAGGAAAAGCTGGGCAAGGGCTTTATATCCAAGGCGCTGATACATCCTTCTATCAAAGAAAAAGATCTGGAACCTTTCAAAGAAGGCTCTAATGTGGCCCTCATGAGAGGAGGTGCGGCTTATGCTGATGCGATCACTTTTGGCGCATCGAATGTGGATAAAAAACTGCTGGCCGAGTTTACCAAGGTTCGGGGTAAAAAAACGCTTCAGTTTAAAGAAGATTCTGATTTAACAGAGTATTTACAACTGTATAACGATCTTGCAGAATAATTCAATAGACCCTGATTTAGTTTCAAATATTTGCGAGTGAAAAAATTTTTTCTTCCGGCATTAGTAATATGCTTTGCTGTTACCGCGGTTCTTATCTCCTGTAACAAAATAAATCTTCCAACAGAATTAGGACAGGATCTGATCCCGCCTGTGGATAACATCCATACGTTCGACACCACGCTGGAGGTAGAAACGTATAACGGGTTATTTGACCCCGTAACCGATTCCTTTAAAATGCGTTATAATTACATGCATATTTTAGGACTTATTAATAGCGATCCCATTTTTGGGAAAACCGATGCGCGGATATTTTTTCAGCTGTCTTCGGGAGGATATCGTTTTAAGAATGTTCCCGGTTCTCTGTACCTCGATTCTGTAGTATTGGTATTAGATCGTGGCACCTATCGCTCGGTCAATTACGGCGATACTTTAGCTCCTCAGACGATCAGGGTATCTGAAATTGATCCCTCAGCCGAATTTAAAGCAGATTCTGTTACTGCCTACCAGCTCAACAAATTATTTCCCACTACAGGCGTACTCGGCACTGCCACAATCGTACCGGCTTCTCTTAAAGATTCTTCCGTGCTCATTAACTATCCTAATTATGGCGACACTACACCTGTTGCTAACCAGATACGGATAAAATTAAGTAATAGTTTCGGACAACGGTTGTTAAGCTACGACTCAACAGGTATCCGCAATTACGATTCGGTATTTGCAACAAAGTTCAAAGGTTTCGCGATTGAGTCTGTAGGTGGAGGAAACGCTTTGATGGGCATAGATCTTACTTCCTCTAACACTCGACTGGAACTGTATTATCGCTACGATAATGCTACCACACCTACTGATATGGATACTTCTGTAGTAACCTATTCTTTTTTAGGGTCCAGCAGCTACGCAAATGCAAATGCAAATTATATTAAAAGAGATTATAGCGGTACCCAAGTATTAACCGGTTCGGGCGATCAGGTACCAGATCCTGTGGTATACATCCAGAACAACCCGGGAACCTATACCCATATCAAAATTCCCAAATTGGGTGCTTTACCCAACTGTGTGGTGCACCTGGCCGAGCTTCAGATGGAAAGCATATACGATGTTTCCGATTCCATATTCTATCCCTGGCCCAATATATTTCTTGATGTTTACGATTCATCGGCGGCTAAGTATAAACTGGTACCAAATCTTTTTAGCCTGTCTTCAACTTCCGGGGGCTATGCATTGAACGGGCTGGAGGCTTTTTATTCAACTAAAACGCTGTTGCAACCTTTTTACTACAAAAAGGACGCGTCGGATAACCGGGTAAGGCAGCTAAGGTTTAATTTGACAAGGTATGCCCAGCAAATCGTTTCGCACCATCAAACGGCTTACCTCATGCGGCTATATGCCCCAACTGCAGTAAGACTTCCTTTGGGAGATCCGGCTGCCACCGATGATATTAAAGTAACGATACCAACAAGTACCGGTGGCGTACCGGGAATCGGACGCATTCGCTTTGGTGGTGGTAACCATCCTACACAAAAAATGAAATTGCGGATAGTTTACTCTAAGCTGTAATCACGAGCATTATAAATTTTATTTAAACGGGTGCAGTTGCTATATTTGCACCCGATTATTTTTATAGACTTATAAACATATACTTAAATGCCTTACTTATTTACTTCTGAAAGTGTTTCTGAAGGGCACCCTGATAAAGTGGCTGACCAGATATCTGATGCGTTAATTGATCATTTCCTGGCTTTTGATCCTCAGTCGAAAGTGGCCTGCGAAACACTGGTTACAACCGGTCAGGTAGTCCTGGCCGGAGAGGTAAAATCCAGGGCCTATTTAGACGTGCAGGATATTGCCCGGAAAGTGATCAGCAGGATAGGCTATACCAAAAGTGAGTATATGTTCGAAGCCAACTCCTGCGGCGTATTGTCTGCCATTCATGAACAATCATCGGATATTAACCAGGGGGTTGACAGAAAAAAGAAAGAAGAACAGGGTGCCGGCGACCAGGGTATGATGTTTGGTTACGCGACTAATGAAACGGCTAACTATATGCCGCTGGCCTTAGACCTTGCCCATACTTTATTAATAGAACTGGCTGAATTAAGAAGAGAAAATAAACAGATAAAATACCTGCGTCCCGACTCTAAAAGCCAGGTAACCTTAGAGTATAATGACAATAACAAGCCGGTAAGGATAGATGCGATCGTTATTTCTACCCAGCATGATGAGTTTGATACGGAAGCAAAAATGCTGGCGAAGATCAGTGAGGATATGAAAAAGATACTGATCCCGCGTGTAATCAAAAAATACCCGCAGTATAAACACCTGTTCAACGACAAGATCAAATATCACATTAACCCCACCGGTAAATTTGTAATTGGCGGGCCTCATGGAGATACCGGCTTAACAGGCCGTAAAATTATTGTTGACAGTTATGGAGGCAAAGGTGCGCATGGTGGTGGCGCTTTTAGCGGCAAAGATCCCAGCAAGGTAGACAGAAGCGCAGCATATGCTACAAGGCATATTGCCAAAAATCTGGTAGCTGCAGGATTGTGCGACGAGGTACTGGTGCAGGTTTCTTATGCTATTGGTGTGGCTAAACCTACGAGCATCAATGTTAATACTTACGGCACCGCCAAGGTAAGTCTTACTGATGGTGAGATCAGCAAAGTGATAGAAAGTATCTTCGATATGCGCCCGTATTTTATTGAACAGCGGTTAAAACTGCGCAATCCTATTTATAGCGAAACAGCTGCCTACGGCCACATGGGCCGCGAGAACCGAACCATTGAAAAAACTTTTATTTCTCCTGATGGAAAAAAGGTCAGCAAAAAAGTAGAATTGTTTACATGGGAAAAGCTAGACCATGTAGCTAAGGTAAAAAAAGCATTTAAGTTAAAATAATTAGCCCAACTTATCATTGTAAAAGCCGTTTCCTGTCCGGAAGCGGCTTTTTATATGGTCCGGCTTGTAAAGCAGCAGTAACCATAGGATATATAAAGGTTTTTCATGGATATTCTTCTTAATTGAGAACACTTTCAGAAAGAAAATATATCCAGGTCAAAAGCGTTTACGGCCTGCCTTTGTTGTTTTATGTCAAATAAAGGCAGAAGTGTATAATCTGGTGAAAAATCAGTGATTTATATCAGTTTTTTAAGCAACAAAAAGATTAAATTTGCGGACATTGTAAGAGCCATATTTTACTTTAAAATTTTAAGAATATATAGTTAGATGGAAGATAAGCAGGAGCCACAGGAAACGCAGGATAATAACAGGATTATTCCCGTTAACATAGAAGAGCAAATGAAAACGGCCTACATTGATTATTCAATGAGTGTGATTGTAGGACGTGCCTTACCCGATGTACGGGATGGTTTGAAACCTGTTCACCGCAGGATATTATATGCCATGAATGAGCTGGGCTTAAATGCCAACAAGCCCTATAAAAAATCTGCACGTGTGGTAGGAGAAGTATTAGGTAAGTACCATCCCCATGGCGATAGCTCGGTATATGATGCCATGGTGCGTATGGCACAGGAGTGGAGTATGCGTTACAGGATGGTAGATGGCCAGGGTAATTTTGGTAACCAGGATGGTGACGGACCGGCTGCTATGCGTTATACCGAGGTAAGGCTGCAAAAGCTTGCCGAGCATATGCTGGACGATATTGAAAAAGATACAGTAGATTTTCAACTCAATTTTGATGATTCTGAAAAAGAGCCTACCATACTGCCCACACGTATTCCCCAATTGCTGGTGAATGGCTCAAGCGGAATTGCTGTAGGTATGGCTACCAGCATCATGCCTCATAACCTGAGCGAGGCAATTGATGGCTGCGTTGCATATATCGAGAACAACGAAATAAGCGTGGATGAGTTGATGCAGCATGTGAAAGCGCCCGATTTCCCTACAGGCGGTATCATTTACGGTATGGAAGGAATTAAAGCGGGAATGCACACAGGACGCGGAAGGGTGGTAATAAGAGGACGGGTACAGGTAGATACCAAACCCAGTGGGCGAGAACAGGTGGTAATTACCGAAGTGCCTTACCAGGTGAACCGCGATACCTTAACCAACCGTATAGGCGAACTGGTGAACAATAAGGTTATTGATGGTATTGTTCACGTGAATAACGAATCCAATAAAGATGGCACCCGCATTGTACTCGATCTGAAGCGTGATGCCATTGCCAATGTTGTAATCAATATGCTGTATAAGCATACAGATTTGCAAACATCCTTTGGCATCAATAATGTGGCCATTGTAAAGGGAAGACCCCGAGTGCTGAACCTGAAGGATATGATCGCCGAATTTGTTGAGTTCAGACATGAAGTAGTGGTAAGGCGTACTCAATTTGAGCTGAAGGAAGCTGAAAAAAGAGCTCATATTTTGCAGGGCTACCTGATCGCTTTGGATCACCTTGACGAAGTGATACGGTTGATCCGTAGTTCTGCCACTCCTGAAATTGCAAAAGATAATCTGATCAATGCCGGCTGGGGGCTTGATGAAATTCAGGCAAAAGCCATACTGGAGCTGCGCCTGCAGCGGTTAACCGGAATGGAGCGCGAGAAGATCAAAGAAGAATATGACCAGTTAATGAAGCTTATCGCACACCTTAAAGAAATTCTTGCTAATGCCGGCATTCGCTTCGATATCATTAAAACGGAGCTTTTAGAGATCAAACAAAAATTTGGCGATGAACGCAGAACGGAGATCACTTACCTGAATGATGAGGTAAGCATTAAAGATTTAATTAAGGAAGAAGACGTTGTCATTACCATTTCTCATTTAGGATATATTAAAAGAACCTCCGCTGATGAATACCGTGCACAACGCAGAGGAGGCCGGGGCGTAAGAGGAGGCAAAACGCGGGAAGAAGATTATATCGAGCACCTGTTTGTAGCTTCTACGCACCATACCCTGTTGTTTTTTACAGAAAAAGGAAGATGCTACTGGCTAAATGTTTATGAAATTCCGGAAGGCGAAAAAACAGGCAAGGGACGTGCTATTCAAAACCTGATGCAGCTACCGCCGGATGATAAAATCCGTGCGATCATTGATATTAAGGACCTGAAAGATGAGGATTTTGTAAAATCGCACAATATTTTACTTTGTACGAAAAAAGGGATTATTAAGAAAACAAGCCTGAGCGATTTCAGCAGGCCAAGACAGACAGGCGTAAATGCTATTACTATTATTGAAGGAGATCAGTTGCTGGAAGCTAAACTCACAAACGGTGATTCGGAAATAATGATGGCCATTGCCAGCGGCCGTGCTATCCGCTTTTCTGAAGATAAGGTAAGGGCTACCGGGAGGGGTGCAATTGGTGTTACCGGCATTGAGGTGGATGATGAGAACGATGAAGTCATAGGCATGATTTGTGTAAACAAAAATGCTGAAACAGCTTCAACGGTTTTAGTAGTTAGCGAAAAAGGGTACGGTAAACGTACGGCTGTTGATGAATATCGTTTCACGAACAGGGGAGGTAAAGGTGTAAAAACCATAAGCGTAACCGATAAAACCGGCAAATTGGTAGGTTTACTGGATGTTACAGAAAAACATGACCTTATGATAACCTGTAAAAGCGGTATTACCATCAGAATGTCGGTTAGCGGTATCAGTGAATTAGGCCGTGCTACACAGGGGGTTAAGCTGATCAGGGTAGATGAAGGAGATGAAATTGCGGCTATTACAAAAATGGATGAGCAGGAAGCGGTTGAAGATAACATTGAAATACAAAACGAGGCAGATGCAACTTCAGGAGATGCTTCAGAATCTGATATATCAGAAAACGGGGCTCAGGAAACTCCTGAAGCATAGTTTACAATTCGGAGATTAAAAAACAAGTAAAAAAAATACACATGAAAAAGGTTATTTTACTCGCAGGCATTGCAGTTTTTTCTACTGCAGCAGCATTTGCGCAAAAATACGATGACATTAAAACAGCATTGACCATTGGGCAGATTGCAAAAGCAAAAGAAATGTATGATAAAAACTCTGCCAATGAAAAATTTTTCAATAAGCCTGAAGGCTACCTCTTAAAAGCAGCAGTTTTTTCTAACCTGGCTGTGGATAGCAGCAAGGCTGCAGAAGCTAAGCAGAACAGAACTGAAGCCGATGCCGCCTTGAAAAAGTATAAGGAAATGGATGCCGAAATGAAATTATTGGACGATCCGCTATATCGAAATACACCCTTTAACCTGTATGCCGCTTATTTTAATGCGGGTATTGCTGATATCAACGATAAAAGTTATGACGCCGCTTATGAAAACTTCAAGCAAACAGTGGATTATTCGGAGCTATTGATAGCTAAAAAGATCATGAATAAGCAGATGGATACTGCCGCAGTTTATTATGCAGGGTTGCTTGCGGAAAATACGAAGCACCCGGAAGAAGCATTAAAATATTATACCCGTTTGTCAGATGCTAAGATCAAAACATACAATGAATCGTCTTACGAAAATGTTTACCAGGGCCTGGTAAGATATTATGCTACCAAGAGCGATAATGCCAATTTTGAAAAGTATAAAGCTTTGGGAAAAGAATTATTCCCTCAAAGCGAGTTTTTTACTTACTCAATGCTTGATTTTGCTGTAGGTGGAAGCTCTGATTTTAATGAAAGAATTGCCAGCCTCGAAAAACTTATTGCTTCAAACCCTGATGATTATAAAAGTAACATCACATTAGCTGAGATTATTTACGATACTTTAGATTCAAGGAAAGAAGGAGCAGTACTTCCGGCCAATGCTGAAGAGCTGGAAGCAAAAATGTTAGCATCTTTAAATAAGGCATCAAGTCTGAAGCCTGAAGAAATGCAGCCCTATCTGCTGTTGGGCGATCACTATCTTTTGAAATCAGGAAAACTGAGAGATGCTATGGTAGAGGCTGAAACAGGCGTCACCAAAAAGGGAGCAAAAGCAACTGCAGAAGATAAAAGTAAGTTTACAGAAGCCAAAAAAGCATATGGATCTGCTTATGAACAAGCCCGTATAAATTACGAAAAAGCAGCTGAGTTGTTTGCCAAAATCCCAAATCTTAATGCTAACCAAAAACGCAGCTATCGTGCTATTGCAGGTAATCTTGCAGAATATTACTCTTACAAGATTGAAGACGCTAAAGGTGCGGACAGGGATAAATTTGTTGCGCTTGAGAAAAAATGGGACGACCTTTTTAGCAAGCTGAGGTAATTATATAATTAATTGTAAACATATAAAAACAGCCATGGACCAGCCCATGGCTGTTTTTGTACGACTTATGGACCGTGGCAGAAATAAGTGTATAATTAGCAAAATACAGGGCATATAAGTAGCTCATAAGGGTGTTCCCGAAAATTAAAAGATAGTCGTTGTACGATTATTTTCGTACATTAAGAGAGGGTGTCAAATTCATCATTTGTTTGTTGGGTGAGTATTTTTAC
>NZ_BAAGYM010000020.1:0-189721 GCF_054779315.1 Niabella aquatica
CGGATAACCATCTGACGGTTGGAAACTTTTTGCTTCAAAGTAACCGCCAGCTCGTTGTAATGGTTACGGATATTTTTGGTTTCACCCCAAACAGGCTGCCAGGTCTCGTCAAATGCAGCCGTTTGCTGGTCTGCCAGCTCAAAATTGTTGTACAGGGAAATACCGCTCCTGGTAGCAGCATTACTCTTTTGTATTTCCGTATTAAACTCCTGCTTTACAGAATTGTCCAGCAATTCAAGTCCCAGCCTGCTTTTCTTAATAACCGGCTTCCCTTTATAATTTAACGCGTAAGCGGGTGAGCCATCCTGCTGTAACGAAAAATTCATGAGGAAATTACCATCAGGAGATTTTAACTGCTGAGCATGAGTCATACATACTGTTATACACATAATTAATAGAACCGCCAGATTTTTCATAATATATTTTTTAAAAATACCTGTATAAACTAATGCTGTACTATTAAGGAACCGACTGACAGATCAGGTAGCAAGCAACATTTATAAACCTCAAAAATAGTTATTGTGTATCAAGTACACAATTAATTTTTTGAGCCTCCCAATAAAAATGTTATATAGCTTTCGGTATTACTTACCTGAACTGATTATTTTTACCCGGTTATGTCATTGCTGCCATTATATAACCGGCATGATGACTTTATAAAAAATGAAAATGGATATTTCAAATACTGAAAAGAAAATGGCGGCGCTTGAAGCCGTTAAAGAAATTAAGGATGGGATGACAGTGGGCCTGGGAACGGGTTCAACCGCTTATTATGCCATACAGGCCGTTGCAGAAATGGTGAAACAGGGCATGAAGCTGCAAACGGTTCCTACATCAGAACACACCAAACAAATGTGTATGGAGCTGGGCATCCCCATGGTAGATATGAATACGATCGACTCTATTGATATCACGATCGATGGTGCTGATGAATTTACTTCCCACCTGGAGCTGATAAAAGGTGGCGGCGGCGCCCTGCTACGGGAAAAAATTGTAGCCTCCATCACTCAAAAGCAAATTATTATTACCGACAGCTCCAAGATGGTGCACCTGTTAGGTAGGTTTAAGGTACCGGTAGAAGTAATACCGATGGCCTATAGCTATGTATTACGCTGCCTGCAGGCCATTGGCGGTACCGGCGTTGTACGAAAAAAAGATGGTGCAACATATATTACCGACCAGGGCAATTACATTATTGATGCTGATTTCGGTCTAATAGAAGATCCTGCTGCTCTTGATCAGCAGCTGAACAATATAGTGGGAGTGGTAGAGCATGGGTTATTCATAGGTATGGCACACAAGGTAATTATGAGCAAAAATGGAGAGCTGATCACGTTTTCCTAAAATAATTGAATATTAAATTTTAAATGATCGATATTCCATATTCAACGATCAATGTTCAATATTTATTGGGTATTTGTTTCAGACATAATTGAAACCTGATCATTGTGTATTGAAAGTTGAATATTGTAAAAATGTCCCTTATTTCAGGCACACACAGCCTTATCTCCCGCACCGGTTTTTCCAGGCTTCCTTAAACTTTTCTTTTTCCTCATCGGTCATATTCCTGAATTTTTCCCGAAAATTGCTGGAAGGGCCACCGTATTTCCTGCGGCCCCCTGCAAAACCACCAAATAATATTTTGCTTAGTATCAAAATTCCTAAGGCCTGCCAGTAGGTAACTGCAGATACATGCAGCACTTCGGGCAATATAGCGTTCCACAATAACATCACAATAGCCCCAAATCCAAAAATAGCCGCAACGGCGCATAGTGCAATAGCAAATTTTGGTGGGCCTGATCTTCTTTTGTCATTCATCATATAAACTATTTTAATAAGTTATCAATTCGTTGTACAGGTACTGTAATCTTTTGCGCAAATGCAGTACGGCATAACGTTTGCGGCTGATGATGGTTTTAATGCTCTCCCCTTTTTTATCGGCGATCTGCTGCAATGTTACGTCTTCCATTTCGTTCAATATGAACACTTCCCGCTGCGCTTCAGGCAGTTCATCCAAGGCCAGGAACAGTTCCTCCCAGAAAAGATCCTTAAAATCTTCCAGCTCAGGATTGTCTTTTATAGCCAGCAGCATTTCCCTGAACTGAACTTCGCCGTCTTCATTCTCGTACCGGTAATCCTCTATCAGCTCCGGTTTTTTCTTACGGTATTTATCGGTGATCTTATTGCGGGCCACTCTAAACAGCCAGCCGCTTACTTCTTCAATGGTTTGTGTGGAAGATACATTTGTAAACTGGTACCACACGTCCTGCAGAATATCTTCCGCATCAGCGTCAGTACTCACTTTGCCCCGGATAAAGCCAAAAAGCCGCTTACTGTAATCCCTTACAGTATCTACAATATTTTGCTCTCTGTCATCGGCCATTATTGCTATACCATCGCTCATTATAATAGGGGAAACGATGGAAGCAGGAAATTACTTTAAATTGTTGGAACTCTATTTTAGGAAGACAATAATTATTCTACCGGCTTCAGCATATATGGTGTATTCATTACCGCGCCCGGTTTATCGGTGCGGCTATCCCCTCATTTATATTGCGGCATTTAAAGCTGAGCCTGCTAAAGAATCGCAATAAATTCATTTTCAGACTACTGAAGGTCAAACCAGATGTTACAAATTCAGGTTTAAAAGCTCATCAAATGCAATCTGCCGCTGCTCCCCGCTGGCAAGGTTTTTAATATTCGTTATACCCTGCTCCAACTCCCTGCTGCCCAAAATAGCCACATAGGCAATAGCTTTCTTTTCAGCATATTTAAATTGCCTGTCGAATTTAGCATGTTCATGAAAAACTTCGCAGCTGATATTTTTACTTCTTAATTGCTGTGCCAGCTCCATTGCTTTAGCAGCTTCGGCCTCTCCCAGGTTAAAGAACAGGATCTTTGTACCGGCAGCTGTTTCCCGAGGAAAAAGATCCAGTTCGCTCATTACGTCATAGATCCTGTCCACTCCAAACGAAATGCCTACACCCGGCACGCCCGGCACGCCAAACAAGCCGGTAAGGTCGTCATAGCGGCCACCACCACCAATGCTGCCGATCTGCACACCAGCGGCTTTTACTTCAAAAATAGTCCCGGTATAGTAATTCAGTCCGCGAGCGAGGGTCACATCCAGGGACAGTTGACTATTGACTGTTGACTGTTGACAGTTCCCTACGAGGTAATCAAGCTCTTCTACACCTTTTAAGCCGGTTTCGTTGCCGGCAAAAATGGTTTTCAACTGAGCCAGCTTTTCTTCATTGTCTCCCGTAATATTTAAAAAGGATTCAATGGTTTGTATCTGGGCCTCATGCAGGCCCCGGCCCCGCAGCTCTTCCTTTACTTTCTCCATCCCGATTTTATCCAGCTTATCAATAGCAATGGTAATATCGGTAAGCTTTTCCGCGCCGCCACATATATCAGCCAAAGCGGCCAATATCTTACGGTTGTTGATCCTAATTTCTACAGGAATATGCAGCTTGTGAAAAACCGTGGCATAAATATGCACCAGCTCCAGCTCGTTCAGCAAAGAATTACTTCCTACCACATCTGCATCGCATTGATAAAACTCGCGGTAGCGACCTTTCTGCGGCCTGTCGGCCCGCCATACCGGCTGCATCTGGTAACGTTTAAAAGGCATGGGCAATTGCTGGTAGTTCATAGCCACATAGCGCGCAAAAGGAATAGTAAGGTCATAACGCAGGGCACGTTCCGTGATATCTTTACTGGATTTCCCTTCCATAATTCTTTCAAATCCTGCTTTGGTCCTTTCCAGTTTAGCCTCATTGTCCAGGCCATTATTGAGGATCTTAAAAATAAGCTTATCCCCCTCTTCCCCATATTTACCCATCAGGGTTTCCAGGTTCTCCATGGCCGGTGTTTCCAGCGGCTGAAAACCATACAATTCAAAAACAGTTCTTATAGTATTAAATATATAGCTGCGCTTACGCACTACTTCGGGGCCAAAATCACGTGTTCCCTGTGGTATAGTTGGTTTCATTATTTTGAGTTCATGGTTGATAGTTCATAGTTCATGGCATGCTTTTCTATGAACCATGAACTATTGCCTATGATTCTATTTATATTTATCAATAATCGCATCACACGCTTTGTCGATCATATCATACACGTCATGATAGCCGGGCTCCGGGCCATACCAGGGATCTGGCACATCCCTGTTTTTACCAGGATAAACTTCGTTCATGAGCAAATCTACCTTGGAAGGGTCGAATTTTTCCCTGGCAATCCCTTTCATTTCGTCTATCACATCATCTGCCATTGCGTATATTTTATCGAAACGATCAAAATCTGCGGCTACAAAGCGGCGGGCGCATTGCCCGCTGATGTCCAGCCCTCTAGCTCTGGCCACTTTTTGCGAAAGCCGGTGCGGCGCTTCACCTACATGATAGCCATTGGTTCCGGCGCTATCCACTTTCCAATCCAGTCCTGCCTCTTGTATCTTATGCTGCAAAATACCCTCCGCCAGCGGGCTCCGGCAAATATTTCCCAGGCATACCATCAAAATATTCATGGGCGCAAAGATAAGTGCATTTCAGATTTTGGGCCGGGGAATCCGGCAAAGGGCCAGAGCGGCGGATTCAGCTTATTTTTTAAATACTTCGCTGCTACGCAGCTCTTTCAACTGATGAATGAATGTGTTCTATGAATGAAATTGTTTAAATTTTTCAAAAATGAGCATAAAGAAAACGTCAGGCTTAGCTTGCCCGAAGCCGATTTCCGAAGATGTATCTTTCATCAGAACACAGAATGCCTTTTTTTAGAAAAAGTTTAAACAATTTCTATATTTATACCATTAAGCGTTACAATAATACATCCATTCAGCCGCATAACGCGGTGTGTTGAAGCATCCAAAAGACTCACCGTTTATAGTCCAATAAATCCTGTGTGGAATTCGGTCCGACGACCGACGGGTCGTCTATTTTTTCTATACCTCATTTTCATTAAATGATAAAGCAATATTGCCGATGTTTGTTGCTACACGTCTCATACTAACACCTGCCTTTTCAAGCATTTTCCGTGAAGCTACAAAACTGTTTTCCTCAGCATATTTATCAGACAGGTAAATCACCTCGCAGATACCTGCCTGTATAATGGCTTTGGTACATTCGTTACAGGGAAAAAGAGCCGTATATATTTTACATCCCTGCAGGCTGATACCGATATTGTTCAGTATGGCATTTAATTCTGCATGGCAGACGTAAGGATACTTGGTTTCCAGGAAACTGCCCTGTTTCTGCCAGGGGAATTCATCATCACTGCAACCAATGGGCAACCCGTTGTAACCTACGCCAACAATTTTATTTTGGGGGTTTACTATGCACGCTCCGACCTGAGTGGAGGGATCTTTGCTGCGTTTACCCGAAAGCAGCGCCACACCCATAAAATACTCGTCCCAGCTTATATAACTTTCTCTTTTACCCATTTCAGCCCTTTTAAGATGTATCATACAAAAGTATCGTAACGTTTCATATATGGAATAAAAATAAAATCGCATCTCAATTATAAAAAGTGGTATGCGAAGAGCGTTGTTGCTGGTTTTGGTCGCTTATGGTGGATGTGGCTCTACTGAAAGCCGTACCAACCGGCTTTCTTTTAACCATCCTTTACCTGCGGTACCGGTTCTTCCTACTATTGGCTCTATACCTGCTCCCGAAGGATTTGTGCGTATAAACAGCGGAGCCGGATCTTTTGGCCATTGGCTTAGAAATATTGAGCTTAAAAAAAACAATACCGTGTATTTGTATAATGGCAAGCCCAAGCCCAACCAGCATGCACAATATGCAGTTACAAATATACCTGTTGGTAAAAAAGACCTGCAACAATGCGCTGATGCGGTGATACGGCTGCGCGCTGAATATCTTTTTAACCAAAAGCGATTTTCAGAGATCGTGTTCAGCGACAATTCGGGGAGGCTATATCGCTGGAAAGGCGGCGCAGACCGCTCCTATTTCCCTCAATACCTGGAGCGCGTATTTGGTATGTGTGGTACCGCTTCTTTAGAAAAACAACTGAAGCCGGCATCTTTAAAAAATATGAAGCCCGGCGATGTATTGATCAAAGGCGGTTTTCCCGGTCACGCCATGATTGTAGCAGATGTTGCAAAAAATAAAAACGGCAATACCGTGTATATGCTGGCCCAAAGCTATATGCCTGCCCAGGACATACATATTGTAAAAAATCCTGCAATACCTGGCAGCCCCTGGTTCGAGGTTAATGCAGCAGCCGAAATTGTAACACCGGAATGGGTATTTTTAAGTACGCAATTAAGATCATGGTAAGTCGTAATAGCTTACATGACCCGGGTGATAACAATCATTTTTTGATTTGAGTTTAGTCATAACTAATCATAGCCGATACAGATAGTTTTACACCATCTTGGCTAAAATGGAATTATATATAACGGAGAGCACCCGGCCTGAGGATGTGAAGCATTATTTTTCATCTTGTTACCCGTTTCTGAAAATTGAGCTTTACAGAATGTGGAACGGCTATGAAATACTGCACAAAAAACATATGCCTGTTACCCATAAGTTCGTTGGATTATTAAAGGAAGGGATTGTAGATATCAACGGCGATATTACCGTAGCCGAGCTGGGCAATAGCTTTGCTGCCCTGGGTTTACGAACCGAAGTTTTCAGGAAAAGCGGTAATGTATGGGTAGAAACTTTTTTAACTGATAGCTGGACCCTGCAACAACAAAACAAAGCCGGCGAAGAAATTTCCAGCACAGCCTGAGGCCTGCTCCTAATAAGGAAGGTTGCGGAGCTTGCTTTCGTTTAGGATCATAATACTTCCGCCCTTTATATCGATCAGCTTTTCGGCCTTAAAATCGGACAAGGTCCTTATCAGGGATTCGGTTGCGATACCGGTTGCCTGCGCCAGGTTGTCTCTCGATAGCCGTATCTCTTTGGTATCGTCCGATTCGCTCCTGAACTTCTCAAACATCACAATCAGCTGGAACGCTACTTTTTTCCGGAGTGAATTATACGCTATATTTAAAAGGCTTTCTTCTTTTTCCAACACATTGTGCGTGATGAGGCTTATAAACTGTTTGGCCACCTGCATATCGGCCGACATCAGCACCAGGAAATCGTCTTTAGGAATGGTCATAATTTCGGCATCTTCCAGAACTTCTGCATTTTCTTTATATACAATATTCTCCAGTACATAAGTATAGCCGAGAAAATCGCCTTTCCCTAAAATATTCGTGATCAGCTCTTTACCATCGTCGTTCGACTTGAAAGTTTTTACTTTGCCGCTCTTGATGTAGTAAACCGCTTTCGGCCTTTGATCTTCGGCATATATCTGCTGCTTTTTCTTATAGCTATACACTTCCCGCTCGTCTGAAAGCAAAGGAATATGACTTACGCTTTTTACATTATCTAAAAAGTCGCTTAGCTGGTCCCCATCAGGATTATTAGTGGTGGCCGCCAGTTGCTGCTTTACGGTTTCGGCTTTATTCAGCCTCATTTCTACTGCTTTCAAAAGCTCTACTCCTTCAAACGGCTTGGTAATATAATCATCTGCGCCCAGCTCCATTCCTTTCCTGAAATCAGATTTTTCTGATTTAGCGGTGAGGAAAATAAACGGGATACTATTGGTTTTGGGGTGTTGATTGAGCAGGTACACCACTCCATAGCCATCCAGCACCGGCATCATGATATCGCAAATAATCAGGTCGGGTATTTGCTCTATGGCCATTTCTGTTCCTACTTTTCCATTTGGTGCTGTTATAACATCATAGTTGGAAAGTTCCAGGATCTCTGCAATGTTATCCCTTACTTCATCGTTATCTTCAATTACCAAAATTTTTTTCATCTCGCGGTTTAAATTTATTGTGGAATGCGGACCGTAAAAACAGAACCGTTGTCTAAATTGCTTTCAAATTCTATGCTTCCGTTCATGAGCTGAACATATCTCACCACAATGTTCAGGCCCAGTCCCGTTCCCTGTATATTCACTGCATTCTGAGCGCGGAAGAACCTTTCAAACAGATGCTTCTGGTCTTCCTCCGAAATACCAATGCCATTGTCCTTTATCGAAAGTACGACCTCTGATGGATTAATCGTGCAACTAATTTTAATTATACCATACTCCGGAGAAAATTTTATTGCGTTAGAGAGCAGGTTGATACAGATATTTTTCAGCAACCGCTCATCCACGAAAATGATACCGGTTCCCTGGTAATTGGTTTCAATGGTTTGCCCTTCTTTCCGGTGTGCTGCCATCTCCTGCACCACATCGCCCAGCTCTTCAAAGCATTTTTCGGCGCTGATATGTATAGGCTTGGTTTGCACGATCCCCTCATCCAGCTTATCGGAAGAAAGGAAATCGTCCAGTATCATTTTCATATCATTCACCGCATGTTTGATACGGTTAATATGCTTGATCCGCTTGGCGGGCTCATTTAAATCATTATACTTCTCCAGTAAAAATGAGGAGGATAGTATAGTGCTTAACGGCGTTTTAAACTCATGAGAAGCCATGGATACAAATTTTGATTTCATATCGCCCAGGTCCTTCTCCTCCTTTAAGGCATCGCTCAGCTCTAGCTTGGAATGTTCCAGCGCAGATAAGGTTTCGCGCAGCATTTTGGTACGATCGTCTATTTTCTTTTCCAGCGATACATTCATTTGTTTGATTTCCCTGGTAACTTTTTCCAGTTCTTTTTTCTGCTCCAGCACAATTTGCTCGTGCTCCTTGCGTACAGTAATATTAATTACAAAAGCTATTACAAATAATTCACCTTCCAACGTATAATTGCTCAGGCTGACCTCAACGGGAAAAACGCTGCCATCTTTTCTTTGGGCGTATAAATCTCTTCCTGCCCCCATAGCTCTTGGCCCGGGATTTTTATAAAATCCATTACGGTAACTTTTATGATGTTCCTTTATTGATTGAGGCAAAAGTATTTCCATTGGCTTATACATCACCTCCTCTCTTATATATCCAAAATCCTTTTCTGCCTGCTTATTGAAATTGATGATCAGTCCCTGCATGTTTGTTACTACAATCCCTATAGTGGCATGACTGAACAATGCTTCGAACATATTTGACTGGCCCGGCGTATAGTTTGTTTCCTGAACGTTCATTTATAGCTAAAACAGTTTTCTTAAACTACAAAAATAGCGTGATATCAACAAAAAACCCTTTCTTTTCAGCGTTTTAAGTGCATTATTGCCGCTTAGCTTTTTTAATCTTCCAACAGATCCGGCCTTCTTTCTTTTGTACGCTGCAATGACTGCTCATACCTCCAGTCTTCAATCTTTTTATGGTCGCCGCTCATGAGCGCTTCGGGCACTTTCATACCATTCCAGTTAACGGGGCGTGTATAAACCGGGGGTGCCAATAAGTTATCCTGGAAAGAATCCGTAAGCGCTGATGTTTCATCGCCCAGCACACCGGGCAAAAGCCTTCCGATAGCATCTGTCAGAACTGCCGCGGCCAGCTCACCGCCACTCAATACATAATCTCCTATGGAAATTTCAAGTGTTATATATTTTTGGCGGATGCGCTCATCAATACCTTTGTAATGGCCACAAATCATAAGCAGGTTTCCCTTTAGCGAAAGTGAGTTGGCGATTTTCTGATTCAATGTTTGGCCATCAGGGGTCAGGTAAATGATCTCATCGTACGCTTTCTCTTTCGAAAGCGCTTCAATAGCATTGGCCAGCGGTTCGCACATCATTACCATTCCTGCGCCGCCGCCATACTGGTAATCATCTACCTGTCCATATTCGTTTACAGCCCATTTTCGCAGGTGGTGCAGCTGTACGGTAAGCAGGCCTTTCTCCTGCGCACGCTTCATGATGCTGTGCTCAAAAGGGCTGGCCAGTAATTCGGGAAGGACGGTAAGGATATCGATATGCATTGGGCAAATGTATGATGTATGATGTACGATTTACGATGTACAACCTGATCTTTCAGTGAAATATTCATAGGTTGAGCAGATGGCTGTTCAAGATAACATCTTTAGTAGTTCATTAATTTGCTTAGCGCTGATGCTTTCGCTTTCTGATTTATCGTAAATGGAAAACAGGTAAACGTACCTTGAATGGGATTTTCCACCAAAGAGGTAAGCATTTACTATACGCTTCCTTAAGCGAAGGAAATTTTTTGGCCAATCGCTTTATCTGCTTGTCAAACTCTGGTATAGTACTAATGCTAAAGCTCATCTGAAAGCTCTCTTGCCGGACGGGCTTTTAGCTTGCCGGCTTGAACTAATTTCACTTCCTCCACAGCCTGCCTTAGTTTCTTGCTCCATTTTTTCTGCCCGGAAGGAACCGTGGTTTTCACATAAGAAATATCGTTGAGTACTTCCATCAGAGCCGGAGCCTTTTCGTCTGGTATTTCTAATAATATCTTCATATTATAAAGTTACGGTTTATTCCCCTTCCATAAAATCGTCCAGATCGCGCCGCTCTTTTTTGGTAGGGCGGCCAATTTTGCTGAGGCGTTTACCACTAAAAAATGCTGCCGCCTGCACTTTGGCCTTTTCGAGCTCCTCAGGCGGAGTTAAATCAACATAGTTTTTGATCGCTTCTTCATATTTTACACGGGTATGCAGCAGGCCGGTAACTTTTATACACCATTTTCGGCCTTCGGTCCTGACATCATAAACATCACCTAAATGTACATTTTTGCCGGGCTTGGCAGGCTCATCCTGATATTTCACTTTATTATCGTTACAGGCATCGGTAGCCAGCCGCCGGGTTTTGAACAGGCGTATAGACCACAAATATTTGTCGAGACGAAGTTTTTCTGTATCTGCCATTAGCTTAGTTTATCATCGCTTATTATATCAAGTCCGGTCAGTTTTGTCAAACGGCTGTCCTTTTTCCAATGCAGCTCCCCGGGGTTCACACGCCAGAACAGGCTTTTTTGAAATGTTTCTGATCTGTTCATCAGGTAAAGTTACAAAATGAATTCAACCAAACTTCTCTCTGAGCATTTACAATAGGGTGATTATAAAAAGTTAAAATTTTCCGCATTTCGTAAATAAGTTGGTTAAAGCGCAGTCTACTTTTGCACGTTATCATTTTTATTGAGGTGCTCGAAAACGTTAAACTTATCTTTCGCTACAGCTTATTTTTTCTGATCTTTTTGCTTGGGGGGCAAATAGTATTGGGGCAGCATGCCAGCGTGTTACGTGGTGTGGTGGAAGACGCCCAGGGAAAACCCATACAATTTGCCACTGTGAAACTAAGTGCCGACAATATTGAAATAGCTTCCCGCAATACCAATATCAAAGGAGAATTTGAGTTTTTGGCAGATTTTCTTAATTACGACAGCATTCAGTTGCAGGCATCATTTGTAAATAAAGCAACAGAAACCATAGTTGTAAAACGGGACAACTATCATTTTATACTGAAAATAGTATTACAAAACCTGAGCCTCACACTTAGTGATGTTGTAGTTTCTGGTGTTGTAAAAAACCAGAATTCTGCATCCTCCGTTGTTTTTGATGAAGAGGCTATCCGCCAGTTGCAAGCCTTCTCGCTGATGGACGTTCTAAATGCATTACCTGGCCGAAAAACGGAAGCACCGGATTTACAGACTCCGCAAACCATTACTTTAAGGACCAGTGCAGCAGATGCTGATGCCAGGAACAATTCTTTTGGGATAGCTATTTTTATTGACGGGGTACGTATCAGCAACGAAACCAATATGCAGTCGAGGGGGCTCTCTTCGAGAGGACTGGGCGGTTCTCTTTTAAATATTCAGAACGGATCTACGAGCGATGTTACTTATAACGGATTCGATTTAAGAGATATTCCCATGTCCAATATTGCCAGTATTGAAGTGATACAGGGTATTGGTACCGCCCGCTACGGAGATTTCACCAATGGCGCTATTTTAATTACTACCAAAGCCGGAAAAACGCCCTACAGTTTTAATACAAATATTAACGGCGGCAGCAGCAGTTTTTCTTTATCGAAGGGATTTGATATGGGTAAAAAGGCCGGGGCATTAAATTTTGGAGTGGGTTATACCAACAGCAATAATGACCCAAGGGATAAAGTAAAAAGCTATGATAATATTAACGCCCATATTAAATGGACGAAACAGTTAACCAGGAACATAAGAAACTCTTTTAGTATCAATGCCGAAAGTAATCTTGATGATATTAAAGCCGATCCTGATGATGATACAGAAAAAAGTAGCTATTCAAAAAGACGTAATCTCCGTTTGAGCAACAGCATCAATTTCGACATCAATAAAAAATGGATAGATAACGCTTCGGTTATTTTAAATTATTCTATAGGAGAACAATATTCCTATGTACAGTACCTGATGAACGGTGCACCTAAAGGTATTGGTTATAAAGATACCACGGGTGTATATGAGGGTTATTTTATCCCGGGTAATTACCTCGCCGTTGAAGAAATAGATGGCAAACCTATTTCCTACAGTATGAACGCCGATATGCAATCCAGGCCGCTTTCTGCCTGGGGTGTACAACATCTTTTATCTTTTGGTATAGCTTTTAACAGTTCGGGCAATAAAGGGTTGGGTAATATAGTTGATCCTAACCGGCCCCGCTGGGTAAACCAGGCCAGCCAGAATGAGCGTCCTTTTAGCTATAAGGATAGCGTTGGCTTTGAAAATAATTTTGCCTTTTATTTCCAGGATAATATCAAAGGGAAGCTTTTTGCAAAAAGATATAACCTGGGTGCCGGGTTCAGGTTTAATATGCAAAACGGCAGGGGTAATCCGCAACCCCGCCTGTCGTTTAATTATTATATTCATAAAAACTGGAGCCTGAGCAGCTCTTACGGTATTTCGTTCAAGTCCCCATCGCTGGCGCATTTATACCCGGCGCCCACTTTCTTTGATATTCCATTGCTGAATTTATATACGGGTTATACTAAAAGCAGCTTATACCTGGTTTATACGCAGAAAGTATTGGCAGAGAACAGGAATTTAAAAAACGCGGTCACTTACCAGTTTGAACAGGGTATTAACTACAGCAATGCTAAAATAGGAAGCGGGTCTGTTTTCGCTTATTATAAAAAAAACAGGAACGGTTTTAATACTTATGGAGAGTATATTCCAACTACAGTGCCTTTGTATGGCTATAATGTAAATACAGACAGCACTATTTCTTATTACCCTACCGGCAGTTACGCAATGGCCTGGGATTTAAAAAGAACAAGAATGAACAATGGCCTGAACTCTGTTGATTACGGTTTGCAGTTTTCTTTTCAAACAAAATTCATTCCCGTGCTTTCCACTTCTTTTGCGGTAAGAGGCGGCTATACTGTAAGTAAATACACTGGTGGCAATTTAACTACTACCGAAGTCGCTTCTGAAGCACCGCAGCAAAAAGGTATTGTATATGTAAAATATACCAGCGCACAGCGTGTTTCCCGCAATTCCATTATCAATATCTCATCCAATACACATATTCCGCCCATTGGCTTTATAGTAAGTGTTGTTGCGGATTATGAGCCGCTATTACAACAGCGATGGAAAGAAAAGAATATTTATCCTATCGCTTATACGCGAAATGATTTTACAGAAGTTAAACTCACCAGTGAAGAGGCAAGAAGTGAGTCTCTGGCGTATCTATGGAGAGGTTTTAAAGAGGAGGATGCGGAAAGAACACTTACCCCATCAAAAGGGTTCTGGACTTTTAATATGCGGGTAGCCAAAGAAATAAGGAAAAATATACGATTGTCGGTAAGCGCTTTCAACGTATTGAACATGAAGCCAAAGTCGTATAAAATATCCAACAGTAATGGCGGCACTACAGTGTCGCTATATAATTACAAACCTGTGAGCATTACTATTGGAGCAAGTTTACAATTTTAAAACACAAATAAACATAAACACAAATGAAACAACAGTTCTTATTACTCACTATTTTATTGATTGCCGTACTGTTCGGGTGCCGAAAGTCCGACGTTGATACGGTACAGGCAGTATCACTAACCGTACAGGTGGCCTATTCTGCAGAGGATAGCGCATTAGGTCTTTCCAAGGCTAATATCCCTGTTAAACTGACCAACCTGGTAAGCGGGCAGGAAAATACGGCTAATACCAATAATGAAGGCATAGCAGTATTTGCCAGCATAACGCCCGGTAATTATACAGTATCGGCGGCAAAAAATTATACTGCCGAAGAGTTTTATAACACTACTAATGTAACTATTGGTAATAATGCAGCTTATAACGCTACTGAAACCCAGGCAATAAACGCCAATACTAATATCAGGCTTTTATTACAAACCGGTAAAATTGGTGATCTGGTATTTAAGCAGATCTATTATGCGGGATCGCATAAAACGGAAGGCGCAAATCTTAGAGATCAGTTTGTAGAAATATACAATAATTCCAATCAGATTATTTATATGGATAGCTTATACATTGGTACTACCCAGAGCAGTAATACCAAAGTATCCGCGGGAGGTACGCCTTATGATTGGACAAAAGCTGTGGAGAGGATGCCATCAGGTATTGGTGATGCCAATAAAGATTATCTATACTTTCAGCAATTATTCATGATCCCTGGTAACGGAAAAGAGCATCCGTTAGCCCCCGGAAAAAGTTTTATTATAGCGCAAACAGCGTTAGACCATACAAAACCGTACACTGGGAATGATGGTAAAGTAATTGGTGAATCTGTTGATGCTAACTTAACAATAAATTTGAGTAACGCAGACTTTGAAACAAATTTTATAGAATACCTGAATGCATCGAAGCCATTTGGATGGGACATAGATAATCCGAATGTTCCAAATGTTAAAATATTAATCGGAGCAGGGAAAGATTGGGCAATGGATACAAAAGGCAGAGACGATTTTATAATATTTAAAGCACCGGGTAAGAATATAGCAGAAATGCCAAAGTATAATATGCCTGGAGCAGGTAAACCAGGATTACAGGTACCCATATCTGTTGATATTTTGGATGCAGTAGAGTTGATTACTGTATTGGAAACCGATAGAATTCCTAAACGATTACCTATTGGACTTGACGCAGCAGGTACATTCGTTACAGGTGGGGAATATTCTTTTCAATCTCTGATCCGAAAAACGGTTAAAACCGTTGAAGGCAGAAGAATTTTACAAGACACGAATAACTCTGCCAACGATTTTGAAACAAAAACAAAAGCTGATCCTTCTAAAACAGATGCTTCCTTTGTGAAGTAGTATTCATGTCTTATTTTAATAAAATATTTTTTTCTCTGATACTCGTGTACCTGTGCATGGCAAAAGGCTATGCACAGGTACACACTTTAGAGGATACTCTGTCTGCCATCAGTCCTGAGTTCTACAAAGCATTGCAGGCGGAGCGAAGCAAAAGGCAAAAAAGTGATAGTTTATATCTGTATAAGTTCAACGCGGACAAATTGCATTTTGCACAAAGCAGCATCACACAACTGATTGCCGATACTACACGACAGGCGGCCATGCTGCAATTGCAATACAATAATTACAAAAGGCATTTCAAACTGCCAACAACTGCATTTAAAACGGATGCAGCTTCTTTTTATACAGAGGGCTTTATCACAATTGGCAAAGCTAAAATCATGGGTAAGTTCTACTTTGATAAAACCTGGGACGACAGCCTGGCCAATAACCTGGGCGGCACCTTGCAAAACGGAGAACCTTTCACTCACTTTGCTTTAAAAGCCGGAAAATACGAAAGACAAAATATAAATTTCGAGGCAGGTACCAGCTATCCTATACTAAAAAAACTATATTTCACTTCTTTATTAAACTATGACTATCACTGGTCCACCGGTTCGGTAGACCCAAGACCCGATAATAAATTATTTCATCTTGAATATACACCAGGGCTATCCTATCAATCCGGGCATACTGTTATAGGGGCTGCTTACAGTCTGGGTAAGAAAGACGGCAATTATGATATAAAATATAAAAACAGGATGTTTTCTACAAGCCAGCTTTATCCTGACAGGAGATTGTACCTTAACAACGGGTATGGTTACACTGCACAATATGCAAGCGCTGAGGCCTATTCGCAGTCCAAAGACAAAATAGATAGCTGGGGTATCAACCTGTCAACAAAACTCGCGGGGTGGCATATAAAAGCCAACTACAGTAATGCGTTAGCCGCAAGGGAAAATTTTACACTTACAAGCCAGACAAGCAACATTGACAATCCTATAAAGAAAAGTATACACAGTAAGTATGAGCTGGTTACTCAAAAGCTGGATGCGCTTATTTACAATGACAATATTAAGAGGATACATCAGCTATCTTTCAACGGCATTATAAACGAAGGAACCGGTATGCTGATGTCTTCTCCAACCGGTGCCAACTATTTATTTGATGAGCACAATGCTATCTTACAATATTTACTTTCCTTTAAAAAGGATAATACGATAAAGACAGAGCTTGGCTTTAACGCGGGAGCGAATCATTGTATCAAAAAAGATTTTTTAGCCTCGCATTTTTATGAAAATACCACAGCCAATGTTTCTCTTTATGCTGCACGATACATTCATGCAGCCAATCAGCAAATCAAAATATTAATTACACCTGGTTTAATATTACCATTCAAAAACGATTTATCTGTACCCCCAACACAGGTAAACGTATTTACCCAAAACATTGCTTACCCTGAATATGATTTTCGTGGTTCTTCTTTCTTCACCGGCCGGTCAGGTATCGTATATTATACGCCCCGCCTGCTGCGCATAGCAGGTTCTTCCTTTAGCTTAGACCTGAATTATCTGCAGAAGGTAAAAAACAGTGATATCGATCAGGCGTTATACCAATCCGCTACAGGCAATGAAAATCAGTTCAGCATTTCTATAGGATTTAAAATATTTTTGTAACCTCATGCGTAAAATTTATCTGGCTATAGGAGTGATCATTATATTATGTATGATGTCTTTTTCATACACTAATTATTCCGCACAGGTATTTAAAAACTATAGTGATTCTTTAAGAAGCTTATACAGCCGTCCTATCGGTCAATGGCCCAAACCGGCTATCGACTCCGGCGCTATATGGACCGAAATGGCCGTCATACCTAAAGACGATACCTCCTGGTCAAAGTCTGATAACGACCCTGTAACACGCCTGGGCATGTTCCTGTTCTTCGACCCCAAACTGTCGGGCTCCAACCAGATATCCTGCAGCAGCTGCCATGATCCCGACCTGGCATGGCAGGACGGAAGGGTGATTGCATTAGGTAACGATCACTTACAGGGCAACCGAAATACACAGAGCCTGCTGAACGTATATATCTATCCCAAATTATTTTGGGACGGTAGAGCAAAAGATTTTGAATCTCAAATGGTGGAGCCGCTAAGCGCCCATCACGAAATGAACATGGATGTGTCTACCCTCGGTGAAAAGCTTGCTAAAATAAAAGGCTACCAACCATTATTTGAAAAAGCTTATGGTAGCCCGGATATAGATTTTGATAAGGTAGCACAAGCGCTTACAGCCTTTCAGAAAATCATTAAAAGCCGCGGTACACGCTTCGATAAATTTATAAGCGGCGATTATAAACAGTTTAACGATGATGAAATTGCCGGCCTGCATTTATTCCGTACCAAAGCCCGCTGTATGAACTGCCACAGTGGCCCTTTTCTAACAGATACGTCTTTCCACAACATAGGTCTTACTTATTATAAAAGAAAATATGAAGACCTGGGCCGCTATAATGTAACAAAGAATAAAGAGGACGTAGGCAAGTTCAGAACACCTTCTTTGCGGGAGTTGGAAAGAACCCGTCCCTGGATGCATAACGGGCTCTTCGATAACCTAGAAGGTGTGGTAAATATGTACAACAGTGGCATGCCACAAAAACCAAAAACAGAGGAACAAAAGAATGACCCGATGTTTCCTGTCACAGATCCGTTGCTAAAGCCGCTTAACCTGACGCCTGAAGAAAAAAAGCAGCTGGTAGCGTTCTTAAATACCTTAACCGGCACGCCTTACCGGATGCGCAGGCCGGAGATTCCGAAATAAAAAAGCCACGAATGCACGAATGCTTTTTATTTATTCTATTATAGCTGATCTGCGATTTTGTAATCCCGGTTAAAGTAGACCAGGAATATCTATACTGAATATTCTATTGGTGCATTCGTGGCCTATTATAATACAACTCGTTTATACTGCAGTCTCAACGCTCCAAAGTTTACCAGTAAAGCCAATTGGTTACCTGATACTTGAAGATAATTAAGACATTGAGCTGTGAATTCACTAGTAAATTCTGACACGCACTTCACTTCAAGTATAATGCTGTCGAAAACCACAAAATCGGCATAGAATAAATGAGGCAGGATAATATCCTTATATCGAACCTTGTACTGCTTCTCTCTCTCAAAAAGAATACGTCGCTTTATAAATTCGTATTCCAACGCATCTTTGTAAACAATTTCCGCAAAGCCCATTCCCAGGTTATTATGCACTTCCATGCAAGCGCCGATGATTTCATAGCTTTCTTCTTTTAAAATTATGGTGTCAGCCATAGGTGGTGTTTGTATTAGCCACGAATGCACAAATACTTTCTGCACTTCTATCCGTGCTTCCAGGGCCTATTTATATTTATAATACAATTCGGTTATATTGCAACCTATTCCCAGATTGTTATGCACTTCCATGCAGGCGCCGATGATTTCATAGCTTTCATCTTTAAAGATGACAGGTGTATTCATATAGCGGTATTTTAATGACAGGTTAACAAAAAATGCCACGAATGCACGTATAAAAGAATGATTCGTGTATTCGTGGCGCACTTCTATTCCGAGAAGTATTTATGGAAGTAAGGTATGGTTTCTATTCCCTTATAATAGTTTTCAATATTATATTTCTCGTTAGGGCTGTGCAGGCCATCGTTATCCAGACCAAAGCCCATAAAAATGATCTTTGTGCCTAACTCACTTTCCAGGGTATGACAGATGGGAATACTGCCGCCGCCTTTAACGGGTATGGGTATTTTACCAAAAGTAGTTTCCAGCGCTTTGCTGGCTGCCTGGTAACCTTTACTGTCGATAGGCGTACCGTAAGGCTCGCCGCCATGATGCTCAAATGCATTTACCGTTACACAGGAAGGTGCAATTTTCCTGAAATGATCTAATAATAGCTTTGTGATCTTTTCGCTGGACTGATTGGGTACCAACCGCGCGGAGATCTTGGCTGTTGCTTTGGCCGGCAGTACGGTCTTCGCCCCTTCACCGGTGTAGCCGCCCCAAATACCGTTCAATTCTAATGTAGGCCTGATGCCGGTACGCTCATAAGTGGTATACCCTTTTTCACCCCATAATTCTTTAATGCCGATTTCGTCTTTGTACTCCTGCTCATCAAAAGGCGCCTGGTTGATCAATGCCCTTTCTTCATCAGAAAGCGTTTGAACATCATCATAAAAACCGGGAATGGTGATATGATTGTTTTCATCATGACAGCTGGCGATCATTTTTGACAGTACAACCACCGGATTGGCTACCGCGCCGCCATAAGTGCCGCTGTGCAGGTCGCGTGCAGCAGCAGTAACTTCTACCTCAATATAGCTCAATCCCCGCACACCGGTATCCAGCGACGGATTTTCCATACTCAATAAAGAACTGTCGCTGATCAAAATCACATCCGCTTTCAATAGATCTTTGTTCGCTGCTACAAACCTCCCCAGGTTAGGAGATCCTACTTCCTCTTCGCCTTCTATAATGAACTTAATATTGGTGCTCATGGTATTGGTCTTTACCATTGTTTCCAGGGCCTTTACGTGCATATAAAACTGGCCTTTATCGTCGGCACTGCCACGTGCAAATACTTTATCATCGATAATCGTAGGTTCGAATGGCGGGGTTTTCCAAAGCTCCAGCGGTTCTACCGGCTGCACATCATAATGCCCATATACCAATACAGTATGCTTTTCCGGATCGATGATTTTTTCTCCATATACTACCGGATGGCCGCCTGTATCCATTACTTCCGCTTTATCGCAACCACTGGCTAATAAAGAAGCTTTTACAGCTTCTGCACACTTCAGCATATCATCCTTATGCTCGCTTTTAGCGCTTACTGACGGAATACGAAGCAGGTCCATCATCTCATTTAGAAATCTTTCCTTGTTTTGTTCCTGGTACTCTTTCCAAACCTGGCTCATAAATATTTGTTTTGAACGAAGGTAATAGAAAAATGATTTAAGTCGGAAACGGGAAGACGAAAGTTGAGGTTGGTTGTTTTGTTGAAAAGAAAGAGGATTAGTGAAGTATGGTAAAACCTGCGCCCTATTTACTATTATCACATTAGCTCATGGGCTCTCAGGCCGGTTACTTTTGCTGTTACTTCTTTTATCGTAAAGTCAATCTCTTCCTCGGTTGTAAATCTTCCGATACTAAATCGCAGCGCTGCTTTGGCAAGATCGGAACTTGTACCCATAGCGGTTAGTACATACGAAGGATCGAGACTGCCACTGGTACAGGCGGAACCGGAAGACAGGGCGATCTCTTTATTCAATGCCGATAAAAGCATGCCACTATTCAGCCCCTCAAAAGAGATATTCAGCATATTCGGCAGGCGCTGGCTGGCATGCCCGTTTAAATGCGTTCCAGGTATATTCAATAAGCCCTCTTTTAGTTTGTTGTATAACAGGCTAAGCCTGACCGATTCATTTTTCATTTCTTCGAAGCATATGCTGCAGGCCCTGCCAAAGCCCACGATAGCCGGCACATTCAATGTACCACTTCTAATATTTTTTTCCTGAGCTCCGCCTGTTATCTGGGGCGTAAGTGTTACGCGCGGATTCCGGCTCCTGATATACAGCGCTCCCACTCCTTTAGGGCCACACATTTTATGAGAGCTGATGCTCATTAAATCCATACCTGTATCATTCACATCCACAGGTATTTTACCTGCGGCCTGGGTGGCATCACAAAAAAACAATACCTGGCGCTGTTTGCAAATAGCACCTATTTCTTTTACGGGCTGTATAACGCCGGTTTCGTTATTTGCAAACATCACACTCACCAAAATCGTGGTGGGTCTTATGGCGGCAGACAGTTCTGCCAGGTTTGTAAGACCGTTTTTATCTACTTTCAGAAAGGTAATTATGGCCCCTTTTTTCTCAAGCGCCTTACAGGTATCTAAAACAGCTTTATGTTCAGTAGCCGTTGTGATAATATGATTTCCTTTTACAGCATACCGTTCAAAAACACCTCTCAGTGCCAGGTTACAGGCCTCTGTAGCACCGGAAGTAAAAATAAGTTCTCCCGGCCGTGCATTCACCAGCACAGCTACTCTTTCGCGTGCCTGCTCTACGGCTGCAGCTGCCCTCCAGCCAAAACTATGTACGCGACTTGATGCATTGCCAAAATAGGTGGTAAAATAAGGTAACATGTCCACTACCACCCGTTCATCGCAGGGGGTGGTGGCGCTGTAATCCATATAAACAGGGGTATTTGCCGGCATTGATTAAAGGTAAAAAATACGCATGAATTCCGGATGGGGAAAAGGAGTATTTTGCAGTTGTACGGTGTGCTGGTTATTGCAGGAGATCTCCATTCGAACCTAATAAATCAACAGCAGTATTGGCAGCTATTTGCGAAGCATCTTTTTTATTAAAGGCAGTGCCCTGAGCAATGGTTTCGCCATCTACTACCGCCGCTACGGTAAACAAGCGGCGCCCGTTTTCTATCCGCTCATCAAGCGTAATAAATTCAAGCGTTTTGCCGTTTTTATTGGCCCAGCCATACAGTTTATTTTTATGGTTGATCTCCAGCACTTCCAGCTCATCCATAAACATGTGTGGCGTTATAATATAATCCTGTACCCAACGTGAGGTACGCTTGTAACCATAATCCAGGTAAATGGCTCCTACCAGGGCTTCCAGTGTATTACCAAAAATATGACTGGTTTTTAAACAGTTATCCTGTTTATTGAACCTGGTGATCTTTTTCAGGCCCATTTTTACCGCCACTTCGTTCAGTTGCTGGCGGTTTACCATCTTGCTTCTCATTTCAGTAAGAAAGCCTTCTCCGTGATAAGGATAACGCCGGAACAGATAGTCGGCTGTTATAGCGCTCAGGATAGCATCTCCCAGGTATTCAAGCCGTTCGTTATTTTCATCTACTCCCTCACTAACAGAGCGGTGGGTAAGTGCAGTTTTATAGAGATCAAAATTATCGGGCGCAAAACCCAATATATTTTTCAGCTCCTTTTTTAAAGAAGCGTCGGTATTACTGGCAAATAAGTCCCTGATGAACCCCACAAATTATGTGTATTTCTTTACAATTACGCAGGCATTATGCCCTCCAAAACCAAAGGTATTGCTTAAAGCAACATTTACCACACGTTTTTGGGCTTTGTTGAAAGTAAAATTCAATTTCGGGTCTAGCTCCGGATCATCAGTAAAGTGATTGATGGTAGGGGGAACTATATCATGTATCACACTCTTGATACAGGCTATTGCTTCTATTACGCCCGCAGCGCCCAGGCAATGTCCTGTCATGCTTTTGGTAGAGCTTATATTAAGTTTATAAGCCTGCTCTCCAAAAACATCCAAAATAGCTTTTGTTTCCGCAATATCTCCCAAAGGCGTGGATGTGCCATGTGTATTAATATAATCAACATCTGTTACACTCAGCCCCGCATCATTTAATGCGGCCAGCATTACATTTTTAGCGCCCAGGCCCTGCGGATGGGGAGCCGTTATATGATAAGCATCAGCGCTTGCGCCCCCGCCTACCACTTCACAGTAAATTTTAGCACCCCGGGCTTTGGCATGCTCTAATTCTTCAAATATCAAGATACCGGCAGCTTCTCCTATTACAAACCCGTCACGATCTTTGTCATAAGGCCTGCTGGCTGTAGCAGGATCATCATTGCGCTCGCTCATGGCTTTCATCGCATTAAATCCTCCGACACCTGCTTCGCTGATTACCGCTTCACTGCCTCCTGCTACCATAATATCCGCTTTTCCTAACCGCAGCAGATTTAAAGCGTCGATCATCGCATTCGTGCTGCTGGCACAGGCGCTTGTAACAGCGTAGTTAGGGCCTCGCAGGTTATGCCTCATGCTTACCTGCCCTGCGGCAATATCAAGGATCATTTTAGGTATAAAAAAGGGGTTAAAGCGCGGCGTACCATCACCTTTGGCAAATTCCATTACTTCCTGCTGAAATGTGGTAAGCCCTCCAATACCGCTACCCAGTACCACGCCAGTCCTGTCGGGATTTATATTCTCCCGGTTAAGCCCCGCATCAGTCATAGCCTGATCGCTGGCTACCAGGGCAAATTGAGAGAACCGGTCTATTTTACGCGCTTCTTTCCTGTCAAGAAAATTAGTAGGCTCAAAGTTTTTTACTTCACAGGCAAACCTGGTCCTGAACTTTGATGCATCAAATATGGTGATAGGAGCTGCGCCCGACACACCATTGATCAGGCCGTTCCAATAGTCTTCTACTGAATTGCCCAACGGTGTCAAAGCACCCATACCGGTTATAACAACCCTTTTTAATTCCATAAGCTGTGAGGCTCTTCGTTAATAAAAACCGCCTTTGTATGGGTAACCACTTCAAAGGCGGATATAAATTCGCTAATTTTTTGCCAGTTGTTCTATCCGGCAATTGAAGCATTTGTTTAAAATTATTACTTAGCGTGCTCTTCCAGGTATGATACAGCCTGACCAACTGTGGTAATCGTTTCAGCCTGCTCATCAGGGATAGAAATATTGAATTCTTTTTCAAATTCCATAATCAACTCAACGGTATCCAGAGAATCCGCGCCCAAATCATTGGTAAAAGATGCTTCGGTGGTTACTTCTGCCTCGTCAACACCTAATTTGTCAACGATGATTTTTTTTACTCTTGATGCAATGTCTGACATATCTGATTGTTTTTGTTTGTTGAGTGCAAAAATAGAGCTTTTGACTAAATAAGCACAAGAAACAAAAAAAAATGTAAAAATGTTATCAGCAATAAATTTATTAATTTTAATCCAATAAAATTTATTATTTTACGCCGCACCGTTTTATCAAAATCATGTGAGAACTTAAACCGCAATGGCCTTAAAAATTATAGATTACGGTACCAAGGAGTATCAGCAAATGGTAGATCTGCGCAACGATATCCTGCGCAAACCCTTAGGTATGGTACTCGAAGCGGTGGATATTGAGGCTGATGAAGAGCATATACTGATCGGAGCTTTTGAAGATGAAAAAATGCTGGGCTGCTGTATGCTGGTCAGAAACGAAGACAACGTGCTGTTAAGACAAATGGCCGTACGGAACCAGTTACAGGGAAAGGGAATAGGCCGTGCGCTAATGGAGTTTGCCGAAACTATTGCAAGGGATATTGGCTATAAAGAAATTGCCATGCATGCCCGCTCCTCTTCTGCCGGGTTTTATGAAAGACTGGGGTACGCCATCAGCGGTGATGAATTTGAAAAGCTTTCAATAGCGCATGTACTGATGAAAAAACGTATTTAGCGACCTCCTTCTATCTTCTGCGCTTTAGCAGCTCGCGCACACGCTGCATATCTTCCAGGTCCTTAAAAGCATCTTTAGGCACTAACAAAAAAGATCTTGTATCAAAATACAGGTGAAAGAAATGAGGTGTTTCTTTAAAATTCTGCAAGGCGCTGTAAGGCCAGCTTCTTTTTCCCTGCTCATGCTCAAGCGTAAAATCATTCTCATTAAAGTGCAGAGAAAACCGGTGTCTGAACGTATGGGAGCGATTGTACACTACTACAGGCAAAATAAACCATACGGTAACCATTAATATAATCCACAAAAAAGAATATGTAAGAAAGGCCACAGGAGTGATCTTTCTCATAGAGTATAATATTAACGACAGGATCGCAAAGGCATTTACCAGGATGATCATTATCTTTAATTCTGTTTTAGAGATAAAATGATAACGTAGTGCCTGTATTACCTGCTTTTTGTTATAGCTGAATGATATAGTCATTTTAATGTACGATGTGCCATTGTGTACTATTATTTATGTTCCCGCGTTGAAATGATACAGCCGGTGCAGGAAGAGCGCAGATAATAAAAGCGAAGCAGTGTTTTATTCCGCTTCGCTTTACTTATTTATTAGCTGCCGGGCGGCACAGGATTTATTTGTTCATTGTTGTTTTAGCCTCCATGCTTAACGTGGCATGGGGAACTGCGCGCAAACGTGCTTTATCAATAAGATTACCGGTAACCCGGCAAATACCATAAGATTTATTTTCTACACGCATTAAAGCTTTTTCCAGGTGATCAATAAAAGTGATCTGCCGGCTGGCCAGCTGGCTTAGCTGCTCACGTTCCATACTCACGCTTCCATCCTCCATTGTCATATAGCGGCCTTCGTCCATATCACCCCCTTCATCACGACGGGTAATTAATCCCTGCAGGTATGCCAGTTCTTTTTTAGCGGCATCTAACTTTCTCAGGATAATTTCTTTAAACTCCTGTAAATCACTGTCTGAATATCTTACTACTGCTTTCACTTGTTCGTTTTTAGGGGTGTCTAATATACTTTTTGTAAAATCCGGCTGATACTTTACTGCGCTTTTGGTAGAAAGTTTGGGCAATACCGGCGTCTTTAAAGATTGTTCTTTTTTAGGGGGTGCTGCTTTGGGGGCAGCCTTTTTTTCGGCTTTAGCAGGTGCGGAGGGAGCGGCTTTTTCTGCTGTTTTGGCTGGCACAGCTTTCTTTTTAGGTGCTGCGGCAGTTTTAGCGGCAGCAGTCTTTTTACCAGCTGCGGCAGGAGCAGGTTGTTTAGCTGTTTTAGCAGGCACAGCTCCACCTGACGGGCGCAATGTTTTTTTAGGCGCTGTTTTAAGAGCCACTTTTCCACCTGACGGGCGTGCAGATTTAGCCGGCGCCGCTTTTTTACCTGCGACAGCCGCAGCTTTGGAAGCTGCTTTAGCAGGCACAGCTTTCACGCTTGCGGAACGCGCAGGTTTAGGAGCCGCCTTGACTGCTTTAACAGCGGGTTTAGTTTGCTTCTTAGCCGGCGCTGCTTTTTTAGCCGGTGCACTTTTTCTTGTAGCCATGTATTTTACCCTTTTTTAGATACAATCGTTAGTAAAGTGTGTTCATTTATATCAATTTCTATACCATTACCATCTGTTATAGGCTGAAAATATAAATTTTCTGCTAAAGTTTCCGCGCAAATATAATCTTTATAGGCAGTCAATGAGTTTTTTAGTGTCTCATTTGTGTCAATTACTATATTTATTTTATCTGTAAGTTCAAATCCACTGTCCTTTCTTATTTTCTGGATCCGGTTTACAAATTCGCGGGCATCCCCTTCCTGCTGTAATTCGGGTGTTACGGTAATATCAAGCGCAACGGTAAGCGCTCCTTTCGAGGCCACTGTCCAGCCGGGGATATCTTCACTTATGATCTCTGTTTCTCCCGGACTAATAGTAATTACTTCACCGGCAATAGTAAGCGGGTAGCTTCCTTCACGCTCTAACCGGCTGATATCCTCCTGTGTGAACTCTGCCAGCGCAGCGGAAACCGCTTTCATTTTCGGCCCCAGCTTTTTACCCAGCGCAACGAAGTTGGGCTTGATCTTCTTTTTAATAAACCCTTCTGTTTCAAATAAATAGGATATTTCTTTTACGTTTACTTCAGATTTGATCAGCGTTTCCACCTCTTGCAATTGCTCTTTCATGGCCGGGTTCAGTACCGGTATCAATACTCTTTGCAATGGCTGACGCACTTTAATATTCACCTTCTTTCTTAAAGAAAGGATGAGCGAACTGGCATCTTGCGCCAACTGCATTCTTTCTTCTAAAGAGCTATCGATAAGCGCTTCATCCGCTTTTGGAAAGAGCACATGGTGTACGGACTCTACGCTGTGAAGGCCGGTAACTTTATTGAGATTCTGATATACAGCGTCACTAAAGAAAGGAGCAACAGGAGCCATCAGGCAGCAGATGGTTTCCAGGCACTCATACAGCGTTTGGTATGCCGAAACTTTATCTGCTTCATATTCATCTCCGCCTGCCGGTGCATTTACATTACGGCGGGCAGGTTTCCAGAAACGGCGGCGGCAAAGACGCACATACCAGTTACTCAGGTGCTCGTCTACAAAATCTTCTATGAGCCTGCCAGCCTGGGTGGGTTCATAATTATCCATTGCCATGGTAACATTTTTTACCAGAGAATGGAGGGATGATATGATCCAGCGGTCGATTTCGGGCCTTTCGCTCATGGGCATATAAGGCTCTTTAAATGCGAAGCCATCCACATTAGCATACAGGGCAAAAAACTGGTAGGTATTATAGAGTGTGCCAAAAAATTTGCGCTGTACTTCTTTGATACCGTCAATATCGAATTTAAGATTATCCCAGGGAGAAGCATTGGTGATAAGATACCAGCGGGTAGCATCGGCGCCGAATTTTTCAATAGTATCAAATGGGTCTACTACATTACCCAGGCGTTTGCTCATTTTGTTACCGTTCTTATCCAGCACCAGTCCGTTGCTTACTACGGTTTTAAAGGCTACGTTTTCGTATAATAACGATGCTATAGCATGAAGCGTATAAAACCATCCGCGGGTTTGGTCTACACCTTCACAAATAAAATCGGCAGGAAAATTACTTTCGAAAGGCTGGTTGAAAGGCTGCGGATCACCTGCTTCCAGTTTTTTATAATCTAAACCCCATTGTGCATATGGCATGGCGCCACTGTCGAACCAAACGTCGATAAGGTCCGGTTCGCGGCGCATGATTTTACCGTTATCGCTTACCAATATAATTTCATCTACATAAGGTTTGTGAAGATCCTGCACCCCTTCGGCAATGAATTTTTTATTGGTATCACCACCCAATGCTTCTGCCGCTTTTCTAATTTCTGTGTTTAGCTCTTCTACAGAACCGATACATTTTCTTTCTTCACCATCTGCTGTGCTCCATACAGGCAGCGGTGTACCCCAAAAACGGCTGCGGCTCAGGTTCCAGTCTACCATATTTTCCAGCCAGTTACCAAAACGGCCTTCACCGGTGGATTTGGGTTTCCAGTGAATGGTTTTATTCAGCTCCACCATTTTTTCGCGCAACGCTGTAGTTCTGATAAACCAGGCATCGAGCGGATAATAAAGGATGGGCTTATCGGTACGCCAGCAATGCGGGTAACTATGCTCATATTTTTCTACTTTAAAAGCGCGGCCTTTCAGCTTCAGATCTACCGCTATGTCTACATTTACATCTATATACGCCGGATCATCTTTATAATTTTTTACATAACGGCCACTGTATTCGCCGGTTCCATCTATAAACTTCCCTTCACGATCTACCAGGGTAACAATGCCCAGGTTGTTTTTTTGTCCTGCCTTATAGTCATCCGCACCAAATGCAGGTGCCGTATGCACAATACCGGTACCATCTTCAGTGGTAACAAAATCGCCAGTTACTATTTTAAACGGATCCGCACCGGGAGTAAGCGCCTGAACGGAAACCACACTATTGGCTTCAAAAGGCATTAGCTGTTCATATCTTAATCCTTCCAGGTCTTTACCCATGAAAGCCGCCAGTACTTTCCATGGAATCACTTTGTCTTCTTTTTGATATGCAGCTAAATCTCCGTCCTTGCCTTCTGCTTTAAAATATTTGTGCAACAGCGCAGTGGCTATCATTACATTTTGCAGCTCGTGCGTATAGGGGTTAAAAGATCTTACAAGGCTATATTCAATGTTCGGTCCAACAGTCAGCCCAAGATTGGAAGGCAGCGTCCAGGGTGTGGTTGTCCACGCCATAAGAAAAGCCTCCCCATCCTCCGAGAGAGGGAGTTGTGAATGTCCGATGGCCTCGAAGATCTTTTTTGCGGTGGTATGATCTGCATTATCTCCACCTTGTTGAAGGCGGAATAATACCGTAGCGCTGGTATCCTTCACATCCTTGTAAGTGCCCGGTTGGTTCAGCTCGTGCGAACTCAATCCGGTACCTGCTGCGGGAGAGTAAGGCTGAATGCTTACACTTTTATAAAGCAGCCCTTTATGGAATAATTGCTTCAGCAAATACCAAAGCGTTTCAATGTATTCATTTTTAAAAGTGATATAAGGGTCGTTCAGGTCTACCCAATAACCCATTTTTCGGGTAAGGTCATCCCACTGACCTTTAAAACGCAATACAGCTTCGCGGCATTTCTGGTTATATTCTTCAACAGTGATTTTTTTCCCTATATCCTCTTTAGTAATGCCTAATTCTTTCTCTACACCCAGTTCTACAGGCAACCCATGTGTATCCCAGCCACCTTTACGTTTTACCTGGAAGCCCTGCATAGTTTTATAACGGCAAACGAGGTCTTTAAGTGTACGGGAAATCACGTGGTGAATGCCGGGCATTCCATTGGCACTGGGCGGCCCTTCATAAAAAACAAACGGCGTAGCGCCCTCTCTTAAAGAAATGCTTTTCTCAAAAGCCTTTTCTTCAGTCCATTTTTGTAGAATTTCTTTCTCTATTGCGGGTAAATTCAAACCCGAAAACTCCTGGTATTTTGCACTCATATTTCACTAAAAAATGAGTGCAAAGGTAAGGAATATAGGCCTTTTATGCTGTAGACCCCGTTTACGCATATAAAATATCATAAAAGGGCTATCTTACTGCAATAGCTGCATACATTTTTCTTTGTTTATGAATCGGTCCTTTTTTTCAAGGCCTGTTTTTTCTTTTACGGTTCTGGCAATGCGGGTAATTGCCAGTTTCAATAACGTTGCGCAAATAAATTACCAGCCTTATGTGCGAGTACTGGGCTTTCCCTGGGAATAAACGTGCCCAAACCCAGGTTCTGCTGGCAATTGGCATTACCAGGCGCAGCAACCCCAACTGCTTACCGGGTTTTGGTGGCTTCTGATAAAAAACTGTTATTGACCGGTAAGCCGGATGTATGGAACAGCGAAAAGCAAACAGGTAACCGTCAGCTCGTGTATTTTGACGGTAAGGCCCCCATATATACTATTTGCGATATTTAAAATAACAAAGGGTTTATTGACTAATGGACCCGGGCACAGAAAAAAGCCACGCCAGAAATGGCGCGGCGTATATATCCACTATTAGAAAAATCCACAACAATAAACCTGTAAGGTTTTGGAACCTTAAAGATTTAAACATGCTATTGAATATGTTTAGCTAAAATATCTGCCAGCGTAGTATTTACATTAGCGGCTGTAAGCGTTTTAGCTTTCCATTCGTCGGCAAGTTCAAACAATTTAGTCATCAGGTCTTCATCACCTACTTTTTCAACCAGCTTAATGGTTGATTTTGCTGCCAGCACTTTATCCCATTCCTGCTGCACGGCTGTCCAGAAGCCTTTATGTTCTTCCCAGTATTTTGCAGCCGGCTCACAATCAGACGCATCGGCTTTTTCATAAAGGTTCAGGCCTTTTTCTTCTGCAATTACCTTGTCGGTGCCATCAGCCCGAAGCACTTTTTTATTGTCCTGAACATGATCGTAGCCATCGTTTTTAATCACCAGCCTGTTGGTGCGGTTCAGGATATTATAATCGGAGCGCTGGCTATATTCCCTGCGGGGAAGCGGGGCATCGGCCGTATTTTCCCATATGGTATGACCGTTCACCAACTGCCAGGGAGCAGCGCCCTGGTAGCGCGGCGCATCGGTAACCTCCCAAACGGATTGCGACCATTTGCCTTTTACATCGTTCTTGTTCAGGGTTACTTTTTCCCATACTTTGTCTCCCTTATAGTTCCACTGCACGGGATTCTCGTAGGTCCAGTCTTCACGCCAGTGCTTTACCACCATGCCATTACCCACCACCAGCAGGTGCTGGATCACCACTCTTTTGTTGGTATTGATAATGGGCAGCGCCAGTTCGGTAGCTCCCTGAATTTTTTCCCTGTCATGAAACTTATAATCCTTATCAGGCGAAAAAGTTTCGGCGTACTTGAAAGTTACTTCAAAGCAGCCGCAGAGCCTGTCTATATTTTCTTTGCCGGTTTGGGCTGTTGCGGTTGCGGATAGTGCAGCGGCAATAGCTATGCTAAAAATCTTTTTCATTTCTTTTGATAGTTTGAGATTGTATTTAAAATTACTTGATTAGTTCGTATTTGATTTGAGGTTTACCGCGTGTGCCACCATCTGGAGGAGGAGTGCCGGCGCCCATCGCTAAACATTGCAGTTTATAATAGTTCCCATCTGCGTCTTTAACAACATAAAATCTGTTTTTCCGCACACCAGCGGGTTCGCCGCCTGAGGCAACTGTAAGTCTCCAGTTACTTCCTATAGACCAACGATCAGCCACAAGGCTGTATTTAGCCACACTATCTTTATTGAATTTTGAATAAGCATCTGTTGCAATTGTTGCATCGCCATAGATCAATTCTTTTACCTGTACATTGGATAGAGAATTAACTGCAATCAGATCTGAGAAATTATACGGAACCAGCTCTGTTTTTCCTGTTTCGGGATTATTAAAATCTGTTCTAAACAAAGAATAGCTCCAAACTATATCCCAGTTATTCTTCTCTGGTTCCCCGTTTGCTATTACACCATTATCAAAAGAGAACAACTTACGATGATAATTATTATCTTTTGAAATATTGACAGTTTGAAAAGTAGTAGCATTGATCGTTCCATATTGAATAGTGTAACCAGAACTATTTCTTGTAATTTTAGCCTTAATCCATGGTAGTGATGGAATACCACCCCCATTGCCACGATTCACTATTATTATCTTACTACTTGCCGCTGTTGCCGGTATTTCTGGTATAAGAGTTTCATTGACTGCGCCAGATAAATTATCAAAGAAAGTAAAATGTGTATTCCGGGGAGCAACTTGGCTCACAGCAAGGGTAAGGCCTAATGTATCAGCAGTACCAACAGCAGCAAGGTCAGTTTTATCAAGTACCTTGGCGCCTGTGCTTCTTGTGTTGTTTAAAAATACACGAAACTCATTTCCACAATAAAATGCCAAGTCCCAGCTTTCTCTTAAAACTGCTGTTTGATTATCAGTACTGAAATCAACATATACTGAATTTTTTGCAGATGCTCCTGATTCGTTAGCTGAAGACACACCATTCAATGTCATTGTACTTCCATTCGACGGCGGCACAACAATTACCGGGTCTTTATCCTTGCTGCAGGATGCCAGCGTGGCTGCGGCTATCGAAATAAATAAGATTTTTTTCATGTTGCTATTGTTTATTTACTATTTAAAAAATTGATAAGCGATACCTAAAAAGTAGGAGCGACCATAGCTGATGGGTGCAGGCCCGCCGGTACTGTGCGCACCGCCGCTGGCGGCCGTGTTATTGATACTGTTTATATCGAAAATATTTTTGACCCCTGCCTGAAGCGTAACCGTATTGAACAGTGTTTTGGAAATAGAAAAATCGGCCCAGCTAAAACTGTTGAGGCCTCTGAGCTCTACATCAGAAGTGCTGCCATTCACCATCTGGTACGTTTTCCTGGCACCGGAGTATTTGTATAGTAAAGCCAGGTTGGTTTTTATTTTGCTGATGTTGTAATAAACAGTGGCGTTCACTTCCGGTGACCAGTTGAACCGGGGAACTTCCCTGCTCAGCCCTTCTTCATTGGTTAGATCATTATAGCGGCCTATAAATAAAGCGCCTACATTTAATTGTAACTGTCTATACATAAAACCCTGCTCAAAAGAAACGCCGGTAGTTTTAAATTTCGACACATTGAACAGCTTTGTAGTGGTGTTATCAGCAGGATCCAGCGCGTAATCTATGAGGTCGTTAAACACATTATAAAAACCGCTTAATGTGCTCATGGCTTTTATATCATTGTTATTATAGCTCCAGCTTAGCGATCCGTTGAAGCTGTTTGAAGTTTCCGCTTTCAGATCTTTATTGCCTAATATGGTATGATTAGCATCAATAAAATCGAAATAGAGCTCTCTTAACGCCGGAGCGCGATAACCTTTTGCATACGATAACCTTAAATCTATATCATCCGACAACCTGATCTTTGTATTGAGCGCGGGAACGATGGGCGGCGCATCGTACAGGGAATTTTTTATCAGCCTGAATCCCGGACGGATATTAATAATGCTAACCGGTTTCCATTCAGCAGATGCGAAAAAAGCAAAGTCATTAATTACCGGCGAACCTTCAATTCTTGCGCCGGACGCGGCATTGCGGTTGAACTCAAGGCCCGGCTGAAAAGAAATTTTTTCATTGAACATATAGTGTGCCTGTGTTCTGAAAAACAGTGTAGTGAATACGGCTGTATCCTGCTCGCCTGCGCCGGTAGTCAATTCATCGGCGTTTGTGGTAAAATCATGCCTGGTGCTTCGCGTACGGCGACTGTAATCGGTATAGGATGCTGATGTATTTAAATGAAATTTGGAGCTGACCTGCCAGTCGTCCTGTACCTGGTGCATCCAGCGGCGGGTAATATAGCGCTGGTCGAAAGCTTTATAAGTGTCCATATTAATGGCACCTTTAGAGGTAATGGTTTCATCCAGCCCATCCAGCCGGTAATACACCGTATTTTTTTCACCACGATGGCCTAAAGTGATGTTTCCTAAATATTGCTCTTTGGGCTTCCAGGTTTTGCCTCTGCCGTATTCACCGCCAAAGCCCCTGAAATCATTATGGGTAAAACCGCCATTTACAAAAAACGAACGCTGTGCATAAGCCGCGTTTACCGATTGCAGGTGCAGGCCTTTATTGCCTAAAAAACTATATTCATCCCCTGCTGTTTCTTCCTGCACGCGCGCACCCACGCTGAAACGGGTGCCATTTGCTTTTTTAGTAATAATATTGATCACACCGGCCAAAGCATCCGAGCCATACATAACGCTCATAGGCCCTTCTACTATTTCTATCCGTTCTACAGTTTGCAGGTCTACCTGGTTCAGGCTTTCGCGGGTATCATTGCGGTCAGCAACCGGAACACCATCCAATAAGATTTTAATGCTGCGACCACTCATGCCCATCAATTGCACATCGCTAACCCCCAGCGTATTATCGTTGCTGAAACGGAAGCCTAATTCGGTGTTCAGTACCTGTGTCATATTCAGCGCCGCTTTGGCCTTTATCTGTTCGGCAGTAATTACTTTTACTTTATAGACAGATTTTTTTAAAGACTGGGACCTGTATTGCCCCGTAGTAACCGTTACCGCTTCCAGCACAGCCGATGTATCGTTTTGCGCTGATAATTGCAGGGTAGCGCCCAATATAGTAGCAGATACAAGTATAAGTTTACACGGCGTCGCTTTCATGCACATTTTTTGATAGATAGAGGTGCAAAACTCTGTTTAATTGCCCGCAATGATTTATTAGATCGGGAAAAAGCATTTGCGAGATCGGGAATTTTTTACTTTTTTATGGCAATTTTTATTATAGTGTTGCGTATGGAGTGTATTTTTCGTTATCAGATAAAATGACCATTTATGAGACTGACTTATTTATCGGCCTTATTATTTATTATTATTTTTAGTTTTTCATGCAAACGAGCCTCGCCGGTAGAGGCAGTACCTGAAGATAGAGTAAGCGCGCCTTGCGGAGAAGCGGTTCAGGCCAACGCATCTAACTTTGACACGGCTCCTACAGATGCGTTTATCATTACCCATGCTTCTATAACCGGAGATTGCCTTACAGTAACGCTGGGCCTTAGCAGCGCCTGCGCAGGCCCCGCTATTAAAGTACTACATGCGCCTTCTGTAGCGGCAGTTTATCCACCCCAGCACCTTCTAAAAATTGCGCTTCAGTATGGTTCGGATTGTGCGATGCCGGGCTCCGGAACTTATAGCTTTGATCTCTACCCGATAAGACAAAAGAATACCAATAAGATTTCAGTGAATATTTCAGGGTCAGCAGGTTATTATAAAACCTTAACCTATTCCTATTAGTTTGCTTTTCTGCGATCCACAAATTTTACCGGCTTTCTTACGCCGTCAGGAAACTGCAGCTTTTGCATGACTTCCGGCTCTATATATTTAATATGTGGTGTTACACGCAACCGCGCCTGTAAATAGGCCTTTATTTTGTTTTGGGTTTCTTCCAGGTTGTCTGCAGGCACAATGTATAGCAGCACTTCATCCGTGCCTATTTCATTACTATAAACCTCTACCACATATTCTTTTATTGCGTCAATCCTGTGCATGATCTCAAACAGCGCAGGGGCAAATAAAGTGGTACCTTTATATTTTATCATCTGCTTTTTCCGGCCGATCACAGGAGACAGGCGCAGGGTATGCCGGCCGCAGCTGCACGGTTCGGTATAAGCTTTGCAGATATCCCCGGTTTTATATCTTAGTAATGGCATTCCTTCCACACCCAGGGTGGTAATCGTTACTTCGCCGGGTTCCCCATCAGGAACAGGAAGCCCGTCATCGCCGAGCAATTCAACAATTAACAGCTCAGGATTTAAATGGCCGCCCCTGCCTGCTTCACATTCGGTAAATGCTGTCTGCATTTCTGTAGAAGCATAAGTAGAGAACAGCCGGATATTCCATTTATCCGTTATTTTTTGGGCCAGGATATTAGGTTCCAGGTTTTCGCTCCGGATGTTTTCGCCAATACACACGGCCTTCTTTACCGAAGACCGGTTAATATCAATCCCGTTGTCTTGTGCATATTGTATAAGCTTGATAATAAATGAAGGCACTGCAACAATGGCGGTTGGCTTCAGCCTGTCGATGGTTTCCCATTGCAGGGAAGGAACACCCGGCCCCACGCGAACCACGCCGGCGCCCAGCTTACGGATGCCGCTGTAATAGGCCATTCCTGCCATAAATTGCCGGTCCAGGGTAAGCATCAGCTGAAATATATCTTCCGAGGTACCGTTGGCACAAACAAAAGAGCTGTATTCGTTATATGCCAGCCTTTGCAGGTCATTTTCTGTAAGGGCAATAGTTACCGGGCTGCCCACGGTACCTGAAGTGGCGGTATATTCAATGATCTTGTTTTCCGGTACACATAAAAAGTCCCGGTTACGCAGTTGGAGATGCTCTTTTTCTGTTGGAGGTATTTTTACCAGGTCTCCTATTGTTCTGATTTCCCCCGGATCAATAGCCTTCCCGGCAAACAGCGCTTTATAGTAACCGGAATGCGCATTGAGATAGAGAAGCAGATCCTCCAGCTTTTTTTCCTGGTATTGCCTGATCACAGATGCCTTTTTAAAAGCAATAGATGGTAGTTCGTTCATAGATCAAACGTACATGAAATTTTTCGTTCATAAAACCGGCGCTGACTGGCAGGCTGCCCAAGAGGGCCAGGCCAGGATACAGGCAAATGCTTATAGCAAAGATTCAACAAAAATACTACGCGCTGGTCCCGGTAATGTGCCGCAGGCAGAACCTTCGTACATTTTAGTTGCAGCGGAAATAATGGTCTAAAACAGTTCAGGATAAAAACCTCAGGGCATAATAATCCCAATAAAGCAGGTTGAGTATTTTTTCTTTCTTTTTCCTGTTCTTTTTCTTTTTTACGATCCTTAATAATTGCGGGGAGACATGAATTGTTGTAGCTGAATGCATAAATCTAATCTTCAGGTATTTTTAATACAGTTAAAAAATCAGGCATAAAATTGATATTATATCTTAAAAAAACCAAATTTCTGGTTAAAAATCATCAATTAATACCGCAATTGCAGGGTAAAGCCTGGAAAATTAAAGCTAGCCTCTGTACAAAAAAATAAGTGTACAAATATTTTTTTGTTATATAACTTATTGATATATTGAATAACTACTTTTTCAATATTAATAAACCATACCTTTCTCATTTATTTATTAAATAGGATGCATAATAAATCACGGAATAACTTATATATAATTTATAATAATATTTTTTTATATAGAAAAAACAATGGGTATGTATATTCATTTTTAATTTTATTTTATATATATTTATTTTTAAATCAAAATAAGTATTGCCTATGACGGGACTTTTAGATGCTTATGATACTCAGCCTGATATCTGGGACGAGCTAATGAGCCAGGATGGGGTGCGGGAAAGCTATCATCAGCTGGTTAAAACGATAGAGGGATTCACATCGGATGAACTAAGCAATAAGGATGAGCTCGCTAAAAAGCTCTTCATGACGCAGGGCATTACTTTTACAGTGTACAGCGATAATGAAGGGGTAGAAAAGATATTTCCTTTTGATATCATTCCCCGCATTATACAAGCCAAAGAATGGGCGATTATAGAAGCCGGCATAAAGCAGCGTCTTAAAGCGCTTAATATCTTCTTAAAAGATGTATATCACCAGCAGTTTATTATTAAAGATGGTATTGTTCCGGCAAAACTTATTTATTCCTGCCCGCTGTTCTTAAGGGAAATGATGAATATAAACGTTCCTTTCGACATCTATTCCCATATCGCCGGCATTGATCTTATCAGGGATGCAGATGGCAGTTTTTATGTGCTGGAGGATAATCTCAGAACCCCATCCGGTGTTTCATACATGCTGGAAAACAGGAGTATCACTTTCAGGATCTTCCCCGACCTTATCCCACGTAATAACGTACAGCGTGTAATTGAATACCCGTCCCTGTTACATAAAAATTTGCTGGGCCTGGCCAACAGGCAAAGCAGTAATCCTACTGTTGTGCTGCTAACGCCCGGCGTATATAATTCGGCTTATTTCGAACATACCACTTTAGCCCGTCTTATGGGTATTGAACTGGTAGAAGGCCGCGATCTTGTAGTAGAGAACCATCATGTATATATGAAAACGACCAGCGGTCTGCAAAAGGTGGATGTAATCTACCGCCGCGTGGATGATGATTTTATAGACCCGCTCACCTTCAGACCGGACAGTATTCTGGGAGTGCCGGGAATTTACTGGGCTTACCGCAAAGGAAACGTCGCCATTGTAAACGCAATGGGCAACGGCGTGGCAGATGATAAGGCGGTGTATGCATATGTTCCGGAAATGATCCGCTACTATTTAAACGAAGCTCCGATACTAAATAATGTACCTACGTACGAATTGGATGTACCGGAAAACAGGTCGATGGTGTTTGCTAATATGAACCGTATGGTTATCAAAAAAACCAATGAATCGGGCGGCTATGGTATGCTCATGGGTAATAAAGCAACGGAACAGGAGATGGAGGAATATAAGAAGGCCATCCTGGAAGATCCCCGTAATTTTATAGCACAGCCTATCATCAATCTTTCTTCTTCGCCCTGTTATATTGGAGGAAAACTGCAGCCGCGCCGTGTGGATCTGCGGCCATTTGCATTATACGGCCCCGATGGGATAGATATTGTACCCGGAGGGTTAACCAGAGTGGCATTAAGAGAGGGCTCCCTCGTGGTGAACTCATCGCAGGGCGGGGGAAGCAAGGACACCTGGGTACTGGGAGATTGAAATGTAAAAAATAAGTGCCTGGAACCTGAACCAGGAACTTGAAACCTGAAATTCAAATAAATATATGTTAAGTCGTGTAGCAGAATCGGTGTTTTGGCTGGCTCGTTATATGGAAAGAACCAATGGCCTGCTTAGAGTATTACGAACCAATTATGTGGCATCACAGGATGAAATGAAGCAGTATAACTGGAAAACGGTATTACAAACATATGGCTACCTGGAGCCTCATGAAATTGAAACTATCCAGTATAATTCACGTTCCGTACTGGAGTATGTCATGCTGAATAAGGATAATGACGCATCGCTGATTAATAATATTACACGATTGCGGGAAAATGCAAAAGCAGTACAGGATCACATTACCAAGGAAATGTGGCATAACCTTAATGCATACTACCTGTTGATTCGTGAACCGGGTATTGAGCATATCATTAAATACGGAGACCCGATAACAGCACTGGATGCTTTAATCAAACACAGTTTGTTTTTGTACGGTACAATTAACATTACAATGTCGAGAGGAGAAGCCTATAATTTTTTAAATGTGGGACGTTATGTAGAACGCGCCATAATAACCACCGATGTTTCGGATATTAAGCTTAAAGAAATAGGCTATTCCCTGGGAGATGAACTGGCCATACCTTCGTTAAGATATTTATTGTATTCTTTGTCGGGCTATGAAGCTTACCTTAAATCTTCACGCGGGCTGGTAGAGCCCGATACCATAATGAAACAGATTTTATACGATGAGGATTTTGTGCATGCCATATTATATTGTATGTCGCATATCAGCCGTTATTTTAAGCGATTGTACGCGCAAAGTATTCCGGAAAGCTATGAACATCTGGATTTTTTAATTGGCAAAGCGCTTAACAATCTGAAATACAGCACCTGCGATTTAAAGAACGGGGAAAGTATCGGAAATTTGCTAAAACACACCCGTACTGATTTGCATAGCATTGCTATTGCATTCAATCAACATTATTTTGGATATAATTAAGCGGTTGTAAAAGCGCTGCGCTTAGCATAATAATAATAAACCATTAAAACTATCTTATACCCATTATGCCTTCATTTAATATCAAACATATTACACGCTACTCTTATAGCAGCCCTGCGGTAGAATGCACCAACCAGATCATGCTATACCCGATAGAAGATGCGACGCAAAATGTGATGAGCCATAAAATAGCCATTACAAAACATCCTACAGTAGCAATCTTCACCGATTATTTTGGCAATAAAGTAGGGGTATTCTCTATTGTAGAACCACACACAGAGTTATTGATCACTTCTGAAGCAACAGTCATTACAAACGAAGTGCGGCCTCCTGAAAATGAAAACCCGGCATCCGTACAATGGGAAACATTGCAAACAGTTTGCGGATTGTTTCCCTATATTGATTTCCTGCAACAGGAACATCTGGAAAACAGCGAAGGAGTAGCCGCTTTTATCACTTCACTCTATGATATCAATAAAACGCCTTTTGAAAACGCCAGTTCCTTTTCGGAGTATATTTTTAAAAATTTTGAATATACGAAAGGCATTACCAATATAGAGACCAGCGTTGATGAAATATGGAAATTAAAGGCAGGCGTATGCCAGGATTTTGCTCATTTTTTGCTTTTGATTTTAAGACGTATTAATATTCCGGCGCGATATGTGAGCGGTTATATTTGCCCTAAGAACCACGAGTACAGAGGAGAAGGCGCTACGCATGCGTGGGTAGAGGCATACCTGCCAGATTATGGCTGGCTGGGGCTTGACCCTACTAATAACTGCATTGCAGGCGACAGGCACATAAGATTAGCAGTTGGAAGAAGTTTTTCCGATTGCACTCCTGTAAAAGGTACGTATAAAGGTTCATCAGATCATATCCTTGAGGTGTCAGTATCCATCGATAACAAAGATGTTGCCCCGATTGAAGCAATGAACGACAACCCGGTATTTGGTTACAAAGCAGGAAATACACCTCATGCTTCAAAGGAGAACAAAAACTCCTACAGGTTCTATATGGAACAAATGCAGCAACAACAGCAATAGCCCGGTATTTACGAAAAGATCAGGCGTTAAGAGGAGATAAACAAATTTGCTGCATATTCACGGCTGTTTACTCGCTTACTCTTTCTTACCCGGCAATTCTGTATGCTCCTTTGAGGGATGATGGCAGAGCCCGACACGATGAGTCAAGAGCGCGCTTACACATCTGTTTCACCTGTTTCCTTTTTATATGCTTTAATGAAAATAGCACCAAGGTTTTTATAAGGCGGGATATAATCTTCAAATCCGGCTACGTTTGCACGGCCTTTGAATTCTTTCCAGAAAGGAATCCATTCAATATCTTTCCCTGTTCTCAGCTTCTCTGTTAATAAATGGAAAAAAGGTTTGTTAATGGCAGTTCTCCCTATTTGCTTGGAAGCGATGATGTGAGCATCTTCGGACTTCCTAAGAATAGAGTCGATAAGATTAAATCCACCGCAAGACCCCATGAAAACGATTTTGGAGGTAGGTGCCATATAGCCGATAGTAGCTTCTGCATAATAGCTGTGCCCGCGGTGTATGGTAACAGTGGGGTGCAGGTTATTTTCGTCGAGGTATGCGTTCAGCGCCTGTTGGGCCTTATCATCCAGCCCTTTATTTTCGTCCAGGGGGCGGTTAGCATAAATAGAAACAGGTTGTCCTTTTGCAGATTTTATAACTACCCATTGCTTATTGCTTCCGTCAATTTTCCAGTTACCTCCACCAAACATATTCAGGAAACCATTGAAAATATTACGGCCGTCCCGGTCTCCATAAAAAAACACCTGGGAAATCACTTCTCCCTTTTCATTGGTAAGCGAAGAAAAGGGTATATTGTATACAGGCGGAATGTCCAGCTTACTGGTCAGGTCAATATGATTTGCAGAATCGGCAGACAGGAACAGGCTGTAGAGAATGTCATAAATGGCTATACCTTTTTTATTATCATCGCTGCGATTCCTGTCAAGGTTGGCTTTTACGTTCACCAGCATCTCTTTTGCAAGTTCCGGCAGGGTTTCGGCAATACTTGCATAGGAATCTGCCACATCCACCCCATCTTCCAGCCCGTCGCTTTTCTCCAGCCCCGTAACAAAAGCTTTCATAAGATCGTTCGCATCAGCCGTATTGGAAAAGCTGCCCAAAAAGTTCTTCAGGGTATTGTAAGATGCCGCCTGGCTTAAAAACTTACGGTAATGATCAAAGTGTAGCTTTTTCAGTAATTCATCACCTTTATTGCCTGCCTTGCGCATCATCAGCGGGTACACTCCTGCCGTATAGCTGCTGGTATAAATAAGCCCGTTAGTCAATACACCCACGTAATAAAGTTCTTCAGCGTTTAATGGCTGCAGGCAACGGAACCTTACTGCATCTGACATTTCATGCAGCCCATTGATCTTTGCCACAAACTCATCTTTGGCTTTCTGCTCCAGTTTTTTCAACAGGCTTTTATATTCCATGGCAGTATCGCCATTAATTGCACGTGCCGTATAATCTATCTGGGTTTGTACCAACAGCCTGAAGTATTTAACGGGATCATTCTTTGCCTTGTCAATATCATCCATTGTTATTTTTCCCTTTACGATATTATCAAGAAAGGGAAAATAAAACTGCCCGCTTTTATTAGGATTGCGTGCCATGGACACTACCGTTACAATAAGCGGATCGTCTTCTATATTCTGTATTTTGTAACTCAATTTATTATTTGCCTGGGCATAGTCATATATCAGGTGGGGGTATTGATGGCCTATGTTCCTGATAAGGCTGTCGGCCACCGCTGCTTCCGGGTAGGCTTTCAGCGCTGCAAAAGTTTTTTCAGGATATCTTTCAGCAAGTTTCAGCAGCATCATGTCACGTACCTGGTTGTACCCTACATTATCTTTAAATACTTCAGGTTGCAAAGCTGCGTTAGCAATATCATAAGGAAGGGGCTGTATAATACCCGCTATCGACCTGTTTTGGGTGTTGGCCTCGATCAATTGCTTATAGGTAGCAATAATCTGGGGTAAATAGTGCACTGCCGACTGGCTGCCGCGACTGTAGATCTTTACATAGCGCAATATGGTAGCCAGACCATTAAGGTAATTGGCTTTAAGTCTTTGATCGATCGTTGGGCTGGTTTCAATTTCATACTGTAGCCAGTCTACCCTTTTGGTAGCGGCATCGGTAACAGCATCGTTGAGCTGCGCATCGGAAGAAATTACCAGGTACCGGTCTGCTTTACCATCAACAGAAAGCAAAGCAGCCTGTTCTTTTTCTACCTTCTCATGCATGATCTGCCTGTTGATAGCAATAGTATAGGCAGGTACCGTGTCTACCACTACTACAGCGGGAACTTCTTTCTGCCTTTTCTTTTTTCTTCTTTGGGCATCTGCGTTCATTGTAAAAAGCAGCAAAGCCAAAAAAGGAATGAGTTTTTTCAGGTTACTTTTATAAAAAAATTTCATGGTATATTAAAAGATAATAACAAAATGTAAGAGTTTTAAAATACGCATATAATAAGCAATAATTAAGCCGGTTTTAGCATACCTGCCCCGATGTTTTTATATAGCATAATATTAATTTTACATTAAGTATACCTAACCGCTGCCCTCTTTTTTTAATATAAAACAAATTACTGTTACGTTTGCTTTAAATTATTATTAATGGAAAAAGGTTATAAAATTTTAATTGCGGATGATGAGCCTGATATTTTGGAAATCCTGTCCTATAATCTTGAAAAGGAAGGATATGAGGTCATTACGGCTAAAGATGGAGATGAAGCAATTGACAAAGCATATCAGCATAAACCTCATTTAATAATACTCGATATGATGATGCCTGAAAAAACCGGGGTACAGGTATGCCAGGTTTTGCGCGGGCAAACAGCCTTTAAGGATACGCTTATTATGTTTTTAACGGCCCTGAATGATGAAATAACACAGGTGAGGGGCCTGGAAACCGGGGCCGATGATTATGTAAGCAAACCCGTTAGTCCAAAAGTTTTGCTGAGCAGGGTGGCGGCCCTTTTAAGAAGGGTACAGAAAGAAAATTCCACAGCCATAAAAGTGGGAAACATCACTATTGATCCTGAGAGGTTTTTGGTACAGGTAGATGGTAAAGACATCGTGCTGGCAAAAAAGGAATTCGAACTGCTGTACCTGCTGGCGCTTAAGCCCGGACGCGTATTTTTAAGAAATGAAATCTTAAACGCTATATGGGGCAATGATGTTATTGTGGGTGACCGAACTATAGATGTGCATATCCGGAAAATAAGGCAGAAGCTGGATATGGATTGCATTACCACTGTAAAAGGCGTTGGCTATAAATTTGAGATTTAATATAAAAATATACTCCGGCAGCGAATGTACTGCTGTGCTGAAGCCGGAATTCAGGGCCGGCAGCGAGTCACAGATCATTTTCGCAATTTTTGTATCTTTCCATTCATGAACCCTAAGAACTTATCCCCCAGGCAATTGTCTTTTTATACAGCATTGGCTTTGGCAGTGCCGGTGAGCCTTTTGCTGTACATTGTTGACAGAAGATGGCTGTTTAGTGTAGTGGCATTCCTGGTATTGCTGCTGGGAGGATATATTCTAATATTTTTTGTGCTGGACAACTTCATCTATCGTAAAATAAAACTTATTTATAAATTCATTTATCAAACCAAAGCCACCAAAAGAGAAGAGACCTATTATAAATATATCCTGCCCAAAAAAAGCATTAATGAAGTGACCGAGGATGTGGAAGCCTGGGCGCAGGAAAACCAGAAGCAGGTGGAACAGTTAAAAGCCAATGAACAATTCAGGAGAGAATTTTTGCAGAACCTCTCGCATGAGTTCAAAACTCCTATATTCACTATTCAGAGCTATGTAGATACCTTGTTGCAGAATGATCCTGAAGACCCGGAGCTAAGAAGAAAATTCCTGAAAAAAACCTCCAAAAACATTGCCCGACTCACCAATTTGCTGAACGATCTGGATGAAATTTCAAGCCTCGAGCGGGGAGAGCTGGTACTGGTAAAAACTAATTTTGTGATCCAGGACCTGCTGAAAGACAGCTTTGAAAGCATTTCTATAAAAGCAGAACCTAAAAATATCAGTTTCAGCGTAAAAAAAGGTTGTGAAGCACCGATTGCAGTACATGCAGACAAGGAAAAGATACGGCAGGTGGTGCTGAATCTTTTTGAAAATGCTATTAAATACGGCAGGCCCAATGGTACTATTAAAGCAGGAATTTACCGTACCGATGATAAAAGGATCTTAATTGAAATAAGCGATGACGGCGTGGGTATTGATCCGAAATTCCTCCCCCGTATATTCGAGCGCTTTTACCGTACAGACACAGGCCGCAGGATGGATGCCTCAGGCAGCGGCCTCGGACTGGCTATCTGTAAGCATATCATTGAGGCACATGGTCAAACCATCCACATAAGAAGTACGCAGGATGTAGGTACCAGCGCAGGTTTTACATTAAGGGCTAAGAAGGATTAAGGGGAAGGTCATAGCAGACAGATGGATAATGGACAGGATTCATATACAGTGAACTGGTGAGGCTACACATACTGCCACCTGTATAAGAAGTTAATGTTCAATGCTTAATATTCAATAATCCTTTTCAGGGCCCTGCTTTATTTGGAAATTGATGATTGATGCATATTGAGTAGTCAAAATCAGATTCCGGTATTCTGACTTCCGGTCTTTTTTCTGCCAACGGTCAACCTTGTTCAACCAATTATCCCTTATTAGCCAGTTGACCGCATGCGGCGTCAATATCTTTGCCCCGGCTGCGGCGCAGGCGCACGTTTACTTTATTTTTCTCCAGATATTGTATAAACGCATCTACTTTTTCTTCGGAAGGTTTGGTAAACCTGGCAAAATCAATAGGGTTATATTCTATCAGGTTAATAAGATCAGCAGGAACCTGCCTGTAAACCTTGATCAGCTCATCGGCATCTTCCAGCGAATCATTAAAATTATTGAACAGGATGTATTCAAAAGTAATTTCGTTTTTGGTCTGCTTGTAAAAATAGTTCAGCGCATCAACCAGGGATTTAATATTATTACTGTCGTTGATCGGCATAATCTCATGCCGCTTTTTATCGGTAGCTGCATGAAGTGACAAAGCCAGCTTAAACTTTACTTTATCATCTCCCAGCTGCCGGATCATTTTGGCCACACCTGCAGTAGAAACCGTAATACGGCGGGGACTCATAGCCAGCCCTTCAGGGGAAGTGATACGTTCTATGGCTTTCAGCACATTCTTATAGTTCAGCAAAGGCTCGCCCATACCCATAAAAACAATATTGGTAAGCTTTTTATCGTATACTTCCAGGGATTGTTTATTGATCAGCGCCACCTCGTCAAATATTTCGTCAAACTCCAGATTGCGCTTACGTTCCAGGTAACCGGTAGCACAAAACTTGCAGCTCAGGCTGCATCCGATCTGCGAACTTACACAGGCCGTTTTACGCTCCTCGGTTGGAATAAGCACCCCCTCTGTTAAGTGGCCCTCTATTGTTCTGAACCTCGATTTAATAGTACCATCTTCCGAATGTTGGGTGGTATCTACAGTAATAGCAGGAAATGAAAAGCGCCGGCTTAATTTTTCACGCAGATCTTTACTGATGTTGGTCATGGCATCAAAGCCCTGTACCGGCTTTATCCAAAGCCATTCATACACCTGCTTTGCCCTGAATTTTTTTTCCCCGATAGATAAAAAGTACTCCTCCAGCTCTGCGAGAGTCAGATGCCTGATATTCTGTTTTCCTGCGCCCATGCCGCAAAGATAAACAAGGTTTAAGGGAATAGGTTTAAAAGTTTAACGCTTTTGCTATTACTTTACGTGCTCTACCTTTATCGTATGCCAAAACCAAATACATAACGGCCTGAGAAGCGTTATTTTTACAAACAGTATTAGCATGTACAAACAATGGAAGAAAAAATATCTTTAAAAATCCGACGGGTTTTAAAAAGCAGGGCAGATATAAAGGTGCTTGAGACATCAACCCGATTTTTCAAAGAAGGAGAAAAACCTTTAGCTTATGGCATCAAAGCCAATGAAATCAACAAAATTGCAAAAGAATTTTATAAGCAGCTGAAGCCAGTAAACAAACAGGAAATTTTAATCATTTGTGAAGAGCTTTGGGCTTCACGATATTTTGAAGAAGCCCTCGTTGCCTGTATATTATCAGCAGCCCAGCACTCAAAATATGAAGTCGCTGACTTTAAAATCTTTGAACATTGGGTAAAAGACTACGTTAATAGCTGGGCCGACTGTGATACCCTGTGCAACCATACGATAGGATCATTCGTAATGATGTATCCCGGGCACATCAATGAATTAAAGAAATGGGCACGATCGCCGCAACGGTGGGTGAAGCGGGCCGCAGCAGTAACCTTGATTATACCGGCCCGAAAAGGAATGTTCCTGAAAGAGATCTTTGAAATAGCAGATATCCTTATCGCCGATAAAGACGATATGATACAAAAGGGTTATGGGTGGATGCTGAAGGCTGCCAGCCAGGCTTATCCCAAAGAAGTATTGAACTATGTATTATCTAAAAAAACGGTAATGCCACGTACTGCTTTACGGTATGCGATAGAAAAAATGCCAGATGAGTGGAGAAAAGAAGCAATGTTAAGATAACAACTCCGTTATGGTACTGCAAACCACAGTACGAAAATTGTTATCCAATACTAAAAACCTGTTCCAATGAACGAAAAAGTCAACCTGCTTTTAAACAGGCAATTCGCTGGACTTTGAGGAAGATTATAAATGGCTGCATCTATGCTATACTTTTAATGGCAAAATGTAGTACTCTATTATGGGTTTAAAGAATATTGCGCGTTGTTATTTTAAAAGGATGCATTGCTCAAAGATCCACGGGATCTGCTTATCCGGCAAACAGCAAATATTCAGTCGCCCCGCCAGTTAGGGGTTTACACCCATTAACCAGAGCAAGAAGCAAAAAAAAATTATTGAAAGTTAGAAAGGCTTTTTCATACCTCCCAGACCGCCTGGCATCATTTTGCCAAAAGCCCCCATTTTGTTCATATTCTTCATCATATCGCGCATCTGCTCAAACTGCTTCATAAAAGCGTTCACTTCAGTAACGTCTTTACCGCAGCCCAAAGCAATACGCTTGCGGCGGCTGCCATTGATCAGGTCGGGGTTGGCACGCTCTTCAGGCGTCATAGAGTCAATCATTGCTTCTATTCCTTTAAAGCTGTCGTCGCTGATGTCTAAGTCTTTGATCTGTTTGCCTACGCCGGGTATCATCCCTAACAGGTCTTTCATATTGCCCATTTTCTTGATCATTTCCAGCTGGGCCTTAAAATCTGCAAAATCAAATTTGTTTTTGCGGATCTTGCTTTCAATTTTTTTAGCCTGCTCCTCGTCAAACTGCTGCTGAGCGCGTTCTACCAGGGAGGTAATATCGCCCATACCCAAAATACGCTGAGCCATCCTCTCGGGGTAAAACACATCCAGCGCATCCATCTTTTCACCATTGCTCACGAATTTTATAGGCTTATTTACCGTGTATTTGATGGAAATGGCCGCCCCGCCCCGGGTATCGCCGTCTAATTTGGTAAGTACCACCCCGCTGAAATCAAGCCTTTCATTAAAAGCTTTGGCTGTGTTCACCGCATCCTGTCCGGTCATGCTATCTACCACAAAAAGTATCTCCTGCGGGTTTACGGCATTTTTGATATTGGCTACCTCCGTCATCATCTGCTCATCAATAGCCAGGCGCCCGGCAGTATCTATAATAACTACATTTTTGTTTTTGCTTTTGGCACTGGCCACAGCCGCCTGTGCTATGCTTACTGCGTCTTTGTTGTCAGGCTCTATATGCACTTCCACGCCTGTCTGTTCGCCTAATACCCGTAATTGCTCCATCGCCGCGGGCCGATAAATATCTGCAGCCACGAGTAAAGGATTTAACCCTTTTTTGTTTTTAAGATAATAGGCCAGCTTGCCGCTGAAAGTAGTTTTACCACTACCCTGTAACCCTGCAATCAAAATTACAGCGGGGTTCCCTTTGGCATTCAAAGGAGCTTCTGCTCCTCCCATCAGCTCGGTAAGCTCATCTTTTACAATTTTTACCATCAGTTGTCCGGGACTGATGGCATTAATTACCTTTTCGCCAACGGCTTTATCTTTTATCTTATCTGTAAACTCTTTGGCTATTTTATAATTCACATCAGCATCTACCAATGCGCGGCGTATTTCTTTTACGGTAGCCGCTACGTTAAGCTCGGTGATCCTTCCCTGTCCTTTAAGGTTTTTAAAGGCGCTGTCTAATTTATCCTGTAGGTTATTGAACATATTTGAAACAGTACTTAATTAATATTTTTTGTCCTGATTTAGAGGTGCGAAGGTAATATAAATGCGGAAGATGGCATATACGCCACAAAAAACCTCGGGCCGAGGCCCAAATTGAATCTGGCAGATTCAGGTCTTTATACGCTGCAGGATGGGTACGGCATGAATTCCGGTGTTCTAAGCGGCAGGATGATTTTAAAAATACAGCAATACAAATATAATAGGCCACAAATGCACGGATGCGTACAGGCCGGATGTTTTTTTTAGTTCAAACAGCACCAGATAATACGGGCTTAGCACTATTTGTTCCTGCCGCATGTCGGTATAGGGTACAGGAGGAGTTTGTGGATAAAATTCTACAAATTTCTTTAGGCCTGCAAAACCGGCGCAACCATCTCTGCCGGCAGAACATCTTTTAACTTTTTTACGTTATATATCAGGCTACCTTTGCGGGCAGGATCAATTTATAGTTTATGACAGGAAAGGCTTTATTTTCAACGGGTTTTTTTACGGTATGGACAATTTTTTTATGGGCACAGGGCGATGGTGTAACCATTCCCATCAACCGGCAGCTTTTTCATGATAATATTAATAAAGAAAAAAAACTGTTGCTGGGCAGCGATGGCAAACAGGATGATGAATTTACTTTAGTGAACAACCCTGATGCGGGCCGCCTGGCAACCGCAGCTATCAATAACCAGGTAGATGCTATCAGGCACCTGATTGAAAGCGATGCCAAGATTGAACAAAGACTAAAGCCGGGTTACCTGGTAGGGCTTACTGATATATTGAGGCATATGCGTACCGGATGGCTTAAAAGAGAAGTCAATCCTACACATTTCGCGCAAATATTTTCGCTTTATAAAAAGCTGATAGAAGTGAATACGGCTAAAGAGTCTATTGTTCCTTACCTGCAGCATTTCCCTTACGATATCGTTTATACGGCAACCCTGCCCAGGGTATTTGAAGAAAATCCCGGGTTTAACGAGATGAAAGATGTGGTGCTGCTGAAATATGCACAACAATATCCCAACAAAACGTTTTATGCCCTAACTAAGTACACCGGCTCTAAACATGCTGACAGTTTGATCAGAGCTATCGGGCGCCAATACCCCGAGCAACTCTACTCTTACGCACAGGCCGGTAATGCGCTTGGCTATAAAATAAGAAGCATTAAGAATGATGATTTTGTAAAAACCGTTGTAAGCCTGTCTGAAATAAAAAGCGGGCAGATTTATTTTCCTTTTTTAGACAACCTGGTGAAAGGAAAAATAACAATGGCTGAGCTGGATGTGGCTAAAGATGACCGTGTAAAATACTATCGCCTGCTGGTAAAAACACAAATGGATTATGCCCAGCGGGCTTTAAGCGGTGATATGGCTATTGGATTTAATGAGCTGACGAACAGGCTGCAAAAAAAGGGTAATGATGAATTTATTAACGAAATAAATGCTTTACATGAATCGCCGAACGCTGTAAGGTTCAAATGCCTTCAGCCCTTAACTGCACAGGAGCTCTACTATCTGGCGGTACTTTCTGACGGGTTAATTTATACCAGTAGCTACACTTCGGGCGTTTTCCCGTTAATGATGAGCAAGATCAATAACCGGGGCGATTCATTGCTGTTAAGCGTATCATTCGACCATTACAGGAAATTTATACGGCAGGCAGCAGGGTATAATACGTTAAAAACCTTTTTTACCACATTTAAAAACAAAGAGGAAGCCACGAACCTGATGACCGCTTTTGTAAACGGCCTTGAAAAATCAAAGGGGCTGGAGGATGGAGTGGACGTTGCCGACTCCTATGCAAGCCTGTATGAAACCTTACCGGACCTGGCCAGGCAAATGCTGATCAATGTAAAAAACAATTACCAGAGAAACCTGCAGGCAGGTAATAAGCGAGGTATTGCTATTTATAATATTCTTGATAAGCTGTTTTTATCCGCAGATCCCGCTAAAAATATTAACCTCACAAAAGAGCTGGGCATTCCCCCGGTTTATAATATTCCCTTTAACAACTTTACTAATGAGAAAGGGGAGATCATTTCCCAGATGTTTTTTTATGGTGATGAAGATGGCATGATGGACTTCGACATTTTTGTGCGTACGTTTAATAATGATCCTAAATGGAAGGTAGACCAAAGCAACAGCAAATTTGTTGTTGCCAAAACAACTTCCGGCGTACCTGTATATGTATATGCCAACAGGCCCCTGGCTAATACGCCCGACGAGGACTTTATAGCCCAAAATGCCATGCAGGAATATTTTGAGAAAAACAATCTATCTCCTACCATTACTTTTCACCGGGGACACAGTTATCACGCTCCAACCAGTGTAAGCTATATTACACCTACCTCCCGTGTAGTGTTTATGGGTTCCTGCGGAGGTTTTTTTCTGATAGACTCCATTCTTAAAAAATCAAGCGATGCCCATATTATATCATCCAAGCAAACCGGCTACCGCGATATCAATCTGCCCTTTATCCGTATCTTTTTAGAAAATCTGCGCCAGCGTAAGGACGTAGACTGGATCCCTTTCTGGAAAGAGTTCAGGGCAGCGGCCAATATTACAGGTATGGAAGATTACATTCCTCCCTATAAAAACCTGGGTGCCCTGTTCATTAAAGCCTATAAAAGGGAAACGGGCGAGGAAGATATATAACCCAGGGCTCTAAGTATTTTTATATCTTGCACCTTCATGCAGCAGGGAAAAAAAGCATTTTTTGATGTTTCTAAATTGCGGCGCATCTTTCAATATGCGGCGCCGTATAAAACTAAATTTTACTGGTCAGTGGGTCTGTCGCTACTTTTGGCGGCGCTTACCCCTGTACGGCCTTTACTTATTCAGCTAACGGTAGATAAATACATCACGCACTCCCTGCCGAGAATGGTGGTATATATTACCGTTATACAGATCGGTATTATTTTAATAGAAACAGTCATGCGCTTTGCGTTTTCCTATATAACAGCATGGCTGGGGCAGGCCGTGGTAAAAGATATTCGTGTAGCTGTTTACAAAAAAATACTGGGGCTTAACTTACGCCAGTTCGACAGAACCCCTATCGGAACATTAACTACCCGCTCGATTAATGATATAGAATCCATCAACGAAATCTTTTCCGATGGTCTAATACCCATCATTGCGGATCTGCTTTCTATCATTTGTGTATTGGCCTATATGTTTTGGGTAGACTGGCAGCTTACGCTTATAGCGCTCATCCCCTTTCCTATCATGATCATTGCCACTTATTATTTTAAAGAAAGCATCAATAAATCTTTTTTTAAAGTAAGGAATGCAGTAGCTGCTTTAAATGCTTACGCACAGGAGCACCTGTCGGGCATGAATGTGGTACAGGCTTTTGCAGCAGAAAGGAACGAATTCAACAAATTCAAAGCCATTAACAAGCAGCATCGCAATGCCAATATCAATGCAATTTTTGCATATTCTATTTTTTTTCCGGTAATAGAAATTGTGCTGGCACTGTCCATTGGCCTGGTAGTCTGGTTTGCAGCTAAAGAAACGCTTCACCTTCAGCAAAGCCAGCAGGGGGTTATTGTATCTTTCATCCTCTGCCTTAATTTACTGTTCCGGCCGTTAAGAATGATTGCTGATAAGTTCAACGTGGTACAAATGGGCGTTATTGCCAGCGACCGGGTGTTTACGGTGTTAGACAATGAAGATGAGGAAAAAGTCCCGCAAGGAGGCTATATTCAACCGGCGCAACGTGTTAAAGGACAAATAGATTTTAAGAACGTGAGCTTTGCTTATGTGGATGAGCATTGGGTTTTGAAAGAGGTAGGATTTGAAATTGAACCCGGGCAAACCGTGGCTATTGTGGGCCATACGGGGAGCGGCAAAACCACTATCATCAGCCTTATTAACCGTTTCTACAATATTCAAAAAGGAGCAATTGAGATAGACGGTACTGATATTAAAAAATTATCGCCGGATTACCTGCGCGCAAATATAGGGGTAGTATTACAGGATGTATTTCTTTTTTCGGGTTCCATTATGGATAACGTCACCTTACACAACCCTGACATTACGAGGGAGCAGGTAATTGCAGCCGCCAAAATGATCGACATGCACGATTTCATCATGTGCCTGCCCGGCGGCTATGACTATAATGTAAAAGAAAGGGGAGCCACTTTATCGCTGGGGCAAAGGCAACTGCTGTCCTTTATACGTGCATTACTGTACAATCCCTCCATTCTGGTGTTAGACGAAGCTACTTCCTCTATTGATACGGAAAGTGAACTGCTGATACAAAAAGCTACCGATAAGCTGATACAGGGCCGCACTTCCATCGTTATAGCGCATCGCCTCAGCACCATCCGGAAAGCAGATAAAATACTGGTACTGGACAAGGGTACGCTGGTGGAAACCGGAACACATGCTGAGCTGCTCGCCAAAGGCGGTTTTTATGCCAGGCTTCATCAAATGCAATTTGAAAAAGAAATAGCTACATAGCGTTTGCTGAATAACTTACACCGGATAAAATGAATAATTATCTACCCATATTATCGGATAACAGACGCTGTCATCCCTCAACTGGTTATGCGTCCTTCTTTCGTATCATGCCGCCGTTTCCACTTGATCAATTTGTGTTTTACGCCATCATAATACAATCCCATCAAAAGTATCATAGCAGCAATACTTAAGGAGTAAAAGTCCAGGTAGGTGTATAATATGCCACCGGCTATTCCTCCCAAAAAGAAAAATGAAATAATTCTCCACCTGAGCCTGATGGTTGAAATGAGCCGCTCTTTTTGCTCTTTCCTTTTGTAAAAAAATAATTGCGATAGTTCAATACCCAGGTCTGTAAAAAGCCCTGTTAAATGCGTTGTCCGCACCATCGCATCTGAAATTCTTGTTACCAGTGAATTTTGCAGCCCCATTGCAAAAAGCAGGCTGTATGCAATGAGGTTGGCATTGTTTATCACCAGCTTATTCCCGAAAAATGCTACCATAAGCAGGATGGCACTCTCTAAAACCCCCGGGATGATATAAATAAACCGGTCGTTTCTTCTCATCATGGTTTCCACCAATAAACTGGAAACAAAAGCCCCTAAAAAGAAAAAGAAGATAAAAAAGAAATAAACGATACTTTCTGCAAACTGGAGTTTAAAAATCTCATCCACAAAAAATGCAAAATGACCCGTTACATTTGTAGTAAGCCGCTGCACAGATATAAAGCCGGCTACATTTACGAGCCCTGCTACAAAAGATAACAAAGAAGCGATTTTCTTATTATGACTTAATGTTCTGGTTTTACCGCTGTGTCTAAACATTTTGAATTGCCAATTTCTTCATGCAGCAGGCACAAAAGTACAACTAACTATGGATCGTTCTGTAAATATCTAACTTTGAAGACAACCTGAATACCGCATAGCGCACCTGTTAAAAAGAAATGCCGTGAACCAAACCGGAATTTCACTGATTGCATAGCAGTGGCTGCTGCATACTGAAAAAGTAAGAGCAGGTATAGTGAAAGACTACTCTTTTATCACTTTTATCACTTTACTGTATTGATAAGTGCCATCTTTATCCACTTGTTTTATGCGGATAAAACCATTGCTATCAGCCTCCATATCCATGTTGTTTTTAGAGCAGGAGGCACCTATAAGGTTCATTCCGACTAATATAGCTGTTACATATAACATTTTATTTTTCCTGCTAATGAACAGTGCTATCAAAGCAATAGAGAGAAGAGAAAGACCCAATAAACCTGTTGCACTATCTGGTCCGGCAGCAAAACGGTAATTTATAGAAACATCAGAATTACCGTCCTTTGCTTTACTATTTACTGTTCCGATCTTTACAAATGCTTTACCATTGTTCGAAAATTCAATTTCAAAATGGCTGTTACCTGTTTCGCTTAGCGTAGACCAATCTATCAAAAGTCTTCCCCCGGATACTTTAGCGAAGATCGAACCAAAATCTACGGGCAGCACCTGATTTATGGAGAAGAAAGTATTCGTAACCGGCTCCTCATCAACAACGATCGGTATATCGGTATCATTATTACTATCGGATGCTGTTTCAATTTTTTGTCCACCGGGAACCGTCACCCTTATGATATAATTTCCTTTAGGAATATCTCCAAACAAATAATATCCTGCTGCGTTGGTAGTGCTTACGGCTACTTGTGTAGTTCCGTCCGCTTTAAACAGTTTAACAACAGCACCCTGGTAGCCCGGGCTGTTAGGTGTTGTAGCTCCGTCTTTATAAATATACCCGCTTACCGATTGGGCTATTTCCATCGTCTCCGTGTTATAAGATCCTATAAACGCCTGGTCGCTGCTGCCGGAAAGCTCCTGCCAGAACTGTTTTATCTGGCCTATATTGGAGGCGTTTATACCAAAATCTGCCAGCGAATAGGCGATAAAGCGTAACACGCGCGAACCACTTGGACTAGTAGTATAGTTGAGTCCGTTAGCATTAATGGTATAAAATTTAAAATAGCCCCATCCCACGCCCTTTATATCAGAAAACTTTACAGATTTTTTACTTCCAACTACTGCTCCGTGTTCATTCACAAAGTAGAATACGTCTTCAGCGGCGGGTCCGCCGGGCTGGCCCATTTGTGAAATAACCACAACGGGTTGGGTATAATCAGCTGTTTCTATTTTTGCTATAGTGTATTTACTGGGCTGATTACCGGATGTACCGCCTGTTTTAGGCAGATTATAGATCCCAGTGCCCAAATCGAACCCCCTTATACCATCCGTAAGGTAATACTCCATGCTATTATTTGCCAGAACCACGTCGCCGGCACCACCGTAATTATAACCAACACCCACATAAGTGCTGCTGACCGGCGAAGGTAAAGAGGCCACCGGGAAAGCCCTGAACGACTTTTTCGTAAAACCATTACTTGCTATTTTGCTATCGAGCAAGCCATCATTTACACCTGTAGTATAGGTAATTCCATTCCATGTAAAAGCCAGCAGGTGATGGCTATTGCTCGGCTGGTCCGATGTAGCAGGCTGGCTGGAACTTTCATCTAAAGAGCCATTTGCATACCAGTAGCCATTGTTTTGATAGTTAAAATCCGTATATATACCTGTTATTCGCTGCGCTAAAATGTTTTGTAAAAAAAACAAACTAAACAGGGCAATAAAAAAGTTTTGTTTGGCCATACGTGAATTTCCATATTTAATTAATCAAATACCGCAAACATAATATTTTTTTATTATTTGATATACTTTTCGCTTTAAAAACATGAGCAGCTCATTAAACCCCGGAAGCCATCTGAGGTTTAGTGGTGGAATGAATGAGTTATGAATGGGAGAACTCCTGTTGCGTATGCGTATGCGCTACTCTGTGATGATGCATTTAAAACCAAAGATCGCTTTTGAAGGTAACCTGTACGTTCTGGCGATTTCAATTAAAGTACTGAACTGAATATCGACCTCCCCTTTTTCGATCTTACCAAGTTTGCTGTTATCCAGTTCTGAATTATAGGAAAAGGCAAGCAGATTTCTTTCCTTCAGAATTTCTTCACGATGCTTTTTTAAATAAGCCCCGAACTCTTTCCTTATTCTTAATACTTCCTCGTTTGCCATTTCAAATTAAAGTTGGCAAACACCTTAAAAAATATTTGGTCTAATTCGACCAAAACTATATTTTAGTAAGATAATTTCTAATAAAATCAGGCCATTCGCCTAAGGGCTTACCTAGCGCTACATTCGGCATGAATAGTAAGACACGAAATAATATATCTTTTCTTCCGGTAGTTAATTACAGGGCCAAGGCTGTTTCTATATATGCCCGCTACCCTAAAAGTCCTGTTTAGCAACGGCGCCGGCCAAAGAAGAGCTGCATTTCTGTTTTCTGAAAAGTTCTCAGAGCTAATGTTACTTAAGACTTACGAACTATATAAAAAGCAACCCGGCCTGGCAGCATAGTAGCTCCTGCGATGTTCGTGTTATTTAACCCACCGTTACAGCGCTTTTACCCGCAAAAGCAAATGCTTAATGTTTAATGTTTACAGAACCTGATCTTAATGCGCATACCCATTTCCGGTACTTTAAAATGGGCAAAGAAGAAGGCTTTACCTTTTTCTATAATTCTTATTGTTCACCGCTATCCCGTTTTGCGCGGCGTTATATTAAGAACGGCGCTGCTATTGAAGAAATTGTGCATGACGCCTTTATTAATACCTGGAACCTGAGACACCTGATCCGGTGCCCGGCGCATTTATACTGTGTGCTACAGCTTCACTTAAAACAAGGCTGCCTTTCCTACCGCCAAAAGCAGATAAAAGAAAGACTGGTTTACCGCAATGATATAGACGAAGCCTTTGCCGATAAATTTTCTGAAAACAAATTATACAACAACGATAAAGAACAGCTCCACCTGTTGTATAAGGCGCTCTCACTTTTACCACCCAAAAAAAGAAATATTGTTACGCTTTATTTCCGCCGTGGCCTTTCCTGTAAAGCAATAGCGCTGCATTATAATGTTTCCAGCCAGCGTATAGCAAAACAGCTCAATGACAGTATTTACTTTCTAAAATCACTGACCAGGAAAAAAAGGAAAGCAGATGTGGGTAAGGTTGTTTTAACAATGAAGATATGATGCGAAAGCAACCTGCAAAACATTCAGCGGAGCGCCGGGAAAATCATCTGTCAATACATCGGAAAAATATAAGAGACAATGCCCGAGAAATATTGTCAATTTCTCGGTGCATAAAGAATTAATGGGGCACAACGTCACCCTTCCCGGAAAAAATCCTATCCGGTTTAAAAATCATACTGAAGAATGCGCGGTTAACTGAGGGGAAAATGGTTTTCATTATACCGTTAAAGAAGAACGTCATCTGCATGTGCTTTTTTTGAACGATAATATTTAATGTAACCTTGCATGCCTTTACTTAGCAACCTGGAGTAATATGAACTTATTGGAGATGTACCGCTTTAAATTAAGTATTTTTATACCGCTTACAGATACGTTGCACATTAGTATTGAAATAGGATCGGCAGCATTTTTATAGAGCGCCTGAAGAACCATTTGCGAGGGGGAATGCCTTGCAACCCGGCTAAAAATGAATCAAATAACGAAAGCACCTGGGTTTGAAGACCAGGTGTAAAACAAAATACTATTTTATGCACTCAAAGGTTATTATTGTGATGGGTGTTTCGGGAAGCGGTAAAACAACTACTGGAAAGATAATTGCCAATGTAAAAGGTTTTGTTTTTATGGATGGAGACGACCTGCACCCGCAGGCCAATATCCAAAAAATGCAATCGGGTTTGCCGCTGAACGATGAAGACAGAAAGGGCTGGTTGAAGCAGATTATTCAAACTGCAGGTACGATCGCTGCCGGCGGCAACACTTGCGTAATCGCCTGTTCTGCCTTAAAAAGAAAATACAGGGATACTTTAAGAGCGGGAATCCAAAATATCTCCTTCGTATTTTTAAAGGCTTCTTACGAAAAAGTGTACCGACAAATGGCTGCCCGCACCAGTCATTTTATGCCGCTGAATTTGTTAAAAAGCCAGTTCGATACACTGGAAGAGCCCGGTGCAGACGAGAAAGATGTTGTTACCGTTTCCGTATTGGACGGCGCTGAACAAACTGCTGTTACCGCCTTACAGGTCCTTGATTAATTTTTTAAAACGAAATATTGCATGTCGCCGGTTGTAATACTTGTCATTGGAATTGTACTGCTCCTGCTGCTGGTATCGGCTGCAAGGCTGAATGCTTTTACAGCGCTTATCCTTACCGCTTTATTTATAGGATTTAGCAATGGCATGGCGGCTCCGCAGGTAGTGGCCGCTATTTCAAAAGGAGTGGGAGATATACTGGGGTCGGTTATTACAGTGCTGGGCTTTGGTGTAATGCTGGGCAGCATTTTAACCGAAACCGGCGCTACCAGGCAAATAAGTGATCAATTACTGAAGATCTTTGGCGCAAAAAGAGCCAAATTGGCCATTTGTATCACCAGCTTTTGTGTGGGCCTTGCGTTATTTTACAATGCCGGTTTTGTAGTGCTGATCCCTTTGGTATTTGCTGTGGCCCATAAAACCGGATTACCGGTTGTGTACTTGGGCATAGCCATGGCAGCGCCGCTTTCCATCACCCACGGCTTTCTGCCTCCTCACCCTGGGCCGGCTGTTATAGCCCATATTTTTAGTGCCAACATGGGCCTTACGCTGTTGTACGGACTGACAATTGCAATTCCGGTTCTAATATTAGCCGGGCTGCTTTTCCCGGAAACAATAAAGAAGATAAAAGCCAGGCCGCCTAAAGAATTGTTTAGTGAAGAAGATCCGGCAAAGGCCAGGCCCGGTTTTATGATCAGCCTGCTGATTGCTTTATTTCCAGTACTGCTGCTGGTGGTATCTACATTAACGCTGCAAATAGTAAAACCGGCAGATGGCGCTTTGAAAGATTTGCTTGTTTTTATCGGCGATCCCGGTATGTCGCTGGTGATAGCCGTGATAATGGCCTTATTATTTTTGGGAGTAATGCGAAAGGTAAAAGTAAGTGATTTAATGAGTAAATCGGGCCTGGCCCTGAATGCCATTGCTTCCATTATTTTTATAACTGCTGCAGGCGGAGCGTTGAAGCAGGTGCTGGTAGAAAGCGGCACCGGCGATGCTATTGCGGCTTATTTTACCGGCAGTTCTATGCCGCCCCTGTTGCTGGGCTGGCTGGTAGCAACCGTGTTAAGAATTGCGCTGGGATCGGCTACCGTAGCCGGGCTAACCGCAGCGGGCATAGTGCAGCCGCTGGTGGCAACCATGCATGTAAGTCCCGAGCTGATGGTACTATCCATAGGAGCCGGCAGCCTGATGTGCTCGCATGTAAACGATACCGGCTTCTGGATGTTCAAAGAATACCTGGGGTTAAGCCTGCCCGATACTTTTAAAACCTGGACCGTGATGGAATCTGTTATAGGTGTGGCCGGCCTGGCGGGCGTGCTGCTGCTGAGCGCGCTGGTATAGATGTCTTTACTTTCTCTCCTGGCCCTATACAGGAAACCTGGAGCAATATAACGCCGGGTCCTTTTTGGAAGACACAGCTGAGAAGGAACTTCTTAATGGTTTTAACTCATCTTCCCCGTTACCAGCAGCTCGCAAACTTCCATCCTCAATGCTTCAGCAATTTTAAATAATTTTTCTTTCCATGTTTTTTGTTTGCCCCCAAAAGGGTACCGCCAATCCCCGCTGACCGGACGGGCAGGGGTTGCCAGGGCGATTGGCAGGGGAATAACTATTGAACGGTTTGCCTGGCAAATGAGCCATTAATATTTGCTTACGCCTGATAAGGTTTCCTGTCAGCGTGTGGATTCTATCATCAATCCCTTTAACGCTCAGGGTGATAACGGAATACCGTCATCCCGACCATAACGCAGTGGAGCGGAGGGATCTAATTGTAGATTAAATGATCTTTATTTTTTTCCACGTTTTTTGCTTGCCCAAAAAAGTGGAGCAAACCTGCCTTGCCGGCAGGCAGGAAAGGGCACCGCCAATCGGTTGCCAGGGCGATTGGCGAGGGAATAACTATTGAACGGTCTACTTGGCAAATGAACTATGAATATTTGCTTACGCCTGATAAGGTTTCCTGTCAGCGTGTGGATTCTATCATCAATCCCTTTAACGCTCAGGGTGATAACGGAATACCGTCATCCCGACCATAACGCAGCGGAGCGGAGGGATCTTATACGACGAGATTTCTCCGCTCGCTCCACCATGTTACGCTCGGTCGAAATGACTAAATAAAAAGGACTTTGCAAAAGTTTTCTGAAATTAATGTAAATTTGAATAGCATTAAAAATGCTGTTATGTATACTACAGATACAAGAAAAATATCGGTAATTGAAGAAGTGCTAAAAGTGGATAATGAAGATACTTTAAAGGCTTTGGAGGCTGTATTGAAAAGTGCCAGAACAAAAATACTTCATAAAAAAACACAATCAGGCATCTCTGATTTTGTAGGCTTCCTAAGCAAAAAAGAAGCAAATACTATGAGAAACGTAATTGCCGAAACCAGCGAAACAATACATCCTGATGACTGGAAGTAAATATTTGCTGGACACCAATATTATTATCGACATTTTTGAGGGTAATAAAACCATTGCAGGCAACTTAAACGATCTGCCCGAAATTTTTATTTCTTCTGTTATAGCAGGTGAGCTTTTAGTAGGTATTAACCGGGTACGAAATAAAGCTAAGCATCTTAAGAAATTGAATGCATTTTTTGAGCTATGTACCATATTATCCATTGACACTGCAACAGCCGAACACAATGGAATTATTGTTGCTAATCTTTATAAAAAAGGAAAGCCTATTCCAACTAATGATATCTGGATTGCGGCTACCGCAATGCAGCATAACCTTGTTTTAGTGACAAAGGACAAACACTTTAGCGAAATAGAAAAGCTTAAAATAGAGGCTTGGTAAGTCAACTATTTTGGCTCACTATTTCCGTTGGCAACTTATAAGACTATCAATAAATTTTTGCCTGATATTTTTATATAAATTTCCAATGTCATCCCTGCTTGCGTAACCAGATATTTTTAGCTTCTCAAGGTTTTGAGCTTTAGGAAAATTATCATTTGGCAATACAAATGTGAACAGCGCTTGTCTTGGCTGCGATAATCTTTCAAGAATTTCCTCTATCTCCATCAAAGGATGATTAAAAAACATTTTAGCGGAATATATCCCTTCTATTTTTCGCATTTCCTCCATCATCCTCGAAGAATCCCAAGAAGAATATTCAGGCATTTGTAGATCCCCTGAGGTGTAAAGAATTTCAATTACCCTATAAGAATATTGACAGCGAATATCTTCACTTGATTGCTTGCCATTCCACCCAGCAAGTTCATTTTTACAGAATGTCTCCAAATCTATTAGATCATATTTTCTAGAAACTTTTAAGGCTTCAGACACGCAGGTTGAAAGTGAAATCTCTTTTTTTGTTGTTTCATTAATTATGGAAAAGACTTCCTCATCTAAAGGCTGCCGTCCTTCGAATCCTGGCAAGCTTTCAAACCATTTATACATGTTCACACATTCATTACCTAAGGCTTCTGAATTCATAGACCCTCTTCTAAAATAAAATTTACCGGGCTCTAGTCCTTTGAGTTTGACTGTGGAGCTAATCGGTTGTGAATATTTGGTAATAGGGAATTTAATTATTCCAAATATCAATCCATTGTATACAAATGGGAAATACAAAAAAGAAGGTATAGGATAAACTTTATCTTTTATTTTCTCTTGAAAAATTGAGTCATCAATGACACGATCCAGACCAAACAATTCTTTTTCACCATTTCCTTTATCCTTTACACCTATTACAATATAAGCGGCCTCCGTTCTAACTGTATTAGAAAAGGCAATCACGTCTTTAATAAAATTAGAAAGCTTTCGACTGTCTGAGTCATTGTCGAAATCATATTGAACTTTCTTGAAATCAAGAATTGCTGATTCAGGTTGTTTCAGCAATTCTTCAAATATTTCTGTGGTCACTGATATATATTTTCATTTAATAAAAAAACCCGAACCACTTTGCAATGATCCGGGTTCAATATGTTTGTTGTTCTTTACGCTTCGCAGCTCACACAGGTAACCAAACTCGTTACCAGTTCTTTACTCACGCTCTGGCTACGCTGGTAGTACAGGGTTTTTACACCCAGCTGCCATGCTTCAATCATCAGCTTGTTTACATCCTTCACCGGCAGGTTGCTGGGTATGTTCAGGTTCAGGCTCTGCGCCTGGTCTACATACTGCTGGCGAATGGCGGCCTGCTGTATAATTTCTAACTGGCTTATTTCTTTAAAGGTTTTAAATACATCTTTCTCTTCCTTAGTTAATTCAGGAACGTTTTGCACGCTGCCGTGGTTCAGCATAATGTTGCGCCAGGTATCTTCATTATCAATGCCTTTGTGCTCCAGCAATTGCTTCAGGTATTTGTTCTGGCGCATAAAGTTTCCTTTGGCCAAACCCGCTTTATAATAATTGCTGCTGAATGGCTCAATACCCGGAGAGGTTTGTCCCAATATAGCCGAAGAGGAAGTAGTGGGCGCAATAGCCAAAGTAGTGGTATTGCGGCGGCCGTAGCCTTTCAATACTTCTGGCTCGCCGTAAATACGGGCCAGGTCGATAGTGGCTTTGTCGGCCTTTTCCTTAATATCGGCAAATATTTTAGAAGTCAGTTGTTTCGCTCTTAAACCTTCAAACGGAATCATATTGCGCTGCAGGTACGAATGCCAACCCAATACGCCCAGGCCTAAAGCACGGTGACGTTTGGCGAATTTATTGGCACTTGCCAGGTAATGGTTACCTTCTGTTTTATTAATAAACTCCTGCAATACTGCATCCAGGAAGAAGATGGCCAAACGCACTGCATCGGTATCTTTCCACTCATCATACAACTCAAGGTTCATAGATGATAAGCAGCAAATGAACGATTCATCGTTGGTAGAAGGCAGCATGATCTCTGAGCAAAGATTACTTGCATTGATCATGTAGTTCTGATCCTTATATACCTGTGGTTTGTTGCGGTTTACATTATCGGTAAAGAAAATATAAGGTAACCCTTTTTGCTGGCGGCTTTCCAGCAATTTAGCCCATATATCGCGTTTTTGCTTATCGCCTTCAATCATGTCCTGCATCCAGTAATCGGGTACGCAGACACCAAAGAACAGGTTTTGAATAGGGTGCCCGATATTTTTGATCTGCAGAAACTCTTCAATATCCGGGTGGTCGATATCCAGGTAAGCAGCAAATGCTCCCCGGCGCACACCGCCCTGGGAAATAGTATCCATCGCGGTATCGAACAGGCGCATAAAGCTTACCGCACCGCTGCTCTTACCATTGTCGGTAACCGAGCTGCCGCGGCCGCGCAGGTCGCCAAAGTAAGCAGAGGTGCCGCCACCGATTTTGGTTTGCATAATTACCTCGCCCAGCTTGTGGGTAATGCCTTCAATATGGTCTGGCACGTGCACATTAAAGCAGGAAATAGGCAGGCCTCTTTCGGTGCCCATATTGGCCCAGATAGGAGAGCTAAGGCTCATCCAGCCACGCTCTACCATTTCCATGAACGCTTCTTTCAGCTCCGGCTTATACAGGCGTTGCGCAGCTGCAGCGCACACGCGTTCAATAGCACCTTCTACCGATTCGCCTTTCAATAAATAACCGCGATTCAGTATCTGTTCGCTTTCATCGTTTTTCCACCACATTTTCTCCGTAACCGGGTTCTTTTGTATCATTGGGTCCATTACTTCCATATTTCTAAGTTTTTAACAGGTTTTAGTAATTATTGTTTAGGGGCTGTATTGTTTCGGAGTTCATTGTTGACGGTTATAGCTGAGAACTGTTCTCTGCCAGCTAAAAGAGATCATCCGCCGTAATGCTCTTATCGTGCTTGGTATAATCCACCGGGCGTTTTGCGAAAAAGTCGTCCAGGCTGTTGGCAAATACCTCTTCTTCAAACCAGCGCATCGGGCGATACTGCTCGGCGCTGATAAAATACTGGGAAGGCAGGCCAATTTTATTCAGGCTTTCGTCCACGCGGAATTTGATAAAGTTGCTCAGGTCTTTTTTATTTAAAATATCCACATCGCCTTCTTCAAATATCCAGTCCAGTATCTGCTCCTCAATTTCGATAGATTCCTTCACCATATCCGTAATGCGAGAAAGGGTTTCTTCGTTCAGCACTTCGGGGTATTCTTCTTTTATTTTATTGATCAGGTAAATACCGGCGTTGGCATGTATCTGCTCGTCTACCGATGTCCAGGCAATGATGTTGCTTACATTCTTCATCCATCCCTTAAAGCGGGTAAAAGAAAGGATGATGGCAAACTGGCTGAACAGGGATACATTCTCAATTAAGATAGTGAACAGGATGAGCGCCATGCTGTACTCCTGCTTATCGTTTGATTTAGTGTTCTTTAAAACATTCGACAAATACTCAATACGCTGTTTGATAACCGGCACTTCGATCAGCTTTTCAAATTCGTCATTGTAGCCCAGCACTTCCACCAGCCTCGAGTAAGCTTCGCTGTGGCGGAATTCGCATTCGGCAAAGGTGCTGCCTAACCCATTCAGCTCGGGTTTGGGCAGGTGGTTATATAAATTGCCCCAGAAAGATTTTACAGCCACTTCGATCTGTGCAATAGCCAGCAGGGCGCGCTTTACAGCGTTCCGCTCTGCCGGGGTCAGGTGCGAATGAAAATCCTGCGTATCGGCAGTGAAATCCACTTCGGAATGTACCCAGAACGATTTGTTGATGGCGCTGGTAAATTGCAATACCTCCGGATACTCGAAAGGTTTGTAGTTTACGCGTTTATCAAATATTCCCATACTAAAAAAGTTTAAGCCTTCCAGCTATTTTCAAAATTTAAGAGCGACGAAATACCATTAGCCATACACGGTCTTATTACTGGCTACCAGGCCTTTCAGCCTCTCTTTTTATAAAAATATATTGTTTAAAAAATCAGATTCGGGTCCCTTCTCATTGGCTTTTGCCCCATCACACTGTATCTTTCTCTCTTTAGCGTTTAAGGAATTGTTAAGCACCGCCCCCCAAACGTGCCTACAAATTAATCGTATAAAAAACAGATTTTCTAAAGTTGTTATACACAGGATGTGAGAAACTTTGGTTGGATTTTTTAATGTGCAGGTGCCATGCGGCTTACAGGGGCCTGTGCAAAAAATGGTGGATAAAATGAACTTAATCCGAATATTTCTCATGCTACCCATTCTCCGACTTCTTGGAGTATTGCAACATAGAGTTTGGGGGCGATTCGAAAATTAGTGGATTGTATCTTTTCGAAAATAGGACGCAAATGTAAGATAATGCCTTTTTGTTTGGCTTTTAAGAGTACTCCCAGTGTGCCAGTAAAATTGAGACTAAGACGGCTGGCAAGTTTTCTGCCCTTCATATCATCAATAATCAAAAGCGAAGGCTGTAATTCTATTGCCAATGAAATGGCACTCGCTTCTCCTTTATCTACTTCTGAAGCAATTGCTTTTTGAAAGTTGGATCTTGCACTTTTCTTATATTTATATTTATCCAGGGAGGCAGTGGTTTACCATACTCAGCTGCTACTTCAGGAGTTGTGGCGATTGCCCCAAATATTTTTTGAAGAACAGGCAACATATTAATTGTGTCTAACAAGATAAAACAACTGGTGTCCGCAATAACAGTACTATATTCTTGCTGCATCGGTTAGAACATCTTCAAATTGATAGTTAATGAAAGGAACATTGAAGTCTGCGAGTAGTTCGGCAAAAGTAGATTTAGACAAACCTGCCATCTCCGCGGCTTGTCCCAATGAAAGTTTACCTGATTCATATAATTTAGCTGCTAAAAAACGTAGGGTTGTTTTTTCATCAAGTTCAAAGCTATCAGGTATATGCAGTGTTATTGTATTCATTCATACAAAATTAAGTATTAAATTAAAGAAAAAATATTTAAAATAATTACAAGAGATGAAGTGAAGTAACAGGAATGTACAGGCAGGGGTGTTTGCACAAGAAAAGAATAAACAACAAAAAGGCATAATTATCCTAATATATTAAATTGCAGCTTCCAAAATATGACAATAAGAAAAATACAGGAGACCGACAACACCGTTTTGGCGGCTGTTATACGGCGTGTTTTTGAAGAGCACGATGCGTCCCGGCAAGGTACAGTGTATACTGATCCAACTACTGATGACCTGTTTGGATTGTTTAAAAACCCGAAATCGGTTTTATGGGTGGCCGACGTGCATGGCAGGCTGGTGGGCAGCTGCGGTATTTATCCCACCAAAGGCCTGCCGGATGGTTGTGCCGAGCTGGTAAAATTTTATTTAAGTAAAGAAGCGCGCGGGCTGGGTGTTGGCCGAGCTTTGATGGAACAGTGCACACAATCGGCTGTCGAAATGGGGTATACGCAATTGTATCTTGAAAGCCTGCCGCAGTTTGCTGCAGCCATCCGTATTTATGAAAAACAGGGTTATACAGCTATCGATCGCCCGCTGGGACAGTCGGGCCACACTTCATGCAATGTGTGGATGGTGAAGGAGTTATCTGAGCATGGAATGATTTGAACCATTTATTTTCCAGCCGGTCTCGTGGAAGGTACCTGGCGCTGGTCATTTAGCTGACGCTCAAGATGGGGCATGCGCGTAGGTATGAAGTCAGCATTAACCAGGACGTCGAGTCCTGCAAGCAGAAACCCAACTATTCGAAATAAAAACGGCGAGCCCTCCATAGACTCGCCTGAAAAAAAGTTATTCCCCTCCCGGAACATTAATGCCTGAAATGCCTGAGGCCCGTAAGCACCATCGCCAGGCCATTTTGCTTGCAGTATTCGATGGAATCTTTATCACGGATAGAGCCCCCGGGCTGGATAAAGGCCTCAATGCCTGCAGCGTGGCTCATCCTCACACAATCATCAAAAGGGAAGAAAGCATCGCTGGCCAAAACCGCACCTTTCAGGTCGAAATCAAACTGGCCGGCTTTTTCAATAGCATGACGCAAAGAATCGATGCGGCTGGTTTGCCCACAACCTTTACCTACCAGCTGCTTTCCTTTTACTAAAGCAATGGCGTTAGATTTTAAATGCTTGCAGATTATATTGGCAAATACCAGGTCTTCCTTTTCCGCCGGGGTAGTTTCACGTCCGCCGCTTTCTGTCCATTCTGCATAGTTACCTTCATCGTTGGCCTGTACCAATACACCGTTCAATACAGACGCAAACTGATTTTTTTCTTTCGGAAAAGATTTAAGCTGCAGCAATATCCTGTTCTTTTTACTTTTCAGGATACCCAATGCCCCTTCATCAAAAGCAGGAGCAATCAGTACTTCAAAAAACAATTCATTAATAGCGTTTGCGGTAGTTTCATCAACGGTGCCATTTGTAACCAATACTCCTCCAAAGGCACTTTCGGGATCGCCCAAAAGCGCCGCGCCCCAGGCATCAGCAATCGTTTTACGCGATGCCACACCACACACATTGGTATGCTTGATGATCGCAAAAACAACTTCACCCTCTTTCTTTTCCGAAGGAGAGGTCCCTTCGGAGAATTCCTGGATCAGCTGCACCGCGGCATCTACATCCACCAGGTTGTTGTAGGAAAGTTCCTTACCATTCAGCTGGTTAAATATGTGTTCCAGATTGCCGTAGAAAATACCCTGCTGATGCGGGTTTTCGCCATAACGCATAATTTTCGGATGCGTTTCGGAATGGAAGAAATATTCCACATCTGCATTGGTGGTATTGAAATATTGAGCAATGGCCACATCATAATGACCCACAATTTCAAAAGCTTTTGCAGCAAAAGAGCGCCGCTGTTCAAGCGTGGTTTCTCCATTTTGTGACTGCAGCAGTGCTGTAACCGATGCATACTCTTTTTTTGCAGCTACCACCAGCACATCCTTAAAGTTTTTAGCCGCAGCACGGATCATAGAAGGGCCGCCAATATCTATTTTTTCAATAATTGATTTTTCATCGGTAGTAGCTGCAACTGTTTCCTCAAAAGGATATAGATCTACAATTACTAAATCTATTTCGGGAATTTTATACTGCTGCATCTCCTGCATATCGGTTTCCAGGTCTCTTCTGCCTAAAATACCACCAAATACTGAAGGGTGCAGGGTTTTCACACGCCCGCCCAGGATAGAAGGATAAGTAGTAAGGTTTTCTACCGGAACCACGGTAATGCCCAGGTCTTCAATAAACTTTTGGGTACCGCCGGTAGAATAAATAGTAATACCGAGGCGCGCCAGTTCTTTTACAATAGGCTCCAGGCCATCTTTATAAAAAACCGAAATGAGTGCTGATTGTATTTTCTTGTTCATAGCTGATGAAAATGAGCCGCAAAAGTAAGCTAATCAAAGTTCATTACAAAAGCCCCTTCGGTGCCTACATTATGGCAGGGAATTTTTAAAGAATCGCAATCTTTTACCCAGTAACGGGCTTTCGCAGCAGGCACAGACCCGTCTATTACTATTTGTCGCGGATTTATCAAGGCCAAAAGATCTGATATATACAGCCTCGGATTACCTGATAGTATAACCACATCTGTATCCAGCTTATTTTGATGTCCTGCATTTTTAAAATTACTGTTAATAAAAAAGAGCTTCTTATTTCTAAAGAGAATGGCGTTCCCGTTTTTATACCCAGCTAGCCTGCTACCGGCTCCGGTCACCCGGTGTAAAGTGCGGGAAGGTTTCAATACATAACCCGATAGCATTTCGTTTGCTGCCAATTCTTCAGAGCCAATATAGAAATATTGCCTGCCCGAGATAAGATCTGCGGCTGCATAATTACTGGCATTATATACTATCAGTTTTTGCTGCTTCCCGGCTATGACAAAAGAATACGACCTTATGGAACAAAACATTAACAGCCCCGTGAGAGCAACCCATAAACCGGCTTTATATTTTTCCATCAGCCAAAAACCCAGCCCTGAAATAATCATCAGCAGCAATATGACCTGAAGTATATTTATTTGCAGGCCCTCCCATAAAGCAAAAGGAAAGGTTTCCATACGTTCTATAAAAGTATTCAACCACCAGATCACAGCATTCAGCAGCGCGCCGGTAAATGCAGCGAGTATTTTTACAGGTGCCACTATAACGAGCATCAGCGTTCCTATCAGCACAAGGGCAGACACAGGTACCACTACCATATTGGCCAATAAAAAATAAACGGGGAACTGGTTAAAATAGTACATACACAACGGAGTGGTCAATACTTGTGCAGCTATGCTTACGGCGGCCAGCTGCCATACTTTATCGAGCATTGTATTTTTGATATAGAGCCAACTGTACACTGGTTTATAAAAAATAACAATACTCAATACAGCAATATATGACAATTGGAAACCTACATCCCAAAGCCAGTAAGGATCATAAACCAGCTGGCAAAATGCGGAGGCAGCCAGGATGTTATATATAGAGGCGCTCCTGTTGATTTGCTTACCAATGGTAATAAAGCTGAACATTACTGCCGCCCGCACTACTGATGCCGCCCCGCCGGCTATAAACGAAAAGCCCCATAAAATAACCAATACCAGTGCCGTATGGAGCCACCTGCCTGATCGCTTTTGCAGCAGGGAGTGTAACAACAAATTGATGAGCCAGTAAAGTAAGCTAAGGTGCATACCCGATACGGCAATCACATGCACAACACCTGTATTTGTATATGATCGTAAAAGGCTTTTATCCAAATCACCCCTATAGCCTATTAGCATGGCTTCGGCCAGTCCCTGCTCTTTTTTCCCTTTGATATTATTTTGGATGGTACTTAAAACATATTCCCTGGTTTTCAGCAGTAGCTTTTCCCACATTGCAATGTTTTTCCGGGGCAGTATGGTATAGTCCCTTTCAGTTAAATACACCTGGTGTGTAATACCGTTAAACAAGGCGTATCGCCGAAAATCGAAGCTACCCGGATTACCGGTGTTCCGTATCTGCTGTAAAGGTTTTTTAAGAAGTAGCTGAACCCCGGCTTTAAGATTTTGGACGCTGCTGTCTTTTTTAAAGTAGATGATTATATTACCCGATAAAGGCCGCTTTCCCCTACTATTTATAGCACAAGTAACGGAAGCCTCTGTTTTATAAGTTTTATCTTTAGCAACCAGCGGCTCTTTCACTGTGGCAATAAGTACTTGTTCCTGGTGGCAGATATTACCCAACCAGCTTCTTTTGTGGCGCACATCTTTATTATAGGCGAGCCACATGCCACAGGCAATAGCAGCCAGTATAAGTACACCCCCCTGTAATGCAGCGTATTTCAGCTTACTGAAATCGCTCCATCTTCTCATAAATATGTAAATAATAATGCAACAGGTAAAAGCGTATATGCTGATGAAAGATGGGGGCTGCACATACCATTGAATGAGAATGCCCGCACAAAAAGGCAGCAACAATCTTATTACAGGATTACACCTTAAGAACATGATATTCCCGAAACTTGGTATTTATAGGTTACACAACCAGGTTATAGCATAACTAAGTTAAGGCAAAAAATCAATCATCCGAGCCACTGCGGGCATAAAACAGCACAAACGTATCTTACATTGAGGCTTAAGGCCAAGCAACAAAGTATTCATTATACGCTGCGCATCCGCCTGAAGGGACATACCGGTACTTTCAAAAAGCTCAGTGCTCGCATAACCTGGTATAAACACTGTTTAAAGCGATATACACGCTTAATCTTCTCTCACGAAAGGATTGTTCTTCTTTTCAAAGCCGATACTGGTTCCTCCACCATGACCGGGGTAAACGTTCGTGCTATCCGGCAAAGTATACAATTCTGTTTTGATAGACTGTTTTAGTACCTCAAAATTTCCACCCGGCAGATCTGTTCTTCCAATGCTGCCGCTAAACAACACGTCGCCACTAATCACATAACCATCATTCCCGTTGTAAAAGCTTACGCTCCCCGGAGAATGCCCTGGCGTAAATAAAATTTTTAATTTACCGGTTCCTATTTTAATAATGTCTCCTGGGGTTAGCTGGTTCATTGCTCCTTCGTAATGATCAAAGGGCAACCCATACATTTCGGCAGATTTGGGTGCAAAACTCAAAACCGCCTTTTCAGCTTCATGCAGATATAGCGGCAATCTCCAGGTTTCACTCACAAATTTGTTACCAAAAACATGATCCAAATGGCAATGTGTATTCAATAAATAAACCGGTCTGAGCTTTTTTGATTCGATGAACCGGCGCAGCGCTTCGCGTTCATCTTCAAAATAACATCCGGGGTCTATAATGCAACAATCGCCATTTTCGGCGTAAAGGACATATGTATTTTCCTGAATAGGATTGAATGTAAATTTCTGCACCAAAAGCATTGCTGTAAAATTTTTTATATGCAAATGTAACAGTTGCAACTAATACTGTGCCGATGACCTCTTGCAAATCAAAACAATCGTAGATTTGCGTTCGATGAACCGTCCTTTGAAGATCTTCTTTCTGCTGGCTTTCCTGGTATCGGGGTTGGTAGCTTTCCCTCAAAAAACATTAAGGGGCTTAGTGACAGACGCCTATAATGAGGAAGCGATTCCCTTTGCTACCGTTACTTTTAAGAATACAAACATAGGTACCATTACCGACTCGGCCGGCCGCTTTGCTTTTTCGGTAAACTACTGGCCTTCTGACACAGTAACCATCAGCTATGTGGGTTACGAAACCTTTTTTTTGAAACTGGAAAATGATAAAAGCGCATTGGATGTTATTATTCCTATGGAAAGAGCGATGGGAGATATTGTCATTGTAAAATCAAAAATTGATAAAGGCCTTTGGCTCTGGAAAAAAATAGTAGCGCATAAGCCCGAAAATAACCGCTATAAGTTCAATAATTTTTCCTATGAACTTTACAACAAACTGGAGGTAGATCTCAAAAATTTCAGGAGCCTTCAAAAAATAACCAGAATCAGGCCGCTCAGGCCCATTCATGAACTTATTAATCAAAATGTAGACAGCTCCGAAGGCATCCATATTTTACCGGCGTATCTTACAGAAGCCATAAGCAACTATTATTACCAGAAAAAACCACTCAAACGCCGGGAAGAGATCATAGGCGCCAACACCAATGGTGTCAAGAATGAAAGTATGGTAAAGTTCCTGGGAGGCATGGACCAGGTAATTAATGTGTACAACAATTTTATTAACGTATTTAATAAAGAGTTTGTGAGCCCGGTGAGCGACAATGGCGATTTTTATTATAAATACACAATTGCCGATACACAGTACCTGGGCGGAGAGAGATATTTCCATCTTATTTTCCGGCCCAGGCGAAAAGGGATGAACACCTTTGAAGGTGACTGCTGGGTACATTCCGGCAGCTATGCTATCCAAAAAATGAACCTTTCGCTGGACAAAAGCGCTGATATCAATTTTATGGAACGGCTTAGTTATATACAGGAGTATACCAGACTGCCAGATAGCAACTGGTTTGTTAGCCGTGAAAAACTTGTAGTAGATGTGGCGCCCGTGGGCAATAAAACGCCAGGTATCATTGGGCGAAAAACAAGCACATACAGGAATATTGTAGTAAATGACAGCTCGGTTGTAAAAAGACTAATGCTGAATAAAACACAGGAAGAGGTCATTACGTTACCTAAGGCCCAGGAAAAGGACAATGCCTATTGGGATGGAGCAAGACATGAAGAGCTAAGTAAAACCGAAAAGAATATTATTAAAATGATTGACACAATTATAAATGCACCGGTATACCAAAAACTTACCAAACAGCTGGAGTTTGCAGGCTCTGGCTATTTTGATGTAGGTAATGTGCGTTTAGGTTCTGCCTACAACTGGTTTTCGGGAAATGCATGGGAGGGCTTCAGAACAAGGTTCGATGTAGCCAGCAATAAGCATTTTAATAAGAAGTTCATGTACCATTCTTACCTGGCTTATGGTTTTACCGATCAGAAAATGAAAGGTATGGCAGAGCTGTTTTACCTGCCTAAAAAGGATCCCCGGCAGTACTGGTCGCTTACCTATAAAAATGATCTTGATTTCGGACAGCGGTATTACGGCGAAATATCATCAGATAACATCTTCTCTTTTGCTATACGCAAGCCTGGTGTTCCGATGAAATTCATCAATCTTGAAGAAAGCAGCTTTGAGTTCTTTAATGAGCTGCCTGTTGGTTTCTCAGTAAAGGCTACCATAAGTAATAAATCCTATACGCCGCTTGCCAACCTGTTACCTGCAGACTCGTTCAGAACAGACATGAAGCGATTCACTTCTACAGAGTTTTCGGTAAGGCTGCGCTTTGCCTTCCTGGAAAAGTTTATTGAAAACACTTTCTACAGGGCCAGCCTGGGCAGCCCCTATCCTATTGCAGAAGCCAGTTATACCAAAGGTATTTCAGGTATCCTTAACAGCCGGTATAATTACTCCAAGCTTTTATTTGCCGTATCGGATTATATCAAAACTCCGCCTTTCGGCAATATCAGCTTCCAGGTTTACGCGGGGAAAACCTTTGGCACCCTTCCCTATACCTTTTTAGATGTAGCTCCGGGAAATGAGCTCTACTATTATAATAAATATGCTTTTAATACAATGTTACGGTATCAATACGTGCATGACCGGTTTGCCGGTATTAATTACGAGCATAATATCGGTAACGGCATATTTAAGATAGCGCCCCGGCTAAAGTTCAGACAGTTCTATACCGTAAAAGCATTGTGGGGTTCATTATCTGATGCCAACAAAGCCCTCAACTTTAAACCCGGGAGCCATTTCCTTTCGCTGGACGGAAAAACTTATCTTGAATTAGGTACGGGAATAGATAATATTTTTCGTGTATTAAGAATAGATCTGATATGGCGGGCTTTACCTGAAAAACCATCAATTCCCAATAGCAAAAGCTTTGGTATATTCGGCAGCCTGCGTTTTAATTTTTAATACCGATCACCTGCCGAATTTCAATTTTAAAAAAATCATTGTCAGAGACAGCACCAGTATCAGCACGTTTGTGAGAATAATTACCTTATCCTGTTGTAATGCACCATAAATAATCCATAAAACCTGGTTAGCCGCGGCAATCAAAAACATATTCAGCGATACATCTTTTGCTGATTTTTCTTTAACTGTTTTAATTACCTGGGGCAAAAAAGTAAGCGTTGTAAGAGCGCCTGCTGTATAGCCTAACATTTCGACGGCATTCATTGTTCTGTTTTAATGCTGTTAATATATCACACAAATTTATGGCAGGCAATACGAAACCAAAGGATTATTTACACCATACTGGCAGCCCTGTTGGTATCCTGTATAATATTTCCCGATAATTATCAGGATGATAGCCGTTTACTAATTATATAGGTGTATTACAGATATTCAATTGCTATTAGTTTTATATTTGACAGTAAGCCTGTTGTTGTTTATGAGCATTTTTAAACCATTGCTGTTTTTATTCACCTGTGCCGCCGCTTCTGTATCATTTTGCCAGAATGATCAAAACTTTAGGCGCCTGGGTGTAAATGACGGCCTCAGCCAAAATTCAGTAAGAGAAATTTTCCAGGACGAGCAGGGGTTTATATGGATAGGTACCGGTGATGGGCTGAACAGGTACGATGGCAGGCAAATAAAAAAACACAGGGAAAGCTTTCGCGACAAAACGGCCAAACGGTTTCCGGGGAAAATAATAAATGGGAAAATCATTCAGGATCACCAGCAAAACTTATGGATGATCGTAGACGGGCAGATTGTAAAGATGAACCTTGTTACTGAAACCTTCTCTGTGATAAGAAAAATAGGCCGCGACCTGGAAGGCAGGATCCTGGGGCTTTTTAAAAACGAGATCATTGTTAGCATACCAGGCAGCATCGTTATCATTAATGTAAACACATCCGCCGCTAAGAGAATAGATATATCTAATGTTTTTGGAATATACACTCCTGATCCATCAGATCTTTATCTTCTTTTCCAGAAAGACAATGGCTTGTATACATATCATATTAAAAGCAAAGCAGTTGATTTTCTTTTAAGCACAGGCAGCAAAAAATTGTCAGCACCCATTGTATATAATAATTCAAGTATCCTTTTTGCTTTAGAAAATGAGATCCGGGAGTTTAACCTGTCTACCGGCCAAGTAACAGCCGCTTATAAAACACCTAATGATAAAAGATTTCACAGGCAACTGACTCCTCTTGGCAAAACCGCGGCTTCAAAAGGCAGCATTATTGCGCTAGCGCCCGATCGAGGCGTTGTGCTTATCGATAGTGCCAGCGGAACCTTTCATCACTATACAAATATTGAAAACGATCCTTTAAGTCTTTCCTCCAACCTCATCTATACTTCTGTTATCGATCATGTAAACAATCTTTGGTTAGGTACAGAAGGAGGAGGGATAAGCATTTTAAACCTAAAGCCCAATCTTTTTAACGCGTTTCCCGCTGAAGCTATTGCAAACAGAGAAAGTTCGCTGCTTATGGTAAAAAGCATCTATCATAAAAACGGGGAAATATATGTGGGCACGTATTCCAGGGGACTATACAGGATCAACCGATTTAGCGGGGAGCATCAATTAATTTTCGATCCGGCAAAAACGCCCGGTATTGCCTTTCATGGCATCTATTTTATAAAAGAAGATGATAAAGGACGGGTATGGATGAACATAGGCGACGAAATAGGTATAACAGACATTGATAACGCAAAGTTTACGACCAGTACCCGTATAGCATATATGCGAAAAGGCAAATCCCAAAACATTCTTCAATGTTTTGCCCAGATAAGCCCCCATAAATATATGGCAGGCACCTTCCAAAGCACCTATATTATAGATGAGGCTAACGGGAAGCTATCGGTAACAGACCTGGGCCTTATTAATAAGCAATTTGAAGATGATATACAAAGCCTTTTTGTGAAGGACAATGGGGATATCATCGTCGGCAAAGGTGAAGGAAAAGGATATTTAACGGTGCGTGTAGATGAAACAAATAATGCCCGTATTATAGAACAGGGCCTTAATGGCTTAACCATTAAACAGGTACGCAGAGATAATTTAAGGAAGGCATTTTGGTATGCTACTAATGTTGGGATTATTATTAAGCGGGATAGTTCTGACGCGCTACAGGTTATTGATGAAAAAGACGGCTTAAGTAATGATTTCATTTACGCGATCGTCCCTGAAGATGATCACAGGTTCTGGATCAGCACCAACAAAGGCCTGAACAAGGTGACCCTGAAAAAAGATACGGCAATAACGGTAAGTGAAGTGGAGCAATATGGCATACAGCACGGGTTACAATCCAATGAATTCAATACAGGGGCCTATTTTAAGGATGGCCATACTATTTTCTTTGGGGGCGTTACCGGTATTAACTGGTTTGATGAGCGAAAATTTTTTAAAAGGACCTTTGTGTCCAGGTCGTATATAACAGATCTGCTCATTAATGAAAAACCATTTAAAACCGATACAGCCATCAACTTCCTTAAAAAGATAAAGCTTAATTATGACGACAACAATATCTTTATAAAATTTGCAACGTTAGATTACACGGCGCCTAATGTAAACCAGTACCTGTACCGCTTAAAAGGTTATGAGGACAGGTGGATCACCGCTTACAATATTCCCGAAGCCAGGTATAGTAAAATCCCACCCGGCAGGTATATCTTTGAAATAAAATCAGCGAACAGTGAAGGCATATGGTCTGCCTCCCAACCACTTCTTACCATTACTATTACCCCTCCTTTCTGGCGTACCTGGTGGTTCAAAATTATTGCAATAGTATTATTGTCTGGTCTTGTATTATCAGGTTTCAAATACTATTTAAAAAGAAGGTTGGAAAAGCAACGGCGCATTATAGAAAAGCAGCTCGCTGTTAACAATGAACGGCTGCGTATTTCAAGAGATATGCACGATGAGTTAGGAACCGGCCTCAGTAAAATCGCCCTGCTTTCCGAACTGGGTAAAAATTCCGGGACGCAGGAGGGTGGTAGTAAAATAATCAATGAAATAAGCGCTACATCACGTGGGCTGGCAGATAAAATGGGGGAGATTATATGGACATTAAACCCCCATAACGATACATTAGGAAACCTCGCAGCTTACCTGAATGAATATATTTCTGAAACCACTGAACCATTATCTATAGAAGTGGCATTTAATTTTCCGGCAATCATCCCCGATATATCACTGGGGCACCGGCACCGCCAGCAATTAATGCTGGTAACAAAAGAAGCGCTTAATAACGCTTTAAAATATGCAGAGGCTACAAAAATCACTTTTTCGCTTTTTGCAGATGACCGGCAGATTGTATTTTCCTTAAAAGACAATGGAAAAGGTTTTGATGCAGATAGCATCATACACCCTAAAAACGGTAAACGCAACGGGCTCGGTAATATTAAGGCCCGCATGGAGAGTATTAACGGGAGCCTTCGGCTGACCACCAGTAAAGGTACCGGTACAGAAGTGAGCTATGGTATCAGCATTTAAATACTACTTTTTTACTTAAAGTATAAACATTCAGGGTGTTTAACTTTATATTTTAAATATTATGCCTGCTTCTAAAATTAAAATCGCATTAATTGAGGACGAGGAAATCATACGGACTTCCCTGCTTGCTTTATTATATATGCAGGAAGAGCTGGACGTGGCAGATGCTTTTGAAGATGGGGAAACCGCTTTAGGATACCTGGAAAAAAAACCGGTCGATGTGTTGCTTTTCGACATTAACCTGCCAGGTATATCAGGTATTGATGTAGTAGCAAAACTCAAAGTGATCCATCCTGCCATGCAATGCATGGCTTTAACCAGCTATGACGATGCAGAAAATGCTTTTAACGCTTTAAAGGCCGGTGCAACAGGTTATATCCTGAAGAATACAGATCCTAAAAAGCTTGTTGAAGCCATACAGGATATTCATAACGGCGGTTCGCCTATGAGCAGCCAGATCGCAAGATTGGTTGTAATGGACTTTGCCGCCAGCAGAACCGAGAAAACCTATTCAGAAATTTTATCACGCAGGGAAAACGAAATATTATCACTGCTTACCAAGGGATTCAGATATAAGGAAATTGCCGTTCAGCTATTCATCAGCATTGAAACCGTACGTACACATATCAGGAATATTTACGAAAAGCTCCAGGTAAAAAGCCGTTCAGAAGCCATCTCAAAGTTTAACAACTAGCGCTATACTACCTACTACTTTTTTCACATTTGCCGCCATATATCTTCCGGTTAATTTTATGGAAATAATTTTTACATATATGAAATTTGTAGCGCCCTTTTTTTTAATAGCTTTTACTGCTGCTAATTGTGTTGCACAAACCCTTGGGGATTTTAAACCCAAAGACCAGTCTTACGGACTGAATAAAGTAAAAAACGCCAATCGTATATACATCGCATCCTTTACGGTAAACTACCAGGTATATAATGAAAAAGAAGATTTTAAGCAAGGAGGACGCATGCTGGGCGGAGGATATAAAGGAGATGCGCTGGCTTCTTTATCTGTGGGGTTGGAAAATATTACCGAAGCCGGTATCCAGGAAGTTACCGACAGGCTGTTCGGGGATTTCACCTCCATGCTAAAAGCAAAAGGACTCGAGATTGTACCTGCCGAAGAAGCCGGGAAAACCGGCACTTACAGCGGTTATACCAAAGTAACAGGTGGTAAGATTAACGAAGCGCAGTTCCCGGGTACACTAGCTACCACACCTACGGGCTTTGAATACTATGTAAAAAATATCTCTGCGTCAGGTAAAGAAAAATCGGGCGGGTTCCTGGGCAATACAAACACCATATACGGGAAACTGTCTAACCAGTTAAACGACGCTATCATTGCAGATGTGGACCTGTTCATACTTTTTGTAAAAGATAAAGATGCTTTAGATCTTGCCGGAGCTAACATAAAGGTGAAAACTTCGCTCAGGCTTGCGGATACAGAAGCCATTATTATGAAAAGCGACGCAAAATTAAAGCTGAAAGGCCAAAACAAAGCAGTGGCTGCCACCAGCCAGGCCGGCTTTTACCATGGAAAAGTGCCGACAGGCCTTGGTGTAAACAGTAGCTATATCGGGGGGCTCAAAAGCCCACTTGATATAGAAGGCGTTATCGAAGACAAAAAGCTTCAGAGCTTTGCCGGTAGCCGCAGGGATTTTGTAGGGGTTGCTACCACCTACGGCACCTGGTATAATCCAGATAATGTAGTATCTAAAAACACCACAGTGATTCCCGTAGATGAAAAAAAATATACCGAAGGCGCTTATATGGCAGGTAAAAAATTTATTGAATATCATACCGCCGAATTTTTAAAAGAAATTAAATAATACAATACTTCTCTCTTCAAATTAAAAAAAATACCATGATCAAAATCAAAGCTTCTTTAAGATGCCTGACGGCTGCAGCTATTCTAACTGCATTTAGTTTTACTTCCTGCAAAAAAGGAAGCTCCGGAAGTGACACTGGCGTTGGGAAAGCATCCATTCAGTTCTCAACCAACAAATCGTTTGGAGGTAAAAATGAGTTTAAATCCAACACTGTTGCGGGGGCTTTCGCCAATAAATCAAATACTGTGAACCGCACGCAGATAACCATTACCGCCATTCAAACAAACGGCACACAAATAGGTACAGCGCAACTGGCTATACACGTACCTTTAAATCATACCGGCACCATCAGCGGCAAGTTTGAAAGCAGCAGCTCGGCAAATACAGGAGCTGTATTAAGTATTGGCATCTCTAATGCAGGTAGCAACCAGGAGTCTTATGCTTCAAGTACAGGCAACTTCAATATTACGAAACTAACCGACTCTGAAATAGAAGGAACCTTTGATGCATATTGTATCAATCAAACCAGCAATACCAACATAACTTTAAGTAACGGGAAATTTTCAGGTAAGTTTTAAAAATATTTATTGCTCCCGACACTGCTAATGCTCGGAATACATCATTCAGAACTCCCTTTAGGGGGTTTTGTTTTTTATGTACAAGTTTAATCCTAATCTTATATTTTTGACAAGCGTCAATCAGGATTATCAAACATGAAGATCAGATTTTTAAGTATCGTTATAATAATGTCCGTCTTTTTACTTCACGGCTGCAGCAAAAAGATCGTTGAATCGGGCAGCGCTTCGTTTTACGCAGATAAATTTATTGGCCGGAAAACAGCCAACGGTTCTGTATTCCGGCAAAACAGGATGACGGCAGCCCACAAAACCTTACCCTTTGGTACCAAAGTAAAAGTCACTAACCTGTCTAATGGCAAAAAAGTAAAAGTACGTATCAATGACAGGGGGCCTTTTGTAGAAGGCCGGATCATTGATCTCACCAAAAAAGCAGCCAGACGGCTGGATATGGTGAATGCCGGGGTAGTGAAAGTAGCAATAAAATATAAAAAGCCTCAACGATAATCTTATGGATGATCTATCAGGTAAAATACTTGTCAGCGCTCCTTCAATGGAGGATGCCGTTTTCCAGGAATCGGTTATTCTTATTGTTGAACATAACAAAGACGGTGCTTTAGGTTTTGTAATTAACAAAATTTTTGACAAGGCCCTGAATGAGCTGGTGGAATTCAGCAGCAGTCCTGCTTTTCCATTATCTGAAGGAGGCCCGGTGGATAAGGACCATCTTTATTTTATTCATAAACGCGCTGATCTTATACCTGGTGGCGTTCGGGTTACTGAGCATATATACTACGGAGGAGATTTTAAAAAGGCTGTGGCACATATCAACAGTAAAACACTTACTACATCAGATATCAAAATATTCATTGGCTACTGCGGCTGGGATAAGGGAGAGCTTGAAGCGGAAATTGAGGAAAGAAGCTGGATGGTGAGCGATTGTAACGAGGATAGTATTTTCGCCCATACCTTTCGCCGGCCTGAATAATACGCCTGACAATAAAAGATTGTAAAAATAGTGTTGGGCTAATAGAAAGATCTCATATAACAAATGTTCAACAGTAACTGCTCTTAAAAATGACAATCCGACATTCATTGAACCGTATACGCCGCTGAAACCTTTTTAAAATGACTTTTACATTATATCCTTACTGCAAAACCGGACTTAACCATTTCTCAGCCTCTTCCACACTCATTCCTTTGCGTGCTGCGTAATTTTCCAGCTGGTCGCGGTTTATTTTTCCCAAACCAAAATAATGGCTTTGAGGATGTGCAAAATACCAGCCGCAAACAGAAGCCGGCGGATCCATAGCCAGGCTTTCGGTAAGTGTTATACCAATGTTCTCTGTTACCTGCAGCATGTTAAACAGCTTTACTTTTTCGGTATGATCGGGGCAGGCAGGGTAACCAGGTGCAGGGCGGATACCCTGGTATTTTTCCCAGATCAGATCTTTGTTGGTAAGATCTTCATCTTTTGCATAACCCCACAGTTCTTTACGGGTTTTCTCGTGTAAACATTCTGCAAAAGCTTCTACAAAACGATCTCCTAAAACCTGTACCAATATTTTGTTATAATCATCAAGCTCTTCAGCAAACTGTTTCACTTTATCCATAGCCCCATGAATAGTAACTGCAAAGGCTCCTATATAATCTGTGCCAGCCTCCTGCCCCCCGGAGGGAGCACTTATGTCGGCAATATCCTTTACGCTTTGCGGGTCGTTTAAAGCATCTAACTCCTCTTCTCCGGATGGGCCGGATGCGACCGGCCTCACAAAATCAGCCAGCGAAAAATTGTAATGTCCGGCTGCTTTCTTGGATTGCTGACGCAGGCTTTCCAGCCGTACTTCTCCTTCAACAGTATATACCGTAATAGTATCTGCATTATTGCTGTTAGCCGGCCAAAAACCAACCACGCCATCCGCCTTAAACCATTTTTCGGCAACAATGGTGGCTACCATTTTCTCTGCGTCAGCTAAAAGCTTTCTTGCCTCTTCACCAAACTTATCATCACTAAGCACTTCCGGATACCTGCCGGGCATTTCCCAGGCTATAAAAAACGGACTCCAGTCTAAATATTTAGCTATTTCACCTAAATCAAAATCCTTAAAAACAGTCACTCCTTCAACAGCAGGCTTCGTGGGTATATAATGCTCCCAATCGAGCTCTTCTTTATTCGCTATCGCATCCTGATAAGGGATCAGTTCTTTTTTATTTTTATTGGCAAACTGCTGGCGCAGGCTTTCGTACTCCGTATCGGTTTTTTTCAGCAACACCTCTTTCTCTTTTCCCAGCAACGTGCTCACCGCTGTTACGCTTCTGGATGCATCCAATACGTGCAACACTCCATTATTGTACTGTGGCGCAATTTTTACTGCGGTGTGCATGCGCGAAGTGGTAGCACCGCCAATCAGCAAAGGCTGTTTCATATTGCGGCGTTTCATTTCACGCGCTACATGTACCATTTCATCCAGTGATGGGGTGATCAACCCGCTTAACCCGATAATATCCACTTCCTCCTTTTCCGCTGTATCCAGGATCTTATCGGCAGGAACCATTACGCCCAGGTCAATTACATCATAGCCATTACAGCCCAGCACAACGCCTACGATATTTTTGCCGATATCGTGCACATCGCCTTTTACAGTGGCCATAAGTACTTTACCGGCGCCCCCGGTTGCTGCGGCAGGATTGTCCAGCTTTTCCTGTTCAATAAAAGGGAATAGCCATGCCACGGACTTTTTCATCACCCGGGCACTTTTTACCACCTGGGGTAAAAACATTTTTCCCGCACCAAAAAGATCTCCTACTACATCCATACCTGCCATTAAGGGACCTTCAATTACTTCAAGGGGACGGGAATATTTTAACCTGGCCTCTTCGGTGTCTTCATCAATGTATTCTGTAATACCGTTTACCAGCGCATGTTTCAACCTTTCCTCAACAGGGGCCTGCCTCCAGGTATCATCTTTTTTCTGAACCTTACCTTCCGATTTTACAGTTTCAGCAAAAGCGAGCAGCTTTTCCGTAGCTTCATTGTTTTCATTATTTCTGTTCAGGATCACATCTTCACATAAATCTCTTAGCTGCGGCTCTATTTCATCGTAAACCACCAGCTGACCGGCATTTACGATACCCATATTCATCCCTGCTTTAATAGCATAATACAGGAACACGGAGTGCATGGCCTCACGCACCGGCTCGTTACCTCTAAAGGAAAAAGAAAGATTACTCACCCCGCCGCTTATACCAGCCAAAGGCATCAGCTGCTTAATACGGCGGGTGGCATTAATGAAATCTACCCCATAATTATTATGCTCCTCAAGTCCTGTAGCGATGGCAAAAATGTTGGGGTCGAAGATAATGTCCTGTCCTTTAAACCCTACCTGCTCTGTTAGTACTTTATACGCACGATGGCATATTTCCACTTTTCTATCTTCGGTATCAGCCTGGCCTTTTTCATCAAAAGCCATTACAATTACCGCAGCCCCGTAGCCCTGGCAGATTATTGCCTGCTCAATAAACTTTTCTTCTCCTTCTTTTAAAGAGATAGAGTTCACAATACATTTTCCCTGCACACATTTCAACCCGGCTTCAATGATCTCAAATTTTGATGAGTCGATCATCAACGGCACTTTACAAATATCCGGTTCGCTTTGAAGCAGGTTGACAAATGTAGTCATGGCCTGCACTCCATCCAGCAAGGCATCGTCCATATTGATATCGATGACCTGGGCGCCATTCTCTACCTGCTGGCGGGCTACACTTAACGCTTCTTCATATTTATTCTCGCGGATAAGGCGTGCAAATTTTTTGGAACCCGTTACATTGGTTCTTTCACCTATATTGATAAAATTCGTTTCGGGCCGTACAATTAACGGCTCTAAACCTGAAAGTCGGAGATAAGGTTTGATAACTGACATGTTCTTTTATTTTACCACGGAGATGCACTAAGTTTTTTCACAGCGTTAGAGCATTCATCTTTTAATCCCATTTTTCAAATTACTTGTATAAAAATTAAGAAACAACCCCGCTTTGCATCCGGATAGCTTTAAATATGTTACTACCTGGCCAGTATGCACATCGTTCAATGCTTCTACAGTTTTTATTTCTACAATTACTTCTTGTTCTATAAATAAATCAACCTGATGATCAATATCCAATTTTAACCTGCTCAACGCTCATTTAACTTCGTGCAACCCTGTTGTACTCTGTAATTTAAAGTTATGAATTGACTGCTTCTTCCAATGGTAAAGTCCGTGGCGCAACACCTTTTACCGCTCTTGCAATTTCTCTTATATGATCGGGGGTAGTACCGCAACAACCTCCTACAATATTTACAAAACCCTGCTTTGCCCAATCATCCAGAAAAGCGGCCGTTTCTGACGGCTGCTCATCGTACTCTCCCATTGCATTCGGCAGGCCGGCATTAGGGTAAGCCGATACGTAGCAGGAAGCGATCTGGGAAAGCTCTTCCACGTGGGCACGCATATCTTTTGCTCCAAGCGCACAGTTCAGGCCAATGCTTAAAGGATTGGCATGGGATACGGAAATATAAAAAGCTTCCAGCGTTTGACCGCTTAGCGTTCGCCCGGAAGCATCGGTAATAGTGCCGCTGATCATGATATCGCGTTCTGTACCCGGATGTTCGCGGAAGTATTTCTTGGCAGCAAAAATGGCCGCCTTGGCATTAAGTGTGTCAAAAATAGTTTCGATCAAAAGTATATCTGCTCCGGCATCTATTAGTCCGCGCATCTGTTCTGTATAGGCCGCTACCACTTCATCAAAGGTTACGGCACGGTAACCAGGATTATTTACATCGGGCGAAAGGCTTAATGTCTTATTCAGCGGCCCGATAGCACCCGCTATGAATTTCTGGTTTCTGATTTCTGATTTCTGATTTTCGTTCAGACCGGGCATATCGTTTATAAATTCATCAATAGCCTCACGCGCGCATTGTACTGATGCAATGTTTAGTTCATACGCCAGCTCCTGCATATCATAATCTGCCTGGGCTATAGATGTGCTGCTGAAAGTATTGGTTTCGATAATATCAGACCCGGCATTCAGGTATTCTTTATGAATAGCTCTAATAACATCAGGCCGGGTAATGCTTAAAAGATCGTTATTCCCTTTTACATCTGTATGCCAATCCTTAAAGCGCACTCCCCTGTAATCTTCCTCAGTAAGCTTATACCGCTGGATCATGGTGCCCATAGCACCATCCAGCACTAAAATGCGTTTGCTTAATAATTGTCTGATTGAACTCATAGTGATCCTTTTTGGAAAGACGTATCAAATAAGTGAAATTTATTTTTGATACGGCTTCGCTAAATGTTATAATAAACGTGGGGAACATGAAAGAATGCTCATTCCGTTTATTAGTTCTATTTTAATGACGCAGGATGAACAATAAACAAATCCGCCTGCCAGGCGCGAATTTAGCACAAAAGTTAAATGTTTCGGTTAAATCTCAATTTATAGAACAAGTTACTACTAAGATGTTATTTCGTAGTATTAAATACTAAAATGATCTGTTTTTCAATCTACTAACTGATATATTTCTCTATTACTTGTAAAACGGGCTTTCCGGGTTAGCGATTACGCATGCCTCCACCAAAGTTTCCACTGCCACCAGCCGATCTTCTTTCAAATTTACCTTCGGAGCGACGCTCTCCCCCTTCACCTTTTCCACCGCCCCGAACCTGCCTTCCACCGCCAAACCTGCGCGGGTAATACGACAAAGTAACCATAAAAAACTGTTGCAGGCCGTTGGATACCGTAGTGCTGAGGTTATTGATACTGGCAGAAGTGGAGATATTCTTATTCTGCTTCAAAATATCCATAGCGGAAAGCTTTACTTCAGCCTGTTTTGTTTTCAGGAACCTGTAGGTAGCAAAAGCATTCCATAATGCCGATGACTGCCCGGTTGTATTATTGGTTACATAATTAAAGGTATTGCTAATGGTAAGATCTCTTGCAGGGTTTATATTCAGATTACCCTGGGTGATATAGTTAACAGCTTTTAATGATTTAAGGCTTCCCCCGCTTTGAGTGCTGCTATTCGTATTAATGCTTTGCGATACCTGTACAGTTCCGAAATCGCCCAACGTATAAAATACGCCCAGGTTATTATTAATATTATTAGCCCTGGTTACCGTATAAATAGCATCCACAAAGTTGGGAGAGGTGGTATTTGACAGGCTGAGTGAATAATTGAACTGTAATACTTTGTTGTTTTTCATCTTGAAAGACAATCCCGAATTAAAGCCTGCGTTATAAATGCGCCTGCCATTCATATTGATCAGGTAGGTAGTACGCCTGCCGCTTAGCCTGTCATAAAAGCTGCTGTCCACAATAGCATCATTTACATCGCTCACACTTGCAGAAATACCGAAGTTATAATCTGCTTTTTTAGCAGGTTGCTGACGCCTGTAATTGAAGTTGAAGTTAAGCGCGCTGGTAACAGAAGGCTGCAGGTTAGCATTTCCCAAATTAATATTATAGGCGTTCACGCTGGTATCTATAATAGGCCTTAGCTGATCTACAGAAGGAATAGAAGGCGACCTGTTTCCCGCTACGTTCATTTCAATATTGTAACGGCTAAACTTTTCATAATTATAACTTACAGAAACCGAAGGAGTAAAGAAGTTAAACGATCTGTCCATATTGCGGAAATCAAAACTTGATTCATTTTTTTCTGATAAAAACTGTCCCTGCATATTAGCTGTAATATTAATATACCGGTTAAATCTGTCTGACAAACGCTTTGAAAAATTTTTCGACAACCTTAATGAAGGCCGGTCTTCTATTCTTGTTACCCTGTTATTATGTGTCAGGGAATCGTTTCTTATATAAGCTCCGGTTAAAGAGTCATAATCGCTCACCTTTATATTAGCATCAGACCGTGTTACACTCACGTTATTATTCAGCACCAGGTTGATGTTCCATAAACTAAAGTTACCAAACAGTAAACGCTTCAGGGCATTATAATTCATTCCCAGGTTATTACTAAAGCCTGACGATTCATTACTGTTCAACCGGTTGAAATGCTGGTTCTGGCTTTCATCTTCATAAGAAATAAAATCAGTGATAGCATTACTTTTACTTTCGCTGTTATTGTATGAAAGATTATAGTTGAGACCAAAGCCTTTGAGGTTTCTTTCATCATCATCTTTATTTCTGAAAGAAGTGGAAAAGCTCATACTATTGTTTTTACTTTGGGTGGATGACCTGTTGGAACTTTCACTTAACGGGTTTCCTCCCTCGACCGTTTTGGTAGAAAAACTATTAGAAGACCTGGTATTATTCGAGGAGTTCATATTGGCATTCACCGAAAAATCTTTGTCCTGATCCCGTTTGTTATAACTTATACCGCCACTATGGCTGTTATTTGCCGAACTGGTTTCCTGCTCTGAATCCTGCAGCAGAATCCTGTCTGTGACACTGTTTCTTGAATCGGTTGTAGAGGAAACATAGTTATCGGTATTCCTGACATCATAGTTAACCCTTAGCTGGTTATTAAACCGGCTGTTATTGCTCTCAGAAAAATCATACTGCATATTACCTCCAATAAACATTACTTTATTTACACCGGAGCTTCCGAAATTGGCCACATACCTGTTACTGGGATTATAGTTTCGGTAAGAACCCTGCCGGAACATTTCCTGCAGGCTGGCTGTTTTATTAATGTTGTTCATACTGGCCGCAACGCCTCCCCGGAACTTTTTGTTATATCCCAATCCCGAGACATCTGCCTCGTACCGCCTGTCGGTACCAATGCCGGCACCGGCTTTACCAAAATACCCGAACTTTTTATCCTCCCTCAACCGGATATTCATCGTCAGTAAAGAGTCGGCCGGATTATCATCTATATTATCCTTAGAGTAATCTGTTTCCCGGTACACCTGAATTTTTTCAATGGCATTCTTAGGCAGGTTTTGTGTGGCCAATGCAGGGTCGCTGCCAAAAAACGGCTTCCCATCCACATATACGTTGTTTACCGTTTTCCCGTTAACGGTAATAGTGCCGTCACCCCACATTGTTACACCAGGCACCCGCCGTAACATATCCTCCACCACCGCATTGGAATCCAGCTTAAATGCCGCCGGATTGATCTCAAGCGTATCACCATTCATCGTAACAGGCACAACGGCTTTTATTACTACTTCATCCATCACTCCCTGTGCTTTAGACATAAAGAGTGTTTTAAAATTATAATGGGGAGCAAGTGTGTCGAGAGTGATGGTCTTAGAAAAAGGATTATACCCTGTAAAGGAAAAGTTGACATTTACGGGTGTAAAAAAAGGAATATCAGAAAAGCCAAAAGTACCGTCTTCGCCTGTTATGTAATAATTCAATAACGTAGAGTCTGATTTTTTGTACAATGTAATGGTTACAGATTGCAACGCATAATCATCTGCAGAGTCCTTCACGATACCGGTAATACTCCCTTTATTATAGCGGATGGTATCTTTTTGAGCAGATAATAATGAGGGTATTATTGCAATCAGCACAGCGATGAGTATCCGCATTATCCAATTTTGTTTTTAAGTTTCAGCTGAATGATAACCGGATTATCAGTACGGGTACCTTTTTCAAAATATTGTTTTATCACAGGTGTGTATTGGGGATCTCTTGGTTTATTATTTTCGTTAGATTGAAACATAGAAGAAGAAGAAGCGCTGCTATACAGGTAGCTGTCGTCTGCATATTGAATGCCTGCCTGCAGCAGCGGCAGATAAGCGTTCGCGCTGTCCGTATTTATTTTACCGGTATTATAGAAGCGGCGGGTAGCTTCGTCAAACATAAAATTCCGTTCCCGTGGGCTCTTGTTATAATCCAGCGAAAAGAACAGGTAATGCTGCATCCTGTAAACATAGTCAAGCTTCCACACAAAACTTCCGTTTTGCGTGCGGTATAGATCCAGGTCATTCTTTGAACGGAAAGGATGCGTAAAAAAAGCCTTGGGCAAAGAATTTTCAAGTGGCAAAATCAACGTGTACAGTAAAGACACGCTATCTTTTGTTAACTGGTAAATACTATAATTGTAAGGCCGTGTAAATAACAGGCGCTCCTTATCACTGGTTGGAAAGAAAGACACCTGCTCCGGCTTGTAGTAAAAAGCTTCGCTCCTTTTGTTATAGGAAAAATCTTCGCGGATATTTTTCTCGCCATCATATACTTTCAGTTCATAGCCTGTATTATCATTAAACTTCCTGTTAGCAAAAACGTAGCTATATGCCCACCAGTTATTGAAGATTGTGGGTGATACCAATGCCAGGCTGAAATCTTTGAGCCGCTGTATTTTCTCTTTATGAATATCGGACAGATCGTACCAGGCCGACCAGGTAAACCTGGCAAATGACCTGTTGGTAGGGTCTTCCATCATTTTCTCAACTTCGGCAGGCGAAAAGCTGAAGTTTTTATTACTTCCTGAAATAAACAGGGCATTTCTGCCTTTATCTAACTGAATAGTCTTGACGGTACAATTCGGTGGCCTGTATTTCTTTACAAACTTTCCCTTCTTATCAAAGAAATATATAAAGTTGGTATCGGCATCCCAGATAATAAAATATTCATCAGATACCAGCAGTTGCCTGATCCTTCCGAAAATGCTTTTTTTTGTAGTTTGCAGGGGTATATAATTTATCTCCTCAAATATCTTTGACGCAGGCGCACCTGTAGCATAGGCAGGCTGAAAATACAGATCCCGGCTATCCTGAGCGGAAGCAGTGTAGTGCACCATAAAGCAAAAGATCGTTACCCATTTTCTCATAAACCCTTTGACGCTTTAAAAAGTATTTTCCTGCAAAAAATTTAAGAAAAACGTCTGTATCATCGTATTTTTCTACATATCCGCTATAAAACGTAAAAGACCCGCTGTAAAAACAGCAGGTCTTTTATTGATTGCCAAAATTTATGACAGCGCTATTAAACCTTTTAAGATCTTACACGTCTGTTATTATTTACCATTAAATGAATAGCTAAGCGTTATACCAAAAGTGCGCGGATCTCCAAGCACGCCGGCATAATGACCGGCATTACCACCTGCAGGTAATAATTGCTCGTAGTAATTTTTATCTAAAAGGTTACGCCCCCATATAAATGCTGAGAAACCTTTCGCAGCTTTAAAACCCAGTCTTGCATTAAGCAATCCATAACCTGCCACATTCAGGTATGCAGATGGTGAAGGGCTTGAGGAAAATCCCGATCGGGCAAAAAGGTCAGCCGCTATAAAAAACCGGTTAGCCCTGCCAAATAACGAGGAAGGAGTTGAATATTCACCACCTGCTGAACCCGCCCATTTAGAAATGCCCGGCAAATCGCCACCGGAAATATCTTTAAATGCTACCTGTACACCATCTACGGTATTGCCGGTTTCTTCCAGGGGTAAGGGTGCATTTGCGAACTTTATATATTTCCCTTCGGTATAGCTAAGTGCGCCGTAAAAATTAAAATGATGGTTCAGCCGGTAATTGGCTTCTGCTTCAGCACCTCTTACCCTTACCTTATCGGCATTGGCAATATAGCCACGGTTCACACCAAGCTCCGCAGATTGTACATTAGTTTGATAATCTTTAATGTCATCATTGAATAAAGACAAATTGAACGTAAGATCTTCGGTTAAAGTGGTTTTTATACCCAGCTCATAATGTTTGGTATACTCGGGCCTTATTACAGCAAGGTCTGTTGCCGGAGCTCCGTTAACCGTTGGCAGGCCCGCCACGTTTACTCCCACAGGTTTGTAGCTTGTAGAGAATGTACCATAGGTATTTATTTTTCTTGAGGGCCGGTAAGCTAATGTTATATGATAAGTTGCATTTCTTTCATAAGCATCTGCGTTATAAAACTGGCTGCTGTAAACACCTTTTTTTAATGCTACTAATGCAGGGTCGGTGGTTTCCAGGCCCCCGTAAGCAACGCGATCATAAACAACCACTTTTTCATCGTAGTTTAACCGTACGCCCGGTTGTATATGAAAATGGTTAAAAACCTCCCAGTCTGCATTGGCGAATAATGCAGCGCTTTTGGATCTTATGGAAGAATTGGTTCTTATTCCATAACCTTCAAAAAGGCCGGGCGTTTTCCATAACTCACTGGCAGAGCTTTGTGAAAAGCGCCACTGATCTTTTCCAGACTCTTCGGTACCGGTAACTTTTACCTCCTGCCCGATATAATAAACACCGATCACACCACTTAACCTGTCGCTGATATCACCGGCATACCTTATTTCCTGTGAGAAATTTTTATGCTTTGCCGGATTCTGGGATTTTGCGAGGGCCTGCAAACCTGTAAAATCCCTGTCGTTGGAAGGTTCCCAGATCCAGTACCGGTAGGCAGAAGTGGCGGTAAGCGTACCCGGGCCGATTTTACTGTCGAAGTTCAAAGAAACTCCACCAATTTCATTACCCGAATTCCACGGTGTATCGTGGTCTATGATCCTGTCAAAAGCATTAGTGCTTGGCAAGGTATAATTCAGGTCGGCAATAATGGCATTGAACTGCCGGTACGCAGGCCTCTTCGTGGTAACCACGCCTGCAACCACCTGTGCATATCCATCGGGCTTCTGCTTATTATAATCACCAGAAAGTGTAACCTGCGTATTATCTGAAACATTATACAGCAACTGTGTTCTTAAACCCAGGTTGTTGATATCATTGGTATATTTATCGGTACGGATATTTTTTATAACCCCATCGCGCTGCGTTCCGGAAAAGGATACGCGCGCAGCCAGTTTTTGTGTAAGCGGTCCGGTTACAGATGCTTTGGCCTGTATATAGCCATAATTGCCATAACTTACTTCGAGCGTACCGCCAGGAACAAAAGATGGCTTGCGTGTTGTAATGTTAATAGCACCAGCGGTTGTGTTTTTGCCAAATAAGGTGCCCTGCGGGCCTCTTAACACCTCGAATCTTTCAATATCAATAAAATCAAGGGTTGCCGCAGCGGGCCTTGCATAGTAAACGCCATCTACATAATAACCCACACCAGGATCAAGACCATCATTGGTTAAACCAAAGGGAGAACCCAGTCCCCGTATATTAATGCCTGTATTTCTGGGATTTGAGGTATAGAGCTGAAGCGATGGCACCAGCTCTTTAACACGGTTCACATTAAAAGCTCCTGCCTCTGCTATCTGGCTGCCACCTATTACAGATACGGCGATAGGTACATCCTGCGAAAGTTCCCGTCTTCTGCGGGAAGTGATTACTACCGTATCGGTGTGATAGAGCACCTGCAGTTTTATGAGAAGCGTATCATCGGTGTTTCTCACTACTACATTCCTGGTTGCATAATTCACCGAAGAAACAGTAAGAGTAAAAGGAATGCCCGGAACAGGCGATAATGTAAAAATACCCGTTGCATCGGTGCTGCTGCCCTGTGTAGTGCCTTTGATTATTACACTGGCCCCGGCTAAGGCATCATTGCTTTCATTTACCACACGACCCACAAGTTGTGCATATAAAAAAGCAGGAAAAAAGTGAAGGATAAGCAGGATAAGCATTGACTGATAGGAACGTTTTTTATTCATTATTCAGTATTTTAACGAGATGTGATTGATAAAGATTTTTGATTAGTAGCAATAGAAAACCCATTAGTCTATAAACATTATAGACTAATTAGTTAAAAAAAAAGCGCTTCGGTTACCCATGCAGAATAGCACCGGTTATGTATTACAGCAACAACACGAACAGTAATGATTTTTTGTGTACATAAATTTTAAATCAGATCGCAAATATAGAACAAGACAATTAGTCCACAAAAAAAGTAGAGTATTATTTTACAAGTTTTTCCAAATGACACAATTACCTTCCTTTGATACCAAAATAGGCGGCAGTAAGAAGGATTGCCGCAACGAATGCTTACCATAGTATACTGTTGAAAGCGGCGCAGGGTCTGGCACCAAAGGCTGCTTGATTAGCGTATTGCTCCCGATAACCATCCGGCATGACGTACAATAAGACATGTGTACCGCCAGCTGTTGGTAGCAGCCCGACAAGCGCACTGTAATATCAGGCTGACATTACTTTTGGGTCAGTACGGCAAATCTATTGCCAGCCACCTCCCAGGCTCTTATATATGTTTACTACACCGCAAAGCTGGTTTTTCTTCGTTTCCACTAAATCCAGCTTGGCTTCCAGCGCATCACGCTGGGTCATTAATACCTCCAGGTAATCAGCTCTTGCTGCTTTAAATAAATCATTTGAAACTTCTATCGATCGGGTTAAGGCAGCTACCTGCGTTATTTTTTTATCATATGCCTTTTGCAGATTGCTGATATTTGAAAGCTGATTAGCCACTTCGATATACCCGTTCAATATAGAACGTTCATAGCTGTACACGGCCTGCAGCTGTTTTGCATTGGCCGTCAGGTATTGCGCTTTGATGGCATTTTTATTAATTAGGGGGCCCGCAAGGTCACCCACCAGCGAGGTTACAACTGATTCGGGAAACCTGACCAGGTACCCGGGATTAAAAGCCTGGAAACCTATAATAGCCGATATATCGAAGGAAGGATAGAACTGCGCCCGGGCCACTTTTACATCCAGCTTAGATGCAGCAAGTTCCAGCTCAGCCTGCCTTATATCGGGCCTGTTCGCCAGCAACTGCGATGGTATACCTACACTTACAGGCGACAACGAAAGGTTCATAAAATCGGTGTGGGTACGTATGATTGGCGCCGGGTACCTGGCCAGTAAAAAATTGATCCTGTTTTCTGTTTCCTGAATATTCTGCCGAATTTCGTACTCCCGGCTTTCGGTGCTTTTCACCTCTGCTTCAAATTTTTGTACTGCCAGTTCGTTAGTTCTGGCTGCCTGCTTCTGTATTTTCACAATTTCCAGCGCATTCTTCTGCAATGCTATATTTTGTTTTACAATATTCCATTGATAATCGAGCGATAGCAGCTCGTAGTAGCTGTTAGCTACTTCGGCGATCAGGTTGGTGTACACAAAATTTTTCCCTTCTACTGTGGCAAGGTATCTTTCTATTTCTGCATCCCTTGCGTTATGCAACCTGTTCCAGATGTCAACCTCCCAGTTCGCATTCAGGCCAATACTAAAGTCTCCTAAATAATCAGGTACTTTTTTACCGGGAGTAATATCGGTAGACGCATCGCCCGCGCCCTGGCTGGTATATCGCCCGGCCTTATCTACACCTATACCTGCCCTGTAATTTACTGCAGGCAATAGCTCGCCCTTTTTAGCCTTTACCTCGTTGCGGGCTATTTCAATTTCCTGTAATACGATGTTTAACTCCTGGTTATTTTTTAATGCTGTATCAATCAGGTTCACCAGGTTAGGATCGGTAAAAAAATCGCGCCAGCTTACCAGCGCTGTGTTCGCTGTATCTGTATAGCTGTTATATACCTGCGGCACGGCCTTATTCTCTGTTTTCCGAACCACATTCGGGATACCACATCCTGTGTATAGGATGAAGGCTGCAATGATCCCCGTCCATTGATAACGTTTGTTATTTATCATGATGCTCAATTTCTTCTGTTAAAGGATTCTCATCTTCTATTTTTATCAGTTTGCGCCTGGCGGCTATTGAGCCAAAAACATAATACAACCCGGGTATCAGCACAACACCGCATAAGGTTCCTATTATCATTCCACCCGCAGCCGCAGCGCCAATAGTTCTGTTGCCTATTTTACCAGGGCCCGTTGCAAATACGAGAGGTATTAACCCGGCAATAAAAGCAAATGATGTCATTAAGATAGGTCTGAACCTAATCTTGGCAGCCTCCATGGCCGAGCTTAAAACAGAAATACCGGTGCTGTGTTTTTGCGCAGCAAACTCTACTATCAATACTGCATTTTTTCCCAGCAATCCGATCAGCATTACCATTGCTATCTGGGCATAGATATTGTTTTCCAGTCCGAATAATTGCAAGAAAAGAAAAGCGCCAAAAATACCGGCAGGCAAAGAGAGTATCACCGCAAGCGGAAGAATAAAGCTTTCATACTGGGCAGAAAGAATTAAATACACAAAGCCAAGGCAAATAAGAAAAATGTAAACAGCTTCGTTACCGCGCGATACTTCATCCTTTGAAATGCCTGCCCAATCTATACCAAAGCCCCGTGGCAGCGTTTTTTTAGCTACTTCGTTAATTGTTGCAATAGCTTCACCGCTGCTGTATCCCGGCGCCGCAGCACCACTTATTTCTGATGCATTGTACATATTGTGCCTTGTTATTTCCGAAAGGCCATATACTTTTTCCATCTTCATAAAAGCGGAAAATGGCACCATTTCATCCCGGTTATTTTTTACGTATAACTTTAAAATATCGTCAGGCAATGCCCTGTATTGCGGCAAGGCCTGTACAATCACTTTATACTGCCTGTCGAACCGGATAAAGCTGGTTTCATAATTACTGCCTATTAAAGTGGAAAGTGTATTCATTGCGTTATCGATAGTAACCCCTTTTTGCTGTGCCAGATCGTTGTCAATTCTTAACATATACTGCGGGAAACTGGCACTGTAAAATGTAAATACCGAGGATAGCTCTTTATGTTTGTTAAGCTCTTTTACAAAATCTCTGCTTACTTTTTCCATCAGCTTATAATCGCCGCTGCCGGCTTTATCCAGCAGGCGCAGCTCAAATCCTCCCGCAGCGCCATACCCCGGTACAGCCGGCGGCTGAAAAAATTCGATGGCAGCACCGGGAATATTTTTAGCTCTTTCTTCGAGCTCTTTTATAATTTCGAGGGCAGAATGCTTACGTTCCTTCCAGTCTTTTAGGTTGATTAAACAGGTACCGGAGTTGGAGCCTGTACCCTCTGTAAGCACTTCGTAACCGGCAAGTGACGATACCGATGATACCCCATCTATATGCCCTGCCAGCTGCTGCAGCCTTTCCGACACTTCATTGGTTCTTTCGAGCGATGAGCCGGGAGGCGTTAGTATAATAGCATAGATCATTCCCTGGTCTTCGTTGGGTATAAAGCCTGAGGGAACACTGCCGCTGAACAGCCATATGCCCACACAAAAAACGATCAGCAAACCAAAAGTAATAACGCGCCGGCTTATCACTTTATTCAGAAGCCGCATATACCTGTTGGATAAAAGATTGAACCGCTTATTGAAACCATCGATAAACAGGTCAATAATCGTTTTCCTGGTGTGCTTTCCATGATGATTTTTAAGTATGATAGCGCAAAGCGCAGGCGTAAGTGTAAGGGCTACAAGCCCGGATAGAATGATGCCCGTAGCCATTGTAATAGAGAACTGCCTGTAAAAAATACCTACCGGTCCTGACATGAATGCAACGGGTATAAACACCGATGCCATTAAAAACGTAATGGCAACAATAGCCCCGCTTATTTCCTTCATAGCCTGTTGCGTGGCCTTCAATGGCGATATATTACTCTTTTCCATTTTGGCATGTACCGCTTCTATCACCACTATTGCATCATCCACCACCACACCAATAGCCAGCACCAGCGCAAATAATGTAATCAGATTAAGCGTTATACCAAAGAATTGCATGAACACAAATGTGCCGATTAACGATACAGGTACTGCAATAATAGGGATGATTGTAGAGCGCCAATCACCTAAAAAAACAAATACTACAATTCCCACCAAAATGAATGCTTCCACCAGAGTATGAATTACTTTTTCAATTGAAGCATCTAAAAACCTGGATACATCATAGCTTATTTCGTAGTCCATGCCTTTGGGAAAGTTCTCCTTCAGCTCTTTCATTTTTGCTTTTACATCTGCAATTACCTGGCTGGCGTTGCTTCCGTAAGACTGCTTTAAAACAATAGCTGCCGATGGCTTTCCATTAAGATGAGAATACAGGTCGTACATAGAGCTTCCAAACTCTATATCGGCCACATCTTTTAAGCGAAGCAGCGCTCCTTCGGGACTGGATCTTACCACAATATTTTCATATCCGTCTTTTGTGCTAAACCTGCCGGGGTACTTTAATACATATTCGAATGACTGCGATCTTTTGCCCGAACTTTCGCCTGTTTTGCCAGGCGAGGCTTCGAGGCTTTGCTCATTCAATGCCTCCATCACTTCATCGGCCGATATCTTATACGCCAGCATCCTGTCGGGCTTTAACCATATACGCATAGCGTACTCGCGGTTCCCTAAAATATCAGCAAAGCCTACACCATCTACCCGTTTTAATTCGGCCAGCAAATTGATGTCGGCATAGTTGTACAAAAAGTTTTCACCCATCGAAGTATCCTTTGTATAAAGGTTAATGTACATCAGCATATTCGATTCCTCACGGCTGATCTTTACACCTTCGCGTATTACCAGCGGAGGCAATTTGTTGGTTACAGCTGCCACCCGGTTTTGCACATTCAATGATGCCTGGTTAGGATCGGTACCCAGGTTAAACACTACCTGTATCGTGGCTTCGCCATCGTTACCTGCATCAGAAGCTATGTACTTCATGCCGGGCACCCCGTTCAGCGCCCTTTCGAGCGGAATGACCACTGATTTAATCAACAGCTCGTTATTAGCCCCGGGATATTCTGCAGTGATGTTTACTTTGGGCGGAGATACAGAAGGGAATTGCGTTACGGGCAGCCCGGTTAATGCCAGTATTCCTAGAAAAACAATAATGAGTGATATAACAATGGAAAGAACGGGCCTTTTTATGAATGTTCCAAACATAGAATTTTCTTTTAATAATTTACTCTGCCTTTAATTTCAAGCTTCTCATTACTTCGCCCGGCTGCTTATAATCGTACTGTATTTTCTGATCTTCTTTTGCCGTTTGCACACCTTCCAGCAATATCTTATCCCCGGCCGATAAGCCGGTGCTTACTACATACACATCGGGCATTTCTGCGTCAATGGTAATGTTGCGCGATTTAACGATATTGTTTTTATCGACCACAAAAACATAGATCCTGTCCTGCAGCTCGTAAGTAGCTTTTTGAGGAATAAGCAGCGCATTTTTTAATGGAACCGTCATTTTTACTTTGCCGGTTTCTCCGTTCTTTAATAAGCCTTCTGGATTAGAAAATCTTGCCCGGAATGCAATATTGCCTGTTTCATTGTTGAATTCGCTTTCGACCGTTTCTATTTTGCCAGGTACTCCCAGCGGTTCTCCGTTTGCAAGGATCAGATCCACCATTTGCAACCCGTTCTTTTTACGGTTAGCCTGGTAATTTAAGTACTCTGGCTCCGATACGTTGAAATACGCAAACACCTCGCTGTTATCAGAGAGATTGGTAAGCAGTGCACCTTCATCAATAAGACTTCCCAACTTTAACGGGATGCGATTGATAGTACCGCTAAAAGGTGCCCTTATTTCTGTAAAAGATAAGTTTACCTGGGCCAGCCTCATTTCTGCTCTTGCCTCGTCGAGCTTTGCCTGGGCCAGCCGCTGCTCATTCTTTGATACGATGTTTTTATCTGCCAGCATTTTTGCATTTTCAAGTTCTATTTCGGCAGCATTTGCTTCGGCGCGGGCTTTCAATAGTTCGGCTTCGTACACCTGTGGCATAATACGAAACATCAGCTGCCCGGCCTTAACATACTGCCCTTCATCTACATAAATTTTTTGCAGAAAACCTTTTTCCTGCGCCCTTACTTCTATATTACGTACCGATCTTATTTGCGATACATATTCTTTACTAACGGAAGTATCTGCCTGTAACGGGCTTGTTACAATGTATCTTACTTCTGCTTCTTTTTCTTCTGCTTTAGATTTGCAGCTGGTTTGGCTTAGCAAGGCTAAAAAGCCTGCAAGCATTACAACAATTTTCATCAGTTACTTTTTTGTAATTTTAATAGTATGATCATTGCCGGTAGAATCAACGATTTGCCGCCGGCGCCTGTATGAGCCGTACATCGTAATAGCCTTCCGGCTTATTAAACTTTGCAGGATGGAAAGATCCTGCAAAAGGGAAAAATTATCAGTTAAAATATTGGATAGCCTGGTTACTGGCTATGAAATAAATCACGGCAGTAATTTATTTAATCATTCTGCGATGAGCGGCCCGGGATAAAACCATATCCGGAAAACGCTATATGCGCAAGGCCCGCAGGTGTATATATGCTTTACAGGTTAACTTAAACTGGCAGCGGCGAAAAACATCCCTGTTGTGTAAAGAACAAGAATCACTGCAGTACCAGGCAGATAGTAAGCAGTTATTTACAGTAGTAACAGGTACCTTCGCGGTATCATCATGACTGTCGTCTTCTTCCTGCTCTCCAACAGCAGAAATAATACTACTGGTGGTAATATGCTCTGTAACAAACCGGGAAAAGCAGGAACTGGAAACTTCATACCTGGTTGAGGCAGCAAACTTTACATTGCCTGTATGTATTTTGCTGCAGCCGCTTGCGCCTGATGTAACCAGCAGTGAAAAGAGGCAAAGAATAAAAACAGCTACCCTCATTGAAAAATTGATTGCAGTATCAAAAGTAAATAAAGATCAGATTGATCCCGCCTAAGCAGAAAGTAAAAAAATGGTTAAATTTTTTATACTGAGAGACCCTTACTATATAAAAGCTGAAAGTAAAATGCACCAAGTAAATATTTTGATACCGCCTTTATAAAAGTAGATGTAAAATCGATTAACAGGTTTTACAAGAGCGCAATTATATTCTATACAGGCGCCGGCTGGAATTTCCTATAAAAAAAGCGCTTTATAAATAGTTATAATGCTCATAGCAATTACCAGAACACCTACAAGAAAAAACATCTTTTTTACGGGAAGCTTTGATGTGAGCATGGCCGAGAACGGGGCCGTTATAATGCCCCCTATTAAAAGCCCGGCCACAATATTCCAATGCTGGATGCCAATAGTGAATATGAAAGTAACAGCACTTGTTATAGTGAGTATGAACTTTGCAACGGTAGAGCTCCCTACAACATATCGCGGCGTTCTGCCGTTTTTAATAAACGTGCCTGTTACCAGGGGTCCCCATCCGCCTCCGCCGAAAGAATCAATAAACCCACCCACAAAGCCTAACAGCGGAATATTTGTTTTCTTCCTTTTGATCTTTGTATGATTCTTCTTCTTAAATACATTCATCAAAATCCTCACACCCAGGTACAATGTATAGGCAGCTATAAATGGCTTGGTGATCTTTGCATAGCGCTCGCCTACATAAGTAAGCAATAAAGCGCCGATAACAGCGCCAATAACAGCAGGCAATGCCAGAACCTTGATCAGCTTTTTATTTACATTACCCAGCTTATAATGGCTGATGCTGCCTGCAGCCGTTGTAAAAGATTCTGCAGAATGGATGCTGGCGCTTACAACAGGAGGCGCCACATTTAACATTAACAGGATAGTGGTGCAAATTACACCATATCCCATTCCCATAGAACCGGCAACAATCTCTGCCAGGAAGCCAGTTAGCAGCATCCAGTAAAACAGGTGATGGTCTTTATTCAGGGCGTACAGAATATCATTTACCAGGCCAAAGGCATACAAAGCATATATACTTAATCCTACCAGTAACACAATGCCTAAAATAATTAAATACCAGTTAGCACTTTTTTGCGCTTTGGCTACAACATCAGCAGAGTCAACGATTTCAGCGGAAGACTCATTACCCGTTTCAAACTCTTTTAAAGCTTCATCAGGTTTCTCCACCATAGTGCGCGTAACATTATTCAGCACTTTTACTTTGTGCTCCATGTCGCCGGAAAGCCGGTTACGCAAGGCCTGCATATTGTTCAGCAGCGTGTCGATATCTTCGGGGATTGTTTCATTGAGCAGTTCCTTTAAGCGTTTGGCGATAGTGGGAGATTTGCCGTTTGTGGAAATGGCGATTTTTAAATTCCCTTTTTTTACAACTGATCCTAAATAGAAATCGCAAAACTCGGGCTTATCCGCCACGTTCACTAATTTCTCACAAGCCTCGGCGTCTTGTTTTACTTCCTCTGCTACCTTTAAATCATTTACAGCAGCAATGACCAGGTTTGCATTGGCTATATCCTCTTTTTGATAAGCCCTTTGCTCCAAAGCAATATTCGGATAAGAGGCGGCAAAGGCTTTAACAGCATCGCTTATTTCAATCGCTACCAGTTTTATTTGCGTTGCCGGTGCATTATTAATAACCGCCTGCAATTTTTCAAGACCAATATTCCCCCCGCCTATGATCAGCAGCTTCAGTTGCTCCAGCTTTACAAAAACGGGGAACAGGTTATTACCCGCATCCTGTGGTTGCCTCTCTGGTGGTAGAGAGAAAGCAGCACCTGTATATTGGGTATCATTGTTCAATTGATGTACGGAGTACCCTGTTGGGTATATGAGTATAACTGATGATATCTACGCTGTAAATAAAAGCGCGCGATGCAAGATTGATGATAGCAGGATCTGCAGCTGATATCATAAAACTATTTCTTTGACGCTTTTAAAATTTTATTTACCGAATCTTTATGCGAAAAGCTGGCTTTATCAGCTACCTCACTTTTGTTATACACCAGCGAGTTTTCCGGTACACTAAAAGTAACCCATGCGTTACCTCCAATGATACTGTCACGCCCGATTATAGTTTCCCCGCCAACAATGGTAGCCCCGGAATAAAGAATCACATTATCTTCAATAACAGGGTGGCGCCGGGCATTTTTTTTGCTCTTTGCAGAATTTAAAGCACCGATTGTTACACCCTGGTACACTTTCACATTATTACCAATAATGGTGGTTTCGCCAATAACTACCCCCGTTCCATGATCTACAAAAAAGTTACCGCCTATAGTAGCCCCTGGATGAATATCCACACCGGTTTTACTATGCGCATATTCTGTAAAAATCCTGGGCAGGTTGCGTATGCCCTGCTTCCATAACTGGTTGGATATACGATATACCGCAATAGCATAAAAGCCGGGGTAAGCCTGCAACACCTCGCTGATATTCAGCGCCGCGGGATCGTTAGCAATAAATGCTGCGGCATCCTTTTGCAAAGCTACATACACATCGGGCAGCGCTTCAAAGAAGCTATCTGCAGCGACCTGAGACTTTGCACCATCATTTACCACATCATATATTAAAGTGGCCAGGTGGCTTTTTAATGCATACAATCCCTTCTCCAAATCGCTTTCCTTTTGGTTCACGCCTGTTTTAGGAATGAATAAGAAACGGAACACATCATCAATAAACTGGTGTGCAAGATCTTTATCGGGCAGGTTACCCAGCTTAGCATTGTTTTGCAGTAATAATTTGATAAAAGTTTTATTGCTCATTATTTAATAGTTGAGCCTCACCCCCAGCCCCTCTCTAAAGAGAGGAGAGCGAGTTAGCATTTATAAAATCCATTTGCGATAGGAAAAATCGCCGAAGGTTTCATTCTCCTTTTTTTCCTGCTGGTATACACCAAATAATTCATCCAGCGTTTCCAGTATCTGCCCTTCGTCAAGGCTGTCCTTATATTTTGTGTTTAATCTTAACCCTAACCGGTCGCCGCCAATATGCAGGTTATATCTTCCATAGGCAGTGCCCACAAAACCTATTTCTGCGTTGGGAGATCGGCCACAGCCATTGGGGCAGCCTGTCATGCGCAACACGATATCATCATCCTGCATATGATGCTTCTCCAGCAATGGCTCTATTTTTGAAATGAGCGTGGGCAGGTAACGCTGTGCTTCTGCCAGCGCCAGGCCACAGGTATTAAACGCCACGCAGGCAATTGCATTTTTCCGTAAAGCACCTGCGTTTTCGGTATGCGCTATAATGCCATATTCGTTCAGCAACGCTTCTACAGCAGGCTTATCCTCGTTTTTAATATCAGACAGAATTACGTTCTGGTTGCTCGTAAAATGGAAATTGCATTTCTCTAGCTCTGCAATTTTATACAGGCCTTCTTTAAGCCTTATGTGCTCATCGTCCAACACCCGGCCATTCTCTACAAACACCGTATAATGCCAGTTGCCTTTATAATCCTGCAGCCAGCCATACCGGTCCTGCCGCTCCGTAAATTCAAATGGCCTTGCCGGCTCCAGTTTAAAACCGCAGCGCTTTTCCACTTCCTCGCGGTATTTATCTATTCCCAGCTTATCAATGGTATATTTTAAGCGTGCCTGCTTTCTGTCACTGCGGTTCCCAAAATCCCTTTGTACCGTAATGATCTCATAGACCGCTTTTAGTATTTTCTGCTCATCGTTTTCAACAAAACCCATCACCGATGCCAAGCGCGCATAAGTATTAGGATTGCCATGCGTACTTCCCAGGCCACCGCCAGCGCCTATATTAAATCCAAGCAGCTGATCATTTTCAATGATGGCTATTAATACTACATCGTTTATTAAAATATCCACATCATTATTAGGCGGAATAGCGATTCCTACTTTCAGCTTGCGCGGCAGGTATTTATCCTTATACAGCGGATCTTCTTCTGTTTTCCCGCTCAGTCTTTCTTCATCCAGCCATATCTCGTACCAGGCACGGGTTTTAGGCTTAGCCATTTCGCTTATTTTAGCGGCGTACTGAAATACTTCGTCATATACCGGTGACTCTGCAGGATTGGAGGTACAGCATACATTACGGTTCACATCACCACAGGTTGCAATTGAATCTAATCCGGCAAGATTAAACGATTGCATGGTAGGCTTTATGTGCGACTTTAAAACACCATGTAGCTGTATGGTTTGCCGGGTGGTAATTTTGATCACTCCTGTTGTATGCTCGCCCGCTACATGGTGCAGTGTAAGCCATTGTTGGGGTTTTAATAATCCGCCGGGCAGGCGCAGGCGAAGCATAAAAGAATACAGCCATTCCAGCTTTTTCGTACTCCGCTCCTCACGGCGGTCCCGATCATCCTGCTGGTACATACCATGAAACTTGGTCAGGCTGGTATCGTCTTCCCGTACAGCGCCGGTATAGTTATCCAGCAAGCTCTCTTTTAAAGTACCCCGCAGGCCATTGCTGGCAATTTTAATTTTTTCTGTTGATGATAAATTAGGTAGTTCGCTCATTTATTTCTTAATGTTGATATGTTTAAAAGTTGATAAGTTGACAAGGAATTGTACAGTTTTCCCTCTCAACTTTTCAACCTATTAACCTGTTAACTTTTCTTAATATACATCTTTTTCCCAACGCCCTTCTTCCACCAGCTGGTGCAAATATTTTTCCGCTTCTTCTTCCGATTTATTGCCGTGCTCTTTAAATATTTCTACCAGTGTTTTTTCCACGTCTTTACTGGTAGGCTCGCGCTTACCGCTGATATACATATACGCGCCATTTTGCAGCCAGTCATACAGTTCGGCACCCTTCTCCTTCATCCGGTGCTGCACATATATTTTCTCTTGCTGATCGCGGGAAAAGGCGAGATCCAAATTGACCAGTGCCCCTGTTTGCAGATAATCCTGCAATTCGGTCTGGTATAAAAAGTCGGTAACAAAATGCTGTTCGCCAAAGAACAGCCAGTTGCGCCCGCTTGCGCCCGAAGCATCCCTTTCGGCAATGAACGAGCGAAAAGGAGCAATACCGGTTCCGGGGCCAATCATAATCACGTCTTTTTCCTGCGTGGGTAACCTAAAATGTTTTTGCTTTTGGATAAAGAATTCAAATTCTGTATCCAGGGGCAATGTTGAGAAATATTCACTGCAAACACCGGTACGTTTTTCATCCGCTACATAAAATTCATCTTTACTAACCGTGATATGAATTTCATTTAAGCCGTGGCTCGCGGGAGAGGACGAGATAGAATACATCCTTGGCGCCTGTGCCGTTAATATTTTTAATACCTCCTCAAACATAACGGCATCCTTAACCGGGTACTTCTTTAAAAGATCCGGCAGGCTTAGCCTCAATTCTTCGGGTATGGTATGACCTGCAATAGCCCCATATTGTTTTATGGTTGACTTAAGCGGGTAAAGAATATTCAAATGCTTCTTTAAAAGCTCCTCTACAGATGCCGTTATTTTAGCGGTTTGTATTTCTTTATTTGCATTAATACCGGTAAGCTGCAGAATCTCCTGCACTGCGGCATCGCAGTTAGGAGGTATGATACCCAATGCATCGCCGGGTAAATAGTCCAGGTCCTCATCGGTACTGATCTCTATGTGATAGGTTTCTTTATTGCTGCCACGATCGTTCAAATTGATGCTTGTGACAACGGTTCCCTTATAGTGCTTTTTGCCGGCAGGTTTTTTATCCTCAACAGCAGCGGCACGGGAAATAGCGGGCACGCTCCCTACATTGGTTTGCAAGGCAGCGGCAACATTGTCAATCCAGTGCAAAGCATCTTCCTCATAGTCTACATCACATCTCTTGAGCGGCAAAATGCGGTGCGCGCCCAAAGCTTCCAGCCTTGCATCCACGTCTTCCCCTGTTTTACAGAACTGGGCATAAGACGTATCGCCTAAAGCCAGCACGCCAAATTTCATTTTCTTTAGATCTACGTGCGCTTCATGGATGTGATCGTAGAATTTTTTTGCCAGGATCGGAGGCTCTCCCTCACCCTGTGTACTGATCACCACAAAAAAATACTCTTCTTTCGGGAGATCGGTAAACCGGTACTGATCAAGCCCGGCCAGTTTTACGGTAATGCCTTTTTTCTTGGCGATACCGGCCAGTTGTGTAGCCAGTTTTTTAGAATTACCCGTTTCAGTGCCGTAAACAAGCGTAATTTTTTTATTGATGGCAGCAGGTACTGCGCCTGCAGGAACAGCCCCCTGCAGCGCACCGGCCTGGCCTGCAATATAGCCATTCAGCCAAATGAGCTCTTCGCGAGAAAGTGTGGTTGTAAATTCTTTTATCTTTTGCAGCTTATCTTCAGATAACATGCTTTATTGGTTTATTAAGTTCGTTTATATTTTGAATACCCGCTCCTACTGATGTAAAGTATTGCTCTTCATGATCGCTGTTTTTCAGCCATTTGAACTGCCGGTGCAGCGTTACTACTTTCCCAATAATAACCAGCGACGGAGAAGAAAATGCTTTACCTGCCAGCCGGGCCTCATAATCATAAATATTACATTCGTGAATACGCTGATAACAGGTAGTTGCCTGTTCTGCCACCGCTAAATGCACTTCTTTGCTTATACCAAATTGTATCAGCTTTTGTACCACATCAGGCAAAGTGGAAGAAGACATATAAAACACCAGCGTATCGTTGGTTCCGGCAAGTTCCTGCCAATGGGCATCGGTTACCACATCAGACTTATAATAAGTTAAAAACCGGACAGAAGTTGCATAGCCACGCGCTGTTAAAGGCATTCCCGCATAAGCAGCAGCACCTAAAGCGGCTGTTACGCCAGGTATGATCTCGTAAGGAATCTTATTCTCGATCAACGTTTGCAGCTCATCTAAAACATTAGAAAAGAGAGAAACATCACCGCCTTTTAAGCGAACCACCCTTTTCCCCTGCAAAGCGTATTTTACAATCAGCTGGTTGATGACCTGCTGCGGTGTGGAAACATTGCTTTTACATTCTTTTCCCACACGCACGATCTCGGCGCTTGGTGCAACATAACGGTGCAGGATCACTTCACTTACCAGGCGGTCTATCAGCACTACATCTGCTTCCCTCAAAGCATTGGCAGCTTTCACTGTTATCAGGTCAGGATCGCCGGGACCTGCAGCAGCTATTATTACCAAACCCGCTCCCGTGGGACCTTGATCAGAAATATTTTTTGTATAATGAGGAATGATCATTTTATAGTTTTCATAATCAGTAATGTTCCATCAACCATCAGGATAACAATACCGCGGCCACTGTGCTGTTGCTGGTTTCATCAACCAATATTGCGTTGCCGTAATCGCTTATTTTATCGAACGGATCGTAAACCAGTGGCTGGGCTGTTTTTATCTTTGCTTTTACCACTTCATTCAGCTTTACATTATCGATAATTGCTGTATGCTCCAGCGTATTTACATCCAGCTTATATGCTATTTCTTTTATGATTGTTCTTAATAATTTGCCTTTGTGCTGCAGAAAGTATTTATTGCCCTGCACCAGTGGTTTATTATCCAGCCAGCAAAGCAGCACTTCTATTTCGCTTTCTATTTTTGGCTGGTTATCGCTGCGAACGAAAGTGTCGCCGCGGCTGATATCGATGTCATCTGCCAGATGTAATACCACGGCCTGTGGTGCAAAAGCTTCTTCCACCTCTTCCCCGGCGATTTCTATTTTAGAAAGCGTGGTTTCAATGCCTGCGGGCAGTACGGTTATCTTATCGCCCTTTTTATACACACCACTTACTACCTGCCCGGCATAGCCCCTGTAATCATGTAATTCTTTGGTTTGCGGACGGATAACATATTGCACCTGGAAACGGGGGTCGGTATGATTGATGTCATCTGACACTTCTACTTCTTCCAGGAACTGCAGCAAAGGACTGCCGGTGTACCATGGCATGTTTGCAGAAGGCGCTACAATATTGTCGCCATGTAAGGCTGCAATAGGGATATAGGTAACATTGCTTAAGCCCAGCTGGGCAGCTACTTTTTCGTAGTCCGCTTTTATTTCATTGTAACGGGCTTCAGAAAAATCTGCCAGGTCCATTTTATTGATAGCCACTACCACGTGCGGCATCTTTAATAAAGACGCAATGATAGAATGGCGGCGTGTTTGTTCAATAACGCCGGCACGCGCATCAATTAAAATAATGATGAGGCTTGAATTAGAGGCCCCCGTGATCATATTGCGGGTGTACTGCACATGGCCCGGGGCGTCGGCTATAATAAACTTTCTTTTAGGAGTATTGAAATAGCGATACGCTACATCAATAGTAATGCCCTGTTCCCGTTCGGCCCGCAGCCCGTCTGTTAGCAAAGCCAGGTCAATACCATCGGCATTTTTATTTTTAGATTGCTTTTCCAATGCTTCCAGCTGATCTACCAGAATGCTCTTGCTGTCGTACAGCAAACGGCCGATCAACGTGCTTTTACCATCATCCACACTGCCTGCTGTTATAAAACGTAAAATGTCCATTTTAAGTTAAAAAGTTTATACGTTGAAAGGTTGACAAGGTCATCGCTCTTTCAATTTCCGTTCAAGATATGAGATGTACCCGTTTAACAACCTCTGTTATTTTATTTCTGAAATAATTTAGTTGATCTTCTGTTATATATTCCTCGTCAAGTGCATCAATCAAATGATTCAATGTTTCGCTTAAAGAACCTCTTGCTATAACGCAAAATCTTATTCTATCGGGATAAGTTTGCCTGCCATGCCCTTCTGATATTTGAGTACCTACCGATCTCGTGCTCCGTTTTAATTGATCGGTTAGTCGAAATTTTTCTTCTTCGGGAAAGCTTTTAACAAGAGCTGATACTTCCTTCTTCACAATTCTGGCTCTTTTCCAAACTTCCAAATCCTCAAAACTCTGATAAGCCATTTTCCTGGGTTTTATAAGTTAACATGTTTAAAAGTTGAAAAGGGGATATTGCGCATTCTTCTGTAACGCTACATCTCATGACTTATATTTCTTTGAGTAATACTCACTCAAAACTTGCTTATCATCAAAATCATCGGGCAGCGGTAAACTTCCTGCAATTTTTTTAAGCCTTTCTGAAATATCCGCTTCAAGCAAATGCTTTTCTTTAATTCGTTTTCTATATCTTTTTTTCCATTTCTGAACTTTTCCCTATTAACTTATCAACCTTTCAACTTATCAACTAAAAATACCCCCCTTTTTTCCTGTCTTCCATGGCTGCTTCTGTTACCCGGTCGTCGATACGGGTTTCACCACGTTCAGAAATACGTGTAGCCATAATTTCATTCACCACTTCATCTAAAGTAATTGCAGCAGACTCAACCGCAGCCGTACAGGTCATATCGCCAACAGTGCGGTAACGTACGCGCTTATTCACAATCACATCGCCTTCCTCTATTGTTATAAAATCTGAAACAGCTATTAGCTGCCCCTCGTGCACCAGCACATCACGGTCGTGCGCAAAGTATATAGATGGTAACTGAACATTTTCTTTTTTGATATAGCTCCATACATCCAGCTCTGTCCAGTTGCTGATGGGGAACACCCGCACATTTTCGCCTTTATGAATGCGGCCATTGTATATATTCCAAAGCTCGGGCCTTTGTAGCTTAGGATCCCATTGCCCGAATTCATCGCGTACAGAAAAAATTCTTTCTTTGGCGCGCGCTTTTTCCTCATCCCTGCGGGCACCGCCAATGCAGGCGTCGAACTTAAATTCTTCAATGGTATCAAGCAGCGTATGTGTTTGCAGCCAGTTGCGGCTGGCAAATTTTCCTTTCGGTTCTGTCAGTTTTTTTTCACGGATGGTATCTTCTACTTTCCGAACGATCAGCTCTGCTCCCAGTTCTTTAGCCAGGTTATCGCGGTACGCCAGCGCTTCAGGAAAATTGTGGCCGGTATCTATATGAACCAAAGGAAAAGGAATTTTACCCGGGGCAAATGCCTTTTTAGCCAGTTGCACCAGCGTGATAGAATCTTTTCCCCCGCTAAAAAGTAAAGCAGGCTTTTCAAACTGCGCCGCTACTTCGCGCATAATAAAAATTCCTTCTGCCTCTAATTGCTCTAAATAATCTAATTCGTATTGTTTCATTGTATGCTGAATGCTAAACGCATAAGGTTAAAGTATTTTGTCTTACGCTTTATTTACATGGAGCCCGCACTCCTTATGCGATACTTCCCACCACCAGCGGCCGGCACGTGCATCTTCACCCGGCTCAATAGCACGGGTACAGGGCGCACAGCCAATACTGACAAAACCCTTGTCATGCAAGGGGTTGTAGGGTACATTATTGTCTTTTATAAAACCGATCATCTGGTCATAAGACCAGTGAATAAGCGGATTGAATTTGTATAGCTGGCGGGCCTCATCCCATTCCAGTATGCTCATTTCCTTGCGGTTATCTGATTGCTCTGCACGTAACCCCGTTATCCACACCTTTGCACCTTGCAATGCCCGGTTCAGTGGTTTCACCTTCCTTATAAAGCAGCACTCTTTACGGTTCTCCACCGATTCGTAAAAAGCATTTACCCCTTTTTCATTTACAAACCTTTCAACATCATCCGCTTCAGGAAAATACACCTGTATGTTGGTTTTGTAACGTGCATTGGTTTTCTCGAGTAAATCATAATGCTCGTAAAAAAGACGCCCTGTATCAAGCGTAAAAATTTTTACAGGAAGGTTATTACGGGCAATTACATGTGTAAGCACCTGGTCTTCCTGACCGAGCGATGTAGAAAATACCACTCCTTCCGGAAAAGCCTGTATTACAGAAGTAAGGGCTTCTTCCAGCGATGCGTTTTCGAGATCGAGTATTTGTTGTTCCGTAAACATCTGTAATGCAAATAGTTCATGGTTCATAGTTCATCCTGTTATCAATGAACTATGAACCAGATGCTATGAACTATAAATTAGGTTGCGGTGTATAACGCAGATAAGGTTTTACCTCTTTTACACCTTTAGGGAATTTTTTGATGGCATCTTCGGTAGAAATAGAAGGTACTACGATCACATCTTCACCATGCTGCCAATCGGCCGGCGTAGCTACGCTTTCGTAAGCGGTTAGCTGTAAAGAATCTAATACACGAAGCACTTCATTGAAATTTCTGCCGGTAGAAGCGGGGTAAGTAATGATTAGTTTGATCTTTTTATCAGGACCTATGATGAATAATGAACGCACGGTAGCTTTTTCAGAAGCATTGGGGTGGATCATATCATATAATGTAGCGATTTCCCTGTTGGGGTCTGCCAGGATGGGAAACTCAACAGAACAACTCTGTGTTTCATTAATATCATTTTTCCAGCCCAAATGACTATCCAGTGGATCTACGCTAACAGCCAGTACTTTGGTATTGCGTTTTGCAAATTCCTCTTTCAACAAAGCCGTTTTACCTAACTCTGTAGTACAAACAGGTGTATAATCAGCAGGGTGAGAGAATAATATTCCCCAGCCATCTCCTAAAAACTCGTGAAGTTTAACTTCACCTTCGGTGGATTGCGCCGTAAAATCGGGTGCGATATCGCCTAATCTTAATGACATGTTTAAAATTTTATACGTTAAAAAATCAAATTCTAAAACCTACCAAGCAAGTAGACTATTAGCCCAAAAAAAATCGGGCCCGCAAGATAGTATATTTTTTTAATAGACTTATGGATTTTTTTAAACCCCTCTTCCTGTAAATCTGCTTTACCGGGTAAACCTGTTATTCTCTGATAATAAGGAGCTAAGCCTTGGAGGTAAGACATCCATAGTGCTAAAACGAAATAATGGTATTCCGGTAGCGCTTGTTGCTATTGCAGCACTTTGCGGTACGCCCGTTAATCTTTTAAATCCGCCAGTGTCCTGTTTTCAAGTATCGCTAAAGTAGCATCACGCACCTGCTTCATTACATCGTGCAGGCCACAATGCTTTTCGTCGCAATTATTACATCGTTCGTAAAAATTAAGGCTTACACATGGCAGCATGGCAATAGGGCCATCAATCAATCGGATGATCCGGGTCATTTGAACCGATGCCGGATCTACTTTAAAAAAGTAGCCGCCACCTTTACCTTTTTTACTATCCAGGATATCGGCTTTTTTCAATTCCAGCAAAATATTTTCCAGGAACTTTAACGGTATCTTCTTCTTTTCTGAAATTTCCGAGATCAGTACAGGCCCATCCTTTTGCTTTTCGGCCAAATAGGTAAGTGCCTTAAACGCGTATTGAGATTTTTTCGTAAGCATAACAACCAGTCTACAAAGTTACTCAACTATTTTGAGTATTATGCTTTTTATTTTTCACTACATTTTCGAGTGTCCACTCGATTTTTTTGTCAAAAGCCTGCTTTCTTACAGTACAATCGGACTTTATGCAAATGGGGCATTGGGGGCCGGCAATGCAATCATCCGAATGGATGAACAGCTCCAGCGACTGGCCGTATTTGTTCCTGATGAGATCGGATAAGATATCCACTTCCACGTGCGCTTCCTTTACCGTGAAATACCAGGGCACTGTCAAATGCGCATCCACATGCAAAATACCTCCGAACTGTATCACCCGGAGGTTGTGCAGGTCTACCCAGTTATGGCGCCGGTGTGTGTTTACCAGGGCTACCATATCTGTCAGCAGCTTTTCATCCGCTTCATCCATAATCCCAGCAATCGATTGCCGGGTGATATTGTAGGAAGTATACAAAATAAACAGCGAAAGCAGGATGGCCACGGCAGAATCGAGCCAGCCAAGGTTGGTAAAGTGCAGCAATACCAGCCCGATGATTACTGCAAGGGTAGAGTAAGTATCGGTTTGCAGATGTTTGCCGCTTGCCTGCAGGGCCAGCGATTTATTTCGCCGGCCATAGGCCACACATATCCACCCCATCGCATAGTTGATAATGGCTGTAGCTGCTATCAGCATAATTCCCAGGTCAATTTTTTTAACTCCCTCCGGAACAATGAGCTTTTGTATGGCTTCGTATAAAATAAAAATGCCTGCCAGACCTATCAATACGCCTTCAATAGCTGCCGACAGGAACTCGGCTTTTCCATGCCCGTAAGGGTGGTTAAAATCACGCGGCTGCGCTGCTACATACAGGCTGTACAAACCCACAAGGCCGGCAATAACATTTACAATGCTTTCCATTGCATCTGTTAAGATGGCGACCGAGGAAGTATAGAAGTAGGCAATAAATTTTACGGCCAATAAAACAGCCGACACCAGCGCGACCCACTTCTGAACTTTTAGGTTCTGAGCCTGGGGAGATATTGATTGCATTATCTTATTATTAAGTATTTAGCGCCGGCTAACTTTTTCTTAGGCGTTTTAATATCCTGCGTTTAAGCCTCGTATAAAATTCCTTGTTAAACAGGTTCGAGTCGTGCATGGCTTTATAAATAAGAAAAACACCTATAGGTACTAATACAAAAGTAGAAAGCCATAAACCTGAGAAAGCGCTCATCTCCATTTCCTTAGCCAGCTTTTCTCCACGCGTGGACACAAAATAGAAAACCATAAAAAAGATAATAGCAAATATCATAGGTGTTCCAAGGCCGCCTTTTCGTATAATAGAACCCAAAGGAGCACCTATCATAAATAACACCATACAGGCCATTGCGAGTGCTATTTTTTTATGCCATTCTATCTTATACTTCTGAAGGGTTTTTTCCTGCTCCAGGATATTGCCGGCATTCATCTCAAGATTGCTGGCCACACCTTCCAGGCTATTCAAGGCCCGGTCTCTTACCATTTGCCTTGCACTATCCGGGATAAGCGCGTCAAAACTATTTGGATCTTTTTTAATCTTTTTTACCGGCACAGCCGCTTTTTTAGTACTGTCTTTTTTAATACTGTCTGCGGGTGTTTTAGCCGTGTCCCTCACTGAGCGGGTAGTAGAATCCCTGCCTGCCAGGGCTTTCATACTGCTTAAAGTATCAATATAAAATACCGGTTTATTACGTGCCTGCTTCAGCGAATCTCTTCTGGCCTTTTTCCTGGCGGCATCTGTCCGGGCTTTTAGCAGGACCGAGTCTTTTCTCACCTGCCGCCTTATAGAGTCGGCCCGGGCTTTCAGCTTTACAGAATCTGCTTTTGCCTGAACCGAATCCTTTGCCTTTTTAACACCCATATACGCCACAATATTGCCCTGAAAGTTGAGGATGGAATCAGGAATGGTGATCCCTTTTGTTATACTATCCCTGTAGTTTAAAATCGCAAGGTTGACAAACATGTTGCTTTCAAAATTCTTCGATATTTCTTTATTGAACCTGGACATTGAGTCGATGGCCACATCGAGCTGACGCATATTGTACATCTTCTCATTATTTACATTAGCGCTGTCGTCAGATTTTTTAAACTGGAACGAGCTGATGTCCATCTGCATTTTATATTCCTTAAAGCCCAGCCTTATATAATCCGTTACAGAATCGCCCTTGTTCCCACGCTCCTGGTATTGCCATCCATTCTTAAATACAATATCCAGAAAACGCTTATCAGCAGATGGCTTCATCACCCCATCCCTGGCAATCAAAAAATTATCCTGCAGGCTGCTACCACCGTCCTGATATACAATGATGTCCCTGATAACGCTATCATTAGGTTCCTTTTTACCAATTTTAATGGCAAACTTATCTATGCCGTCAAAAAATACGCCCTCTTTTATGGCAAAAGCTGGCTTGGCCAATACAATATCAGCCAGTAAAGTACGCGATTTAAGATTGGCTACCGGTATTACATAGTTTGAAAAAAGAAACGCTCCCAGGCTGATGAAACCTGCTACTACAAACAAAGGCCTCATAAACCGCATTAAAGAAATGCCGGCTGATTTAATAGCGACCAGTTCAAAGCTTTCGCCCAGGTTACCAAATGTCATAAGCGAGGATAGCAGCACCGAAAGCGGTAATGCCAGCGGGATCAATACGGCGCTTTGGTACCAGATAAACTTTAAAATAGTACCTGCATCTAATCCCTTGCCTACAAAATCATCTATCCACAGCCAGAAAAACTGCATGATCAGTACAAACAGGGTAATGAAAAAAGTGGCCACAAATGGCCCAATAAAAGCTTTTATGATTAGTTTATCTAATTTCTTCACCTTCGTAATAGTATATCTTTACCGCATGCAATCAGCAAAAATACATCTTTCGCCGCAGCATATAAAGCTTGTTACCAATGCAGCATGGATTTTAACAAAGAATGAAATCATTCAGCACATTAAAACCGCTTTTGAAATGCTGTATACAGAGCAATTATCGGTGCTTGCACCCGCTACATTACCGGCAGAGCTCTTAATCCCGGGCGGAAAAATATCACGGGGAGAAAACTACCTGGGACTGCCGTGGCTGGTATTGGACAACCCGCGTTGTTTTGTGCGTCATCATATTTTTGCTATACGCACTATGTTCTGGTGGGGGCGGTTTTTCAGCACCACGCTGCATGTATCGGGTAAATGGCAGCAATGGGCAACAACAAAATTAGCTGCAGCGTTCACCTTCCTGAGCCGGAACAACCTGTATATATGCTGCGGCGGAGATGAGTGGGTACATGATGTTACCAGCACATCTTATATACCTGTTCATACCCTCTCGCAAAAAGAATTTGAGAAAATGCTGGCAGAAGCGCCTTTTGTAAAAATTGCCGCCTGTACAGATATTAATAATATTGAGAATGCCATTGAGATCCTGATGGAACAGTTCCGGTTTTTAATAAAAATTCTCAAAGCAAATACATAAAAGAATCATATTATGACCCTTTATGCGTTTAGCGCTTAGTTGCCCAGGCGGTGAAACAGGTCCTTTACCTGATAATCCCAAAGCTGACTCTGATCCTTAATGTCTTTTTTCTCAGCAAAATCAGTAATTACCAGGATGGTTTGGTTAGTTATTTCCGATTTATCTATCCTGAACTCAAAATATTCATTACCGGGCGCACCTTCCCAATGAAAACGGATAAACTTTTCTTCTTCCTGGTCCAGCACTTCAGCCTCTTCATAACTTCCGTTCCAGCCAAAATAGAACTTACCGTCACGTTCATCAACATGCTCGGCAAACCACTCACCCAACCCGTTAGAGGTAGCTAAAAACTCATACAATATAGTAGGGGAGCAGCGAACGGGGTACTCCAGGGTGAACTTCTGTTTACTCATCTTCACAAATATTAATACTCAATAAGCCGCAATTATATAAAATTTATCAAACAAACAAAATTTATTTTTATTTATCCGGTTTAAAGATCATTTTTCGGCACTGTTGCGTTCGCTGTCCGTAACATTTCATGTTCCAGCAACAATGTCAGATAATATGCCTGGGAATGGTAGAAAAAGTTCGTTCTCCGGCTGCCGGCAAAGAGGCCTTTCACAGGATTAGGAAATACAGAGGTCATATTGGCCACAAAAAAATAAAACGCTTCCATATCCTGCCGGCACACCGCTATACGCTCGGCATCTTTTTCTCCCAGCCTTAATAAAGAAGTATGAAGCAATACCTTCTCCATGCCATTGGTTACTTTTTGCAATTGAAGCCTGATATCTTTCAGCAGCACCGGTTTTAATTCATATAGCGCTGCATGTTGCGGATGAGCCGCTACCAACCGCACCAGGTGATACAGGATAATACTGGCCTTCTGGTAATGAGGCGCATTGTAAGGTGTACGTTTCAGGTACCTGCCCGAAACTACCATACGGTTGATCAGGCGAATGGTAGCGCTGTCGTACCGGTTCAACCGGAAGCCATTGTCAAGCACAAACCTCAGGCCGTTGGCCTGTACACATATATCAAAATCTACAGGCATATTTTTCCCGAACCAGGTAGAATAAGCAGATATTTTTTTATATTTTTTATAGGTGTTCCGTATCGTTCGCTTAGCTCCATTGGCATTTTCAGCCATCAGCTTTTTTACAGCAGCCTTCAAACTATCGGGAAAATCAGCAGATAAATAAATGATGGACGTATCATCCAGGTCATCAGGAAGAATATATTTCTTCCTGGACGAAAAATAGGTGCTGTTAGGAAAATGCCTGGACGGTTGGGTTTGCCAGAAATTATAGGTAGGTCCTCCATCTTTATTGCGGTACCTGAAATAATTGCTTTGTGCCTTTTCACAAAGAACATCAACCATTTGCCGGTTTTCAGAAGATAGTCCTTCCCTTATCGTTTTCAGGGTCCATACAATCAGTCCTGTAAAAAATATATTATCGTCTTCCCTAACCGGCCTTTTTCTGGAAAGGTATATCCTTTGAGACGGGAACATGCCCTGCTGATAATGAGGGTCAGGATCCGCTACCTGGTATCTGGCTATCCGGTCCAGTAATGAATCTACATACCTGTTTTGAGCAAAAACAGTATTTTGCCCATACAAAAAAAATGAAATAAGTAAAAATAATTTTCGCACCCGCTTGTTATGTTAGCTGCAAATTTAGGCCTCCTGGCAATGCCTTGCGGCATATAAAAACCAACAGCTGCTTAAAATATTTGAACGCCAGTTACCATCAGGGCGAACACATAAACCTGCGCCATTTTAACTATAAAGGCATAAGTAAATAGGTGCCAGGAGCAGTTATCTGGTGCTATTTTAACTAAAAACCATTTTCTGTACCCATTTCGGATATGCTGTACAACATAAAAATATAGTTATTCCGATACCAACCCGAAAGCTGAGGGAATATTGATTCGTGCGTTCGTGGCATCCTTTGCTTGTATACTAAACGGCTTATTCCAAAACCATCCGGCCGCGCGAACGCCGGAACTTGTGGCCGCCCCCACTTAGCTTATAAAAACATGAAACCGCCGGATGAAATTTGTGCGCCTGTCCTGCTGCTAAAATGCGGGCAGGTTCCGTTTCATAAAAATTTGCATTAGCTTTGCGACCTCATATTTGCTTGCCCTAAACTCAAAAAATTAATGAAGGGCAATAATTATTTTTTCAAAATATTCATTTTAGGTCTTCTTGCTGCTATCGGTCCGTTTTCGATAGATATGTACCTGCCGGGATTCCCTGATATGGCAAGGGACCTGAATACCGATGTAAGTAATGTTTCGTTAACGCTCTCCAGCTTTTTTATCGGTATTTCGGCAGGGCAGCTGCTATATGGCCCTTTGCTTGATAAATACGGACGCAAAAAACCTTTATATTTTGGGCTTACGCTCTATATTACAGCCTCATTAGGATGCGCGTTATCCACATCCATTACCATGCTCATTGCTTTCAGATTTTTCCAGGCTTTGGGTGGGTGTGCAGGTATGGTGGCTTCGAGAGCTATGGTCAGAGATATGTTTGCAGTAAAAGATAATGCTAAAGTATTTTCACTGCTTATGCTGGTGATTGGCGTGTCTCCGTTGCTGGCGCCTACCATCGGCGGTTATGTTACTACGGCCACAGACTGGCGGTACGTTTTTATTATCCTGCTGCTCATTGTGCTGGCCATGCTCCTGCTGTGTATTTATACGCTACCCGAAAGCCAGAAGCCTGCAGAAGCATATTCGCTTGCTCCAAAATTCATACTGCAAAAATTCGGAGAGGTTTTTAAGCAGCCGCAGTTTGTTATATATACTTTTACCAGCGCTTTTACTGCAGCTGGCTTATATGCTTACGTAGCCGGCTCTCCCCATGTTTTTATGGAAATTTTCAAGGCCAGCGAAAAGACCTATGGCTGGATATTTGCCATTGTTGCAGGCTCCCTGGTGCTTGCCACGCAAATCAACGCGCAAATACTGCGCTTTACCAGCAGTGAAAAGATCATTCCCCGTGCTATTATTATTCAATGCGGTGCAGGCCTGCTGCTTGCAGTGGGTTTTATGAATGACTGGTGGAATATGGCAAGCAGCATTATACTCTGCAGCATTTTTCTTGCATGTCAGGGCTTTACCTTTCCCAACGCTTCGGCGCTTGCTTTGGCTCCGTTCGATAAAAATGCAGGCAGCGCCTCAGCACTGATCGGCTGTATACAAATGGCTATTGGTACCTTATCATCGGCTATGGTAAGCCTTTTTCATGATCATACCGCAGCACCCTTGGGGTTTGTGATGGCTTTTTGCGCTTTTACTGCCCTTACCATCCTGCTTGCGGGAAAAGGTATTGTAAAATACCGTGCCCGGAAAGAAGGCGTTGAGGAAAGCTCGGTAGATATGCTGTCCGAAGTGTAGCTGAACACCTGTTTATATTAGGCAATAGTTTTCTTGTAGCCTGTAGAAAAACTTTGCTGTATTGTTTTAATTTTAGAAAATTCCCCTTACCTTTGCAGTCCTTAAAAAATTAAGTTATGAGCAGCGCAATAGCTTTCGTTCACGAGCAATTGACACAGACAAAGAAATTCCCGGCCTTTAAAGCAGGTGACAATATTACTGTAAATTACAAAATTATTGAAGGCAACAAAGAGCGTATCCAGTCCTTCAAAGGTGATGTGATAAAAAAGCAGGGTAATGGTGCTACTGCTACTTTCACTGTCAGGAAAATTTCTGACGGGGTGGGTGTTGAAAGGCTGTTCCCGTTTACTTCTCCCAATATTGATTCTATCGTATTAAATAAAGTAGGCCAGGTTCGCAGAGCTAAATTATTCTACCAGAGAGAAAGATTTGGTAAAAGCTCACGTATCAAGGAAAAGCGTATGGCCGTTGCTTCAAAAAAAGCGAAAGGAGCTGCATAAGCAAATATTTTATGTTATTATAAGAATCCTGCCCGTTAGGCAGGATTTTTTGTTAAAATATAGAATTTACTGATAAAATCAGACCGGTTTTTAAACACTTGGTCTTTTGTATTTGTATTCTTACCGTATCTTTGATAACTAATTTTTAAAATTTATGACACAAATTCAATTATTGGGCGCTTTAGGCACCAATGAGATCATTATTATCATGGTAATTGTGCTGCTTTTATTTGGAGGCCGCAAAATTCCTGAACTGATGAGAGGGCTGGGTAAAGGCGTACGAGAATTTAACGATGCCAAAGACAATGTAAAAAGGGAAATTGAAGAGAGCGCTAATAATATAACCAGCGAGCCTAAAAGAGCTGAATAAAAATCTGCTTTATATTTTTAATTGACTTACAAAAGCCCAACCTTTTGCCAGATTTTACTTCTATTGCCCGATATCACCAGGAGTTAGAACAAGGAACCATCTCCTGTTTGGCAACTGTTCAATATTATCTTGAAAAAATAAGTAAAAAGCAGCATCTTAATGCATTTGTAGAAGTATATGCTGATGAAGCTATAGCAAGAGCAAAGAAGCTGGATGCCAGTAAAGAACCTAAAGGCCGGCTACATGGTGTGATCATTGGCATTAAAGACGTTATATGTCATAAAGACCATGGAGTAACAGCTGCTTCCCATATTTTACAAGGCTTTACTTCCATTTTTTCGGCCACAGCAGTAGAGCGGCTTACAGATGAGGGCGCTATTATCATTGGGCGTTTGAATTGCGATGAGTTTGCAATGGGATCCACCAACGAAAATTCTGCTTACGGAAAGGTTTTGAATGCGGCAGACGAAACCCGCATTTCGGGCGGCTCATCGGGCGGCTCTGCAGTAGCAGTGCAGGCCGGACTTTGCATGGCTTCATTGGGAAGCGATACGGGCGGCTCTGTAAGACAGCCTGCAGATTTTTGTGGTATTGTTGGACTAAAGCCCACTTATGGCCGCATTTCCAGGTACGGGCTCATTGCATATGCCTCGTCGTTTGACCAGATAGGTATTTTTTCTTCCTCTATAAGCGATGCGGCATTGCTTTTAGAGGTGATGGCCGGCCCCGACGATTTTGACAGTACCGTATCACACCAACCCGTTCCTGCGTACTCAAAAGAGCTGGAAACCGGTAAAAAATATAAAATAGCTTACTTTCCAGAAGCGCTTGCTCATCCGGGCCTGGACCCCGAAATTTCAAAGGCGGTCAGCAATACACTGAACGAGTGGAAAAAACAGGGACATACCGTAACAGCAGTTGATTTTGACCTGCTGGATTATATTGTGCCGGCCTATTATATTCTTACTACTGCCGAAGCAGCCTCTAATTTATCACGTTACGATGGGGTTAAATATGGCTACCGGCCGGAAAATATTACTGCCGATCTGGATGCATTTTACAAACAAAACCGGTCAGCAGGATTCGGATGGGAGGTAAAGCGCCGTATTATGCTGGGAAATTTTGTGCTGAGCTCTGGCTATTATGATGCTTATTTTACCCAGGCCCAAAAAGTAAGAAGAATTTTAACAAATAAATTATCATTGATCTTCAAAGACTTCGATTTCCTTTGTTTGCCTACTTCTCCTTCTGTAGCGTTTAAGATCGGTGAAAAAATGGAAGACCCGGTATCCATGTATATTGCTGATATATATACAGTTATAGCTAACTTAACCGGTATTCCGGGTATTTCCCTGCCCTTGTTTACCCATCCGGAGCACCACATGCCATTTGGACTGCAGCTGATGTCGTCCCATTTTAATGAGTTATCTTTACTTTCTTTTTGTAACAATATTTTAGAAAATTAAGCGTTATTAATTATCCGGGAACTACTCAACCATACCCTAACTTTTAAATTGGCTTTTTTTAAAACATTTATACTAAAGAATGATCATTAAAAAACAGGCAGTGAAGCATTACGGAATGGCGATTTTGTTTTCCTCGATTTCTTCCCTGTCATTTTCCCAAATAAGTCCATTAGTCATTGCCTCATCTGTCGGCAATACCGAAGCTGTAAAAAAAGCCGACCCTAAAACCGGTTTTAAAAATCTTTTTGAAAATAATACAGCCAGTACATCTACAAAAAATATTGCGCTTAAGGGCATCAGCATTGAGCATTTAAATCCACAGGCTATAAGCTTTGTACAGGATTATATAGAAAGACATACAGATCATTTAAAAGAACTGCAAACCTGGGGAAAGCCTTATTTTGACATGATGGATGACGTGCTTACGCAGGCTGAAATTCCTAAACAGCTCAAATACCTGGCCGTTATCGAGTCTAATTTAAAGGCATCTGCCGTATCCTGGGCCGGTGCAGTAGGTCCATGGCAGTTTATGCCGGCAACGGCCACACAATTAGGACTGCGGGTAGGCCGGGGACTGGATGAGCGGAGGGATTATTTAAAAAGTACTAAAGCTGCCGGCAAATACCTGAATTACCTGTATGATATATATGAAGACTGGCTTTTGGTGGTAGCCGCTTATAACTGTGGCCCGGGCAGGGTTAATTCAGCTATAGCAAAAGCAGGCAGCAGCGATTTTTGGAAACTGCAATACTATCTTCCTGCAGAAAGCAGGAATCATGTTAAAAAATTCATTGCCACGCATTATATAATGGAAGGTGAAGGAGGCGTGACTACAGTTTCGAAGGAGCAGGCACTTTCTATGATGGCTACCGTAAAAGATGAAATCACTCATAAAGACCTGAAAATACAAACCATTAGCGGCCGTTATAACTCAAAAGCCATTGTAAAATATCTTGAAATGAGCCTGGAAGATTTCAGTAAGCTCAATCCTAATATGGATAAGGTACTGGCATCAAACAGTACTTACCAGCTAAAATTGCCGGTAAAACAAATGGAAACCTTTCTTTCACAGAAAAACGAAATGCTGAACGAATCTATACAGATGCTGATAAACCCTGAATATAGAAATTAATATCTCCTTAAACATAAAGTTAAAAGGCGGCCACAAAACGGCGGCCTTTTTTATTGCCTGTTCGATCTGTGATCAACATGAGCCCACGAGTTTTGTTAGGTCCAAAAAATCCGCAATACCAATAGGTAATATTTACGCCAACTTTTTATGAAACAATTGATTGTGTATATAAAAACACATTTTTTATTACCAGCTACAGCTAGGGTCCTCCTGAAAATATAAAACGCGGGCCAGCATTAGGTTTCAAGAGGTTCCGATGGTAACAAATACTGCTTTCCCCTCCCCTTTGGAAAGCAGTATTGATTTCTAATCAACAACCCATTTGATCTTTACAATGTAATAGAAAAAGAGGGTTAAGTAGAATGAATACAACTGGATTAAAAATATACAATGAACTCCCTCGAATTTTCAGGAAGACGCTGGCAACCGTAGGCCGGCAGGACGTGCAAAAAAAATCCCGCCAAAAGCGGGATTATACAATTACTATGTGTTGAATCTTATTGTTCTGTCACCTGGAAGGTAATAGGCTGTTTTCTATAAGCTTTCACTTCCCTTCCGTTCTGAATAGCCGGTTTCCATTTGTTGGATTTCTTAATAACCCTCATGGCTTCCTGCTCCATTCCAAAACCGTGGTTGGTCAAGGCTTTGATATCACTAACATTACCTGCTACATCCACTACAAACTGAATAATTACTGTATAGTTACCCGGTGCGGCACCATTATCAACAGCCACCTGTCCATCGAGGTTCCTTTCCAGGAAGCTTCGCCAGTTACCGGGATATTGAGCATCTACCTCAACTTTGGTAAATATTTCAGGCTCTTTTTCCACAGGTTTGGTAACTTCTACCAGGCCTTTACCTGCGTCAGCTGCAGCCGGTGGTGTTACAATGCCTATATCTTTGATACCCTCCTGGTTAATAGTACCGATCTTGGTTTCCTTGAGTTCTTCTACCGCAGGTGGCGGTTCCTTTACCTCTTCATCTTTTACAATTTTAGGAGGTGTAAACGCCTTCATCTCAATTTTAGGAGGTGGTGCCTGTTTGGGTGGCGGTGGTGGCGGCGGCGGTGGCGGCTCATCCGGCTTTTTCTCCTGCTGCTCTATTTGCTGTATCGTAACTTCATTGATCTTCACTGCTTCAGAATTATCCTTTGGCTTCAGCTGGCTCTTTAAAAAAACCGCCCCTGCAATTACTGCAAAACCAATGGCTGTAACTATCAAGGCCATCCACATTCTTTTGTTATAGGTTTTACGAAGCTCGTAAGCGCCATAACTTTTATTGCGGCCCTCAAACAGAAGATCCAAAAAGTCTGTAGTTAAAATTTTATTGGCTTCCATTATTCTTTAATTTGTTAATGATAAGATGCTGACTGTGTAAAAATTCCATACACAAAAGCACCGGTTTTTATTGCGCAGGCGTTGCTGCCGGGGCAGGCGCGCTGCCCTCTGTTGCACTAATAAGCTCCTTTTCTGTTTCAAATGGCTCCAATAACGCGTAGCGTGCTACTTTATTAATAGTCATTTCATCCAAAAGGTCAATCACGTTTTTATAATTTGCCTCTTCGGTTGGCTTGATCAGCACAAAAAAGTCCTTCTGACGACAATCATTGGGGTTCTTTCCTTCTGCCTTTGCTTTAGCCTCGCAGGCCTCATCTTTTACATAACGCGATTCTACTTCCTGCTTTTTCTTAATAATCACATCTCTTATATCTTTAAAAGAGGTTGACTTGAACGCCGAGCTGGCATTTTCATTGGTCAATTCTCCTTCATAGTAAAAGAGGTTATTATCTTTACCCACCATAATGGTAAGGGCACCAGACATCTTCACTTTTGTTTCCTCGTCCTTTTTATCTGTATCCTTTGGCATGTTGAGATCCATTGTTGTTGGAGAGCTCATCGTGGATGTGAATATAAAGAAGGTAATAAGTAAGAAGCCCAGATCTACCATTGGCGTCATGTCTACCCGGGTGCTCAGCTTTTTAGCCTTTTTTACGCCGGGGCCTTTTTTGTGGCCGCCACCGCCATCACCAGTGTCTAAACTTGCCATAACTTAATTATGTGTTTTAAAAAATTATAAACTCTATATCTTATTGCTTTGCTCCCGGCTGGCTGTTCCTTTCCTTCCATAGCTCAGTCCCGGAGGGAGCCGCTTCAGGCATGGTTACCAGGTTGTACTTCTGCTCATCATTCTTTTTCAGCGCGTCAACTACCGCTTTAAAAGCCGGGTATTTCGCTACATTATCCCCTTTGATCAGGTACTTCAGGGGCTTACCCGCAAATTGCGTACGGGTAGCGGCTATCCAGTAATACAACTCGTTGTTTGCCGAGTCTTTTACAGGGATGCCTTCCTGCACATACGCTTTTTTCTGATCGTTGGGAAGCGCCAGGAATGCTCCCAGCTTGCTGAATGGAACCCCTATCATGTCGCCCGAATTATACGCGGCTACCTGCGCGTCAGTAACAGGTATATTTCTTGCCTGTGCTGCGCTTTTGATAATGTCCTTTGCAATTTGGGGGTCATTTTTAGCCATGATAGAAAAGTATACCTTATCATCCTTATCAATGCTGATCATTACCGCATCATTCTCCGGTAATTTTTGTGATGACACCGAATTAGGGGTTTGAATGGGAACTGCCTCTGCCGGTTTAAACTTCGTAGCCATAATGAAGAACGACAGGATCAGGAACGCGATGTCCACGAAGGGCGTCATATCCGTTTCAGTCGACTTCTTGGCTATATTAACTTTAGGCATATTAAATTATTATTTTGATATGTGACGATTTAATTCGGATTTTCCATAAAATTCAACAGATCGTCTTTGCACTATTTGTACAAAGTAGCGAAAGATTGAGTTAAAGTAAATCCGGATTCGTCAATGCCATAAGTAATACTATCGATCCTTGTAGTTAGCATGTTATAAATAATCAGCGCCAAAGCCGATGTACCGATACCTAATGCTGTATTGTACAGTGCCTCAGAGATACCTACTGCAAGAGCGCTGGAATCGCCGCCGCCACCAGACTCACCCAAAGCAGCGAAAGAACGGATCATACCCATTACCGTACCTAATAACGCAATAAGGGTACCGCACGATACAATAGTAGAGATGAACACCAGGTTTTTCTGAAGCATGGGCAGCTCAAGAGCTGTAGCTTCTTCTACTTCTTTTTGAATAGCCGCTACTTTTTGCTCGGTTTCAAGACCGGGCTCAGTAATCATTTCTTTGTAACGGCGTAAGCCTGCTTTCATTACATTACCTACAGAACCTTTTTGTTTGTCGCACTCAGCAATAGCTGCATCTACATTTTTATTAGCAAGGTGATACTGCACTTTACGGATAAAATTGCTGATATTTCCTTTACCTAAAGCTTTGCTGATTGTTAAAAACCTTTCAATAGCAAATACAATTACCATTAAAAGCATACCGATCAGAAGCGGTACGATGATACCACCTTCATAAATCCTGTGGAAGGCATCTTTAGGACCTAAATGGTGGGGCCAAAAACCTCCTGCCGCATCCGGAGAATCAAAACCTGCGGGGTTACCCATTCCATATCTCCAAATGCAATAACCTGCGATAATACATAGAATTGGTGCGATCCAGGAAATTGCGTTACTGCTCTTTTTAGGTTGCACAGATGTTGTTGCTGCCGCTGCCGGCCTAGCTTGATTTTCAGCCATGATCTTAGTTTTTTTAGTTTTTTAAATATTAAAGCTTGTGAAATAGACTACAATTCTAACAAAAAAAAATTTATAACAAAATTTTTCTCAGTTATTTTTTTCTGATTTATAAAGTAATTGTTTTAAGGCAATTTACCGTTTTGTAACGATACTACCCCCTAAATATAACGTTAACAAAAACACAATTATTCAGCGCTGTTGTTACTGTAAATCGGCTATGAATATAAGCATTTCTTATCATCTGCGTCTCTAAAAAATATATATCAATTAAAAACAATTTACCGGTTACATTTGTCTATACAATAAACAGCATTAAACAAAAATTATTATTATGGCAGAAATAACACTAAAAGGTAATAAAGTAACTACATCGGGCAACCTGCCGGAAGTGGGCAGCACGTTGAAAGACTTCACATTGGTAAAAGATGATCTTTCGGAGAAAACCCTGGAGGATTATAAAGGTAAAAAACTGGTTCTGAACATTTTTCCCAGTGTAGATACCGGCATATGCGCAGCATCGGTAAGAAAATTTAACGAACAGGCCGGCGCTCTGGAAAATACAGTAGTACTGAATATTTCAAAAGACCTGCCTTTTGCGCTTAAACGCTTTTGTGCGGCCGAAGGCATTGCTAACGTGGAAACCTTATCTGATTTCCGCGGCAGCTTTGGAAATGATTATGGCGTAATAATGACGGATTCGGGGATGAAGGGTTTGCTCAGCCGCGCAGTTATTGTGGCTAATGAGAACGGGGAAGTGATTTATACAGAACAGGTGCCCGAAATTGCGCAGGAACCAAACTATGATGCGGCTTTGGCAACGTTGAAATAATTACAGACTTCATAATAAGAGCCCCGGCATTATTTATATAGTGCCGGGGCTTTTTTTGTGGCCTCGCCCAGAATCGAACTGGGATCTGGAGCTTCGGAAACTCTTATACTATCCATTGTACTACGAGGCCTTTTTTCGCAGGGTGGCAAAATTAAGCCAAAAGCATGAACATCCCCACTTATTGTTCAAAACAAAAAAAGTATTTCGTTATACCACCGTTGCTGTAGTGGTACGTTTTTTGAAATCCTGAAGTGTATATTCATCTTCTAATGCATTAAATCCTCAACACTATGGCAAAATATTCAAAAGCCGCAGCAAAATCTGTAAAAGGCGCTATGCGCAAAATGAAGCAGGGCAAATTAACTTCCGGTACATCAGGCAAAAAGGTAACCAGTAAAAAGCAGGCTATTGCTATCGGTTTATCAGAAGCGAGAGAAAAAGGAGTTAAAGTTCCGGCGAAAAAAGCAGCACCGGGAAAAAAGAAAACTGCACCCAGGAAAAATGCTCCTGCAGCTAAAAAAAGCGCCGCCCCAAAAACTGCGGTAAAAAAATCTCAAAAAGCCCCCGTTAAAAAAGCCGCAGCTAAAAAATCAGCGGCCGTTAAATCGCCGGCAAAAAAGAAAAAAACAGCAGCTTCCAAAGCTCCAGGAAAAAAAATATCAGTACAGGCAAAAGCAAATAAGCCAGCAGATGAAGCTGCTGACACCGCCAGTTCTGCAGAAAAAGCCGGAGAAAAGGTTGCCACAGAACCCATAACCAACAATGATATCAATAATGAAGTAACCCCGGAAGCTGAAAACGCTGTATTTACCAGCAGCCAGCCTGAACAGCAGTGGATACCGGAAGGCGTAAATGCTACACCGCAGGATCCATTTCATGGTAATACCAATCCATCAAAAGCAAAAACCACGCTTAAGCCATCTGGGAAAAAACCATTGTGGGATAACAGGAAATAATATTTTATAAGAATTATACAATCGGGTCCTGCTTGACCTTTTAAAAAGAAAGATCATCAAAGCCGGATACGGTATTAAGGCCACGGAATAAAAATTCAGCGGCCTTTTAATTTTTCTGCCCGTTACAGGTCCTTCAGAGCCTTTCCTGTATCGTTCATAAATTTTTCATTCTTCGCCTCACCAATGATCTGTGCTTTGTAGATACTGTTGTGCCCTGACATGAGGTAAGCTATAATGCAGGCCAACCCGATATAGATGCCGCATTCTGCGCCAAATAGCTCTATCCCCATCAGCATACAGGCTAAAGGCGTATTAGTAGCTCCTGCAAAAACAGCAACAAAACCCATCCCGGCTAACAGGCTAACCGGCAAAGGGACCACAAATGACAGCGCACTGCCTAATGTGGCCCCGATAAAAAACAATGGCGTTACTTCACCTCCTTTAAAACCTGCAGAAAGGGTAATGATCGTAAAAGCCATCTTTAGTAGAAAAACATGTGGCAGCATCGGAGCGCTGAAAGATGAGACAATAGTGGGAATTCCCAGACCTATATAATCAGTTGTACCTATTATATACACTCCCGCTACAATAATAGCGCCGCCTGCTACAGGCCGTAAAGGAGGATATCGGATCAATGAATTGAACACAGCACTTAACCATTGCATCAGCCGGCTAAAGGAGGCAGCGCAAAGCCCAAATACCACGCCGGCCAGTATAGCATACAAAATACCGGTAATTGATATACCAGGAGCAGCAATAGATGGATAATTTGTATGCCCTGCCTGCCATAAGCGGGTAACCCAATCGGCAAATATGGCGGCTGCAAAAGCAGGGAAAATAGCGTTGTACCGGATACGCCCTATCAAAAAAACCTCGAGGCCAAAAACAGCCCCGGCCAGCGGGGTGCCGAAGACCGAGCCAAATCCGGCAGCAACAGCAGCGATCAGCCATATTTTCCGTTCCTCATCATTCAAGCGGAAAGGCCTTGTAAGCTGATCGGCGATGGAGGCTGTTATCTGGAGGGCAGTACCTTCACGTCCGGCCGAGCCACCAAACAAATGGGTAATGATCGTTCCCGAATAAACGAAAACACCCATTTTAAACGGTATTTTTTCACCAGGTTTATGAATATTGCTTATGATAAGATTATTACCCGCTTCCACATTTTTTCCATAGCGATAATACATCCACCCAATCAACCACCCGGCCAAGGGCAATAAAAGAATGATCCATTGATGTTTTTCGCGGAAACCGGTAGCCCATTGCAGCGATACCAGGAAACCTGCAGAAGCAGACCCTGCCAGTGCTCCCAGAACGGCTGTTATAAATAACCATTTACCTATAAATGGGATACCAGGATACCTGCTAAAAAGCTGTTTTAAAAAAGAGGCGGTTTTTTTGGCAGATGCATCTTTTGGGATAGACATAATACTCCTGATTAAAATTTTACTATTAAATTAACCAGGCGTCATCAGCCACGCCGGGGCGGGCGGTTGGGTAAGGAAGAACACCATTTCCTTTTCACTGCGAAAATACCAGATAAAAATGATTTTTACAAAACATGTATATATTTTTGCCTTTATTTATATATATCTGATATAGCATTTAACCATGAGTGAAACACTACATACCAAACGGCGTACCGCTGTAAGACTGGCGCGTTTTACAATAGCTTTCCTGCTCTTTCATATCATTTTTCTCACTGCTTTAACACTGATGGTAATACTGGATAGCGATAAGGCTTTTTTAAATAATTACATTCATTTCAGTACTACTTATATGCCCGCTCTTGTTGTAGCTTTAGCCCTGAGCAGCCTGTTTATATATAAAACCAGGCAGGGTAAAATGGCACTCCTGTTATCACTTGTTCACATTATTATAATAGCAGTGGCGTTGCTTTTAAAAAGTTAATGATGTATAAGTCCCGCTGCATTGGTAGCAAATATCTTTACTGAAATGGCCAGCAGTATAACGCCAAAAAACTTCCTTACGGCGATCAAGCCGCTTGGCCCCAGCAGTTTTGATACACCATTTAAAGATTTCAGCACAATATAAATAACGACCAGGTTGAGCATTATTGCAATAAGAATGGTTTGTACCTCATAGTTGGCTTTTAAAGACATGATGGTGGTAAGCGTTCCCGATCCGGCAATTAAGGGGAAGGCAAGCGGCACCAGCGTAGACGCCTTTATATCTCCATCGGATTTAAAAAACTCTACCCCTAAAACCATTTCTAATCCTAAAATAAAGATCACGATAGAGCCCGCTACCGCGAAGGATTTTACATCCAGTCCCAGCACATTTAAAATAGGACCTCCCAAAAACAGGAACAGGAGCATTAAAGCGCCCGCTATTAATGTTACGCGCAGCTCGCGTATGCCACCGGCTTTGTTTTTTATGGAGATAAGTATAGGGACTGAACCTATGATATCAATAATAGCAAAAAGTGTGAACGAAACGGTAAGTATTTCTTTATAACTGAATGGCATTTGTATTGGTTTTGACAAAGGTATACATAGCCTGCTATATTTATGCGTCCAACCAATCAGGATGTATATTATTCTTTTTATTGATACCGTTCAGATTTTATTGCTGCAGAACATGCTTTCTTATATAATATAGCGGTTCTTCCATTTGAGCAGGCAAGAACGGCAAAGACAACCTTTGTACCTATCGCTTATCAGCTTTTTTTCCTCTTCGGAAAATGAAATGCCATAGCATTGGCAGATGGTAATGCAACCCACTTTACATTCGAAGGCTGATTTACACCTCGGACAGGTTTTAGGCTCGTGCATTGCCCCGAAAGTTTTAAAAAATTAATAATAACCGCCCTCTGTGCTATTGCATCTATAAAGCAGCGCTGATACCTATCATGAAATTAGCCTGACGGCTGTTATAGCCATATACATCAAAATATTTTTGATTGGTTATATTTCTGAAATCGGTAAACAGTTTTGCTTTACCTTTTATAATATTATAGGCCGCGTAAAAATCAATAGTGTAATAGGCTGGCATCGGGTCGGGACCACCTAAGTCAACATTAGGAACAGGCATACGTTCACCAATATATCTGAACGCCGGCACAAGTGTCAGCCCTTTTACCGGCTGTAAAGTAAGTGTGCTGTTAAGTGTAAAGTCAGGCCTTCTGAAAAGGTTCTTTGTTTTTTTTCCATCATTCATGCCCGCTCCGTTAACGTAAGTAAGGTTATTTACCCATTGGCCAATATTACCTACCGCAATATTGCTTTCCACCTCAAAACCATGATCGTGCTGCTCATCGCGGTTGATATATTTACTGGTAAAGGTTGAGGCATCCGTATAAAAAACAACCAGGTCCTTAATATCTCTTTTAAACCCAACAATTCTGAAAGAATTCCTGTTATCATTGGTAAGTGCCTGCACACCTACTTCGTAATTAACACTTTTTTCGGGCGATAGCGCTCTGTTCCCATATTCACTATATAACTGGTAAAGAGAAGGTGTATTATATCCGCTGGAAATATTTACGAAAACCCGCGTGTGCTCATCTATATTATACGATGGATTAAAAGTAAAAGTTCCGTTACCGCCATAAACGCTGTGATGGTTATATCTTCCCCCTGCTTCTATGTTAAACCCTTTCAGATCGGTTACTAAAAAAGAGGCATACACAGAAAAGTTATTAGATTTGGCAGAGTCGCTGCTTACCGGAACAGCATTGTATGGGCCAATACTGGAAATACTTTTATAAGATTGATCTGTATGCTGATAAACATATTGCAGGCCGCTCACTAAAGATAAACGATCCGTAAAATTGTGATTGCCATACAAATCCGTTACATAAGACCGGCCCTTATAATTTCCGTCGGACCAAATAGCATAATAGGAAGATTGAGGAGCAACCCTCAATCCCCCAATATCTGTACTATCGTCAAAATAATACCTGTCAGACCGTATTATGTTCTGCACTAAATGCAGGGCCGACTTTTCAGTTTTATAATTTAAACCAAGGCTGTTTACAAAATTTTTATTTTTTATGATGTTGTCATAATCGTCAATGTAGGCATCGGCATCTGCATCCGCTTTATAATCCCCATAATTGCTGGTAAAATTTAAAGACAAGGTATTTGTAAACCGGTAACCCAGGTTAGCCTGGAAGCTGTTTTGCTTTAAACCATCTTTATCAAAATTTCGGTTGCCAAGGCTATCGTAAGCGGCAGAAAAACCATCGGTAGTAATCCTGTTATAAAATAAATTATAAGAAAATTTATCAAGGGTGCCATTAACACCTGCGCCCAGCTTTAGTGTATTATAACTGCCATAAGCAACGGTTACAGCAGGCGTTATTTTACCTGTACCGCCCTTTTTTGTAATGATATTTATAACCCCTGCAACAGCATTACTTCCCCACAAGGTACTTTGCGCGCCTTTTAAAATTTCTATGCGCTCTACCTGGTCCGGCCGGATATTATTAAGATCGTAGGTGTTGGTAAGATGGGAAGGGTCCTGCAAGGGAATACCATCTATTAAAACAAGTGTATTACCGGTGGCAGCACCTCTCAGGTACAGTTCCTGGTTGGAGCCGGGCGCATTATTAGCGCCAACAGTAAAGATGCCTGCATACTGGTTTAAAATTTCGGTCAGGGATTTCCCTATATTGTTTTGTAAAGTTGCTTGATCAATAACTGTAACTACTTTGCCGGTTTGAGACTGTTTCTGTTCTTTTCTTGAAGCAGTCACCACTACCTCATCCAGATCTTTGTCAGTTGTTTGGTTTTGTGCCTGTAGTGTGCCATACAATATAACAGCAGCCACTACTAAAATTTCCCTTTTCATTTTAAAATTTCAGTTGACTGCTTCCGGTAGAATAATAGAAATATATACGCTGTTGCGAATACATTTTCCGCCTTTCGCCCGAAAGCTTGAATGATAACTATTGATATCTGGCAGGTCTTCTGGCTTAGAGCATATTGTTGAAACCTTCCCGTCGGCCGCAGCATACAGTGGTATATCTTCAACAATCAGCCTCATAAAGCCTTCTCTTCGGGAAGGTTGAACAGGCCGCTCTTTACAGCTACGGGGATAGCGCCGGACTCCGTGCCTGAGGCAGGCAAGTACACCGGACTTCCCTTTTAATTCCCCCACCTTTGGCAGGAAGAAACCAAAATCTCAGCAAAAGTAAGGAAATGCATTAAGTTTGTTTAAGCATGAACAGAAAGGAACTTTACATGCCTGCACACGTGGGCTGCTGGCAGCTCACCTTTTAATGGGGCAGCTTTTCACGAAAATAACCATATACCCATGTACCGGCTATTGCACTTAATAATACCACCACCACAACAGTAAAACCGCTCCCTATCTGTGCAAATAATGGCCCGGGGCAAGCCCCCGTCATGGCCCAGCCCAGGCCAAACAGCAATCCTCCGATAACCTGTCCCTTATTAAATTTTTTGGGATGTAAAGTTACTGCTTCCCCATATATGGTTTTTATATTGAACCTTTTTATCAGCCATACAGAAACAGCCCCTATAACTACAGCTGATCCGATCACGCCATACATGTGAAAACTTTGCAGGCGGAACATTTCCTGTATACGGAACCATGAAACAATTTCTGCCTTTACAAAAACAATACCGAATATAATGCCCACTGCCAGGTACTTAAAGTTATACCACCAGGGGTGATTTAGTACTGTTTCGTTGATACACATGGTGTCCAGCGAACGCACTTCGTAATCTGTAATATCTTTTTGCATAGTCATTGATCAGTTATAATTTAAGAATAAAAGGAAGGATCAGGTTGGCCATAATAAATCCGCCGGTCATAAAACATATAGTAGCTATAAGAGAAGGCAGTTGCAGGGTACTCAATCCCATAATGGAATGACCGCTGGTGCAGCCCCCTGCATATCTTGTTCCAAAACCAACCAAAAAGCCGCCAATTACCAATAGAACAAACCCTCTTGCCGTAAGCAAACCCTGCCAGCTAAATATTTCTGCAGGCAAAAGATGTTGGTTGTCTGTAATATCATACTGATGTAACTCCGTGGCTAATGCCGGTGCCACCCTTACGGCATCAGGGTTTGCCAAGAGCTGTGCAGCTACAAAACCACCAATAAAAATACCGGCTATAAAAAACAGGTTCCAGGCTTCCTTTTTCCAGTTATACTTAAAAAAAGGAATATGGGCCGGTAAGCAGGCTGCACAGATATGCCTCAGGTTTGCAGATATGCCAAAATGCTTATTGCCCAATAACAATAAGGCCGGTACTATTAATCCTATTAATGGCCCGGCAACATACCAGGGCCAGGGTTGTTTCATCCATTCTATCATTTATAAAACTTATTTATTTACCAGGTATTCCAAAGCGTCAGGGAGTAAAATATATTACCAGTTCGTGAACAACAACATAAATTCCTATCAGCAGCACAAACCAGCCAAATGCTCTTTTCAAAATACCCCCTTTTATCTTTTTTCCCATTGCTGCGCCTGCCAAAACACCAACAACAGCTATTCCTGTTACCTTCAGCAATAAATCCCAGTCCATAGAATGATGCGTAACATCATCTGCAAAACCTGCCAAACTGTTTACTGTAATAATAACAAGAGAGGTACCAATAGCCGTTTTAACCGGAAGGCGCAACAATAATATTAAGGCAGGTATCAATAAAAATCCGCCGCCGGCTCCCAGCAACCCGGTTACCAGGCCGATGCTTATACCATACACTGAAATTTTAAGCAGCCCGGCGCGCGGCATTTCATTTATTACGGGTTTTGATCCTGTTTTTATCATGGAAAAAGATGAGGCGATCATCAAAACTGCAAACAGCAGCATGGTTACCAAAGAAACCGGTACGGAATAATAGCCGATATGTAAAGACTGTGGCAGATAGGGTATAATATAATGCCTGATACAAAAAACAGTTATAACAGACAGGGTGCCGAAAATAAGCACGGTCTTCATATCTACCGTTTTATTGCTCAGGTTGGCGACAGAACCCACAAGGCTGGTAATACCCACTATAAATAAAGAGTAAGAAGTAGCCAAAACAGGGGGAACATCAAACAGGTATACCAGTATAGGCACGGTTAGTATAGATCCGCCACCACCGATCAGGCCCAACGAAAGTCCTATCAATAACGCCGCCATGTATCCTGCTATCAACATATTGCAAATTTGCAGATGCTTTTATTTTTACAAAGTGATTGTGATCACATTATTTTTCCTGCCTCACCCATTTAATGGTATTTCTGCCGATAACGACCCAGCCCCTGGTTTCCATTTTTTTTAAAAGCCGGCTGATTACCTCCCTGGATGAATTCAGGTCGTTGGCAATTTCCTGGTGGGTCATGCGCATGTCACTTCCCAGGGTTTCTTTTTGTTTTAGCAGATACGTTTCCAGGCGTTCATCCATACCTGTAAAAGCAATGGCATCAATCGTTCTCAGCAATTCTTCAAAACGGCTCCTGTAATTGGTAAGCACAAACCGGTACCAGCTTTTATACCGCCCCATCCACAGCTCCATACTTTTAAAAGGGATGCTGAGCAAAGTAACATCCGTTAAAGCCTTTGCAAGAATCTCGCTGGTTTCATGTTTTATGGCACAGATCATTGAAAGAGAACACGCCTGCCCGGCAGCCAGGTTATAAATAAAATATTCCCGCCCCTCCTCATCTTCGCGATACAGCTTCACAATACCATCCATTACCAGCATGGCCGAGCGAATGGTTTGCCCCGTTTTCAGCAAGGTATCGCCTGCACGTACTTTTTTAACCGTTCCCTGCTGCAAAAGCTCCCCGTACAATTCAGCTTCAAGTCCCGGAAATATATTTTTCAATACTTCAATTGTCATAATAGCCTCTTTATCCAATTAATTTTTGAAGTTAGCAGTTTTTAGTCTCATTTACAGTACCGGCAAAAGAACGGCATCATTCAGCTCACAAAAATCTATACAGCAAATATTTCTTTATCTTCAGGGCAAATGAAAAAACAGCTGGGACTTTTCGACCTTACCATGATTTGTATAAGCTTCGTGATAGGGATGGGTATTTTCAGAGCTCCGGTAAATGTGGCAAAAGCCGTTCCTGATATATTTACCTATTTTCTTTGCTGGCTGGCTGGTGGGTTAGTCGCCTTTTGCGGAGCACTCACCTACGCAGAAATAGGGTCGCGCAGCCCATCTACCGGCGGCTATTATAAAGTATTTTCTTACGCCTATCATCCTTCTATTGCGTTTGCCATCAACTGCATTATACTGGTCAGCAATGCCGCTTCGCTGGCGATGGTAGCCCTGGTAGGCAGTGAATATATTTCGGGAGTGCTGTTCCCTTCAGCTGCTTCTCTTAAAACTATCCAGGTGGCATTTGCAATTATAGCCATCATTATTTTTTATGGCGTAAATATGCTGGGGCTTAAACTAAGTTCGAAAGCCCAGAATGTTTTAATGCTGATCAAAATAGGCCTGGTTATCCTGCTTATACTTTCTATATTTTTTGCTGTTCCGGCGCCTGCCATACAGCAAAGCAGCACCGTATCTCCTTCAATGAAGGAATATATAAAAGCTTTTGGGATTGGCCTGGTAGCCGTAAGCTTTACCTATGGCGGCTATCAGCAAACGATCAATTTCGGTGAAGAGGTTAAAAATCCGCCACGCACCATTCCCCGAAGCATCTTGCTCGGCCTGCTCATTATTGTTTCTCTTTATCTTTTGGTAAACTATGCTTATATAAGGGTAATTGGTTTCGAACAATTGAAGGATAGTAAAAATATTGCGGCTATCATGGCTTCAAAAGTACTGGGTTCCAGAGCCGAAACAGTGCTGTCTGTATTATTGTTTATAGGGGTATTAGGTTACATAAACGGATCACTGTTAAGCAACCCCCGGGTGATGTACGCAATGAGCAGCGACAAAGTTCTGCCTTCCTTATTTTCTAAAACCAGCCGCAACGGCGTACTCACTACATCGCTTACGGTTTTTTCCTTGATTGCAGCCCTGGTTGTTTTTTGGGCAGAAGAGTTTGACAGGATCCTGAGCTTTTCTATTTTTCTTGACTGTTTCGGCATGGCCCTTTCTGCCGGAAGCATTTTTTATTTCAGGAAAAAAACCAGGCACCTGGATGGCAGCGGAATTTACACCATGAAGCTTTATCCCCTGTTACCTGTTATTTTTATTACTGCCTATATTTTCGTGGCGATCAGTATTGCTTTAGATTATGAAAAAAATAATTATGCCGCTTTAACGGGATGCGCCGTATTGCTTTTTTTCATGATCATATATTTTCTATTCTACAGAAAGGGTAATAAAAAAGAGATCCCCGATTGAGATCTCTTAATAACAGTTTGCTAAAAAAAATATCAGCTCTTTTTATTCTCTTTATAGCGCATATCTGGCGTACCGTCTTTTTTCAGGTGTTCACTGCTTTTAAACCTCTTATCTACCGTACCATCCTTTTTCAAATGAACGGTTCCGGCTGCTGATGCAGCAGTTTTTTTTGAAGCAGGTACCGGAGCTGTAGCTTTGGCAACGGGCTTCGCTGCTGGCTGAGGAGCAACAGCGGGCGCGGGGGTGCTTTTGGCATTAATTTTCATAACAGGTTTTACAGCAGGCCGGGGTTGGGTTGGGGTTGCAGTCTGGGCATTTACAAATGCAGTAGCCGATAAAAAAGCGATAATTGCTAGTAACTTTTTCATTTTTTAAAAATTTAAATTATTATTTACTACCCTAAAGTTATCATGCAATTCAGGGGTTATCGCTACATGCAATAGTTAATTAATCGCTAATTCAGATATACTGTAAATCATTGTTAATTGTATAGCCCGGTAAGCAGACATCCATAAAATATGCTTATAATTAAATGTAAAAATTCTTACAACAGCATCCGGTATTTTATCTTTGCTTATTTGTCAATTATAAATTTTTATGAACCCTCTATCATATATCATTAATGAACTTGGAGAAAACAGGGAGCAATATTTTAATGCAGTGGCCCCTCCTATATGGCAGGCCAGCAACTTTGCTTTTAAAGAAGCGGAAAAGTTTGCTCATGCTTTTGAAGATGAAAAAAACGGCTATCTGTATAGTCGCGGCGCCAACCCTACTACCGATATCCTGAGCAAAAAACTGGCGGCATTAGAAGGTGCTGAAGATTGCCTGTTATTTAACAGCGGGGCAGCCGCTATTTTTGCAGGTATCTTTTCTTTTCTAAAAGCCGGCGACCATATCGTATCCGTTAAAAACCCCTACAGCTCTGCCAAAAAAATGTTTGACGCTATATTGCCGCGCTTTAATGTTACCGTCACTTACACAGAAGGCAAAACGCTTGAACATTGGAAAGCAGCTACATTATCCAACACGGTGCTTTTTTATCTTGAATCGCCTAATAGCTGGACTTATGAATTACAGCCTTTACAGGAAATTGCCACTTTTGCCAAACAGAATAACATCATTACGTTTATCGACAATACTTATTGCACCCCGCTGTATCAAAATGTAATGGAGCTGGGTATTGATATTGCCATGCAAACCGCCACCAAATATATCGGCGGCCATAGCGATACTTTAGGGGGGGTGCTTTGCGGCAGCAATGCGCTGATGAAAAAAATTTTTGATACTGAATTTATGACCATCGGCAGCGGCCTGCAGCCGTTTAATGCCTGGCTGCTGTTACGCGGTCTCAGAACGCTGCCGATGCGCCTGGAACGCATTCACCACACCACCCAAAAGGTTATTGAGTTTTTGGACACGCATCATAAAGTTGAAAAGATCATATTTCCCTTTCATCCTTCATTTGAGCAGTACGAATTGGCAAAAAAACAAATGAAGGCCGCTTTTGGTCTGGTAACTATTGTGTTAAAAGAAAAAAGCCGTGAAACAATCATCAAATTCTGTGAGAGCCTGCAGCATTTTTTGATGGCAGTAAGCTGGGGTGGCCACGAAAGCCTGGTCATCCCCCGGTGTGTATTTATTAAAAAAGAGCTATACAACCCTGATAATGAATCTCATAACCATATAAGGCTTTACCTGGGACTGGAAGATGCAGATTACCTGATCAAAGATCTTGAAAAAGCGTTGGAGTTCCTGAATAAAAAGCCAGATACATAAAAAATTTCATTAATATATAATCATCCTTTATTAATTAAATTATAATCAGATTATTCAACTATTGCTGATTTAAAACCTAGGGCGCTTATATTTGCCTACCAATTTCAAATTTTTGGTATATGTTTTGCACCAAATTTGGGTTTTGGGGAATATTAACCGCATCTTAAAAATTCAGGCTATTTAAATATGAACAAACTCATTGCTTTTATATGCTTATTTGTATTTGCTTTCAATAATGCTGACGCGCAAAAGAGCTTTCGATTAAAAAAGCTGGTGGGCAAAAAATCGAATCTGTCCTCTACACTGCCCCTTTCTGTTGTAGAAATCCCCACAGGCACATTTATAATGGGTGATGAAAGCGATACCACCACTGTTTTAAAAAAAGAATTATCCAAGCCTGTGCTTATCAGCGGATTTTATATTTCTCAGACAGAGATCACCAATGCCCAGTATAAAGAATTTGTATACTGGGTAAGAGATTCGATAGCCGCGCGTACCCTGGGCGGCGAATATGTGGTCATCGAATCCGGAGATACTGCTGTCAACTGGAAGCTGGCCTCCAAAATCAATTATTCAGACCCTGAAATTGTCAGTCGCCTTGGCGATCTGTTAATTGATCCGTCTAAAACCATTAATAACAAACGCGCTATTGACCCTCAAAAGCTTATTTATCTTTTACAGGGATTTAATTACCTCGAAGCTGCTAAAAAAGAGAACAAAAACCGTCCTCCAAGCGATTTTATTTATAAATATGCTGTAGCCATTTACCCTGATACGCTATGTTGGATGAGGGATTTCGGGTATTCCAATAACGAGCAAATGGCCGTAGGATATTTCAGCAGCCCCAAATATCAGAATTACCCTGTGGTAGGTGTAAGCTGGAACCAGGCCAATGCTTTCTGCGATTGGATGACCAAACAAAAGATCAACACCTATCAGTCTAAAAATAAACTCTCGGAAGGTGGTAAATGCAGGCTCCCCACCGAAGCAGAATGGGCCTATGCTGCCAGCCTGAACCAGGCCAATGTGAATGCTAAAAAAACGGCTTCCGAAGAAGATAAAGAAGTGCCGGTTACTACGCAGGGAAAAATATTTCCCGTATACGTAAATGACAGCAAAAAAGGGAAAGCAGGGTTGTACAATATGGCCGATAATGTTTCTGAATGGATGGTAACTTCCTACTATGAAGGCGGAGAAAATTTCCAGAACAGGTTTAATCCTGATATTCAGTTTGGCACACCCGAATCCCAGTCTAAATTTCAAAGAAGAAAAGTTTTAAGAGGCGGCAGTTGGAAAGATTCACCCTCTATGGTTACTACCGCTAACCGTTCTTACGAAGACATGGATGCTACGCATTCCTATATCGGCTTCCGCGTTGTAGTAAATCTTCCTGAATAAATTCTTTATCTTAAACAATAAAACAAGCTATATGCCGGCAGTAGAACAAAAATCGAACATACAACGCTATTTAAACATTTTTTTCTCCCTTGGCGCCGTTCCTGTGCTTTTAGGAGCATTGTTCAAATTAACCAATACAGCACCTATCGGCGATCCTGATACCTGGCTGAAATTTGGTTTATACACAGAGGCCCTTGTCTTTTTGGTGTACGCTTTAATGTACGCTTTTAAACCCGAAGCGCTGGACGATACTACAAGCGTTGCGGTTGTGGAGGCAGCGCCCGCGCTAACATCACGTACCGGAAGCGCTCTTGCGTCTATGGACGAGATGCTGCAGGCAGCAGATATTACACCGGAATCGTTAGACAAATTGAGTGAAGGATTCAGGTCGCTTGAGGCGAATATTAACAGGATAGCCAATGCCACAAACGGTGTTGTAGAAACCGATGAATATGCCAAGCAGGTAAAAGAAGCTACCCTTTCTATTCATAGGGTAAATACTTATTACAACAAGCTGGCAGAAACATCTCATGCCCTGATCAACAGCGCAGAGGATGCAAAAGCCACACAAAAAGAAATGTCGGAACTGTCCAAGAATCTTGCGAAGCTGAATCAAATGTACAGCAGCATGATTGCCGCTATGCAGATGAAAGGATCGTAATTATATGATGTTTCCGGCGGCAGAACACGGAGCGTTAAAATTGCGTTGCACAATTCTGCTGTGGCATACACAGGTCTGCAGTCCAGAGAGGTTAGTAAAGTCAAAGATGAAGATGAAGATGAAGCAAATTAATTTCCGGCTTTTAAACCAATCTCAAATTTCAAATCATAAATCTCAAATCATACACACAACATGGCTTTACCTAAAGAGCCCCGGCAAAAAATGATTACTGTGATGTATTTAGTGCTTACCGCATTGCTGGCATTAAATATATCAAGCGAGGTATTGAATGCTTTCAGAACCATGAATAAAAGCTTCTCCAATGCCAACGCTACTATCGATAAAAAAACCCAAACGATCTTTGCTTCTCTGGAAAATAAAATAAATGATCCCAAAACCAGGGACCTTGCTGCTATCTGGAAGCCAAAAGCTGAAAGGGCGAGACAGCTTTCTGATGAAATGGTAGGCTACATCGACAATATAAAAACACAAATACAAAACGAAGCAGGGGGAGCAAACGGCGGCCACTTTAACGAAAAGAATACTAACGCCGCTACTAAAATTTTAGTAGATGGGAAAGAGGGAAACGAATTGTTTAACAAACTAACCGATTATAAAAAAAGCCTTTTAGGTATAGATGAAAAAGTCAACAATCAGTTTAAAAACAGCCTGCCGCTCGATTTAAGCATGCCTGTGGTGCAAAATAAAAGCAATAAAACCTGGGAAGATGCTTATTTCCGGAGAACGCCTGCTATAGCAGCTATTACCGTTCTTTCTAAATTTCAAAGCGATATAAAAAACGCTGAATCGCAGGTAGTTGAATACTGCCATAACCAAATTGGTGAAGTACAGGTGGTGTACGATGAATTCCAGGCCCTGGCCACGGCCAATGCGCAGTTTTTATTACCTGGCAGCGAATTTACCATTACTGCAGGGGTTGGTGCTTTCAGCAAAAATGCCAGGCCAACAGTTACCATTGATGGAACACCTGTTCCATTGAATGCCAATGGTTTGGCAGAATACAAAACAGTAGCCGGAGGCCCGGGTTCTTATACACGCAAGGTAAATATCTCTTTTGTAAAACCCGATGGTACAACCGCTACGCTTACCAAAGATATTAATTATGTAGTTGCTTCTCCCACAGGCCTTACTGTAAGCGCCGATGCTGTAAAGGTATTATATGTAGGCTTGGATAACCCCGTTTCCGTAGGCGGAGGCAGCGGTACCAGCGCCAGTAACCTTCGGGTATCTATAAGCCAGGGATCCATTTCCGGGAGCAATGGAAAATATATTGCAAAAGTCACAACGCCGGGAACAGCGAAAATTACGGTTAACGATGGCAAACAAACCACCAGCTTCGATTTCCGTGTAAAATCGGTGCCAACACCAACAGCTATGGTGGGAGCAAGCAAAGGAGGACGTATTCGTGTTAACGATTTTAAAGCCCAGGCTGGCGTGCGTGCAGAATTAGAAAACTTTGTTTTTGAAGGAGTTAAGTTTACTATAGTGGAGTATACCATGACTTTTGCCGGAGCAGGGTATCCTGAGTTTATGCATAAAGCCGTATCAGGCAACTCGTTTAATGCAGTACGCAGCCTTATAGAACGTGCCAAACCGGGAAGTACCATTACTATTGATGAAATAAGAGCTTCAGGTCCCGGCGGCACCAGAACTTTGCCTCCGATCGCTTTTAACCTGTACTAAATATGCCGGTTTGGTTTGATGTTTGAAATTAAAATGTAATATTAGACCGGCCCAATAATAAGATGTATTTAAAAACCATGAATAGTGAATAAAAAATTGAAGATAGAATTCCCTGCCGGTCAGGCGGGGCATCTGATCATTAAAAAAATAAAAAATATACAGATGAAATTTCGCATTACCTGTAATATTATAGTCCTTCTTTTGTTGGTTAGCGGTTCTGTTGCAGCGCAGCGGCGTAGTGCTTATGATACTCCGGTAAAAAGCAGCTCTTCAGGCAAAGAGTCGAAAAATACAACTCCTAAAACCAGGCCGGCTCAGGAGCCATCCGGAGAAAGCGGAAATGATACTCCTGTTTCCCATCAGAACCTGCCTGTAGAAGTAGTAGAAGATCAGGGCGACGGCGGCTTGTACGGCACTTCAAGGGCTACTTTAAGGAAAGATAACATCCTGGAGGATGACAATACGGATAGCACGGCCGTTCCATTGGATTATACCCCTTTATATGCGGCAGACGCCTTGTATCGGGTAAGGGTATGGCGTACCATCGATGCCCGTACCCAGCAAAACGCCCGGTATTTTTATAATAAAGCTATTGAAGGAGAAGATAGTAAAAGGCTGATTAACATTATGCTGAAAGCCATTAAAGAAGATAGCGTACAGGCATTCAGCAATATAGACGATCGTTTTACAACCCCTATCACCTTTGAAGAAGCCCTGGCAGGCTTTGGCGGAGGCCTGGATACATCTGCCAGGTATGATATGGAAGGAAATATTGCCGGTTATCAGGTAAGGAACCGGGCGGTATCTCCCGACTCAATTTACAAATTCAGGCTTAAGGAAGAGTGGCTGTTCAATAAGCGCGACGGAAAAACTTATGTGAGGATATTAGGGATCGCTCCTGTAACCAGCTATACTACTTCTGACGGATATACTATGGAAAACAGTGAGCATGCCGTATTCTGGATCTATTATCCCGATCTTAGAAAGGCACTGGTAAGAAATAAAATTACCAATCCGCTAAATATTAACGGATACGTAACCTGGGAGGAAGTATTTGAGAACAGGCTATTTGAAAGCAACATCCTTAAATCCTCGCTGGATGCAGAGAATGGCTTTAATCATACGCCTTTATCTGCGGAACAGGCAGATATCATACAAAAACAGCTCAACAACCTGAGTGCCCGCGGCTGGGCTAAATAAAAGTTTAATTAACCGTTATCGTTACCTACATGAAAATGAATAAATCTTTAATAACAGTTGTAATTATTACATTTTTAGTTTGTACGGGTAGTGCAAAGGCGCAGAAGTATACTCCTCAAAAGAACAGCCTTGGTTTTAATTTCGGCGCGCTTTCCTATTCAGGCAGGTTTGCTGTTGATGCAGGCTTAGCCAGTCATAGCTCTTTATACGCGTCGCTGGTGTACAGGAGAAAAGTTTGGGATAACCTATATATACGGGGAGAGCTTTTTGGTGGCCGGATGAGAGGCAAGAATACAGATGTTGCATCCCAGAAAGTAAAGCCCAACGGTGAGTTTCAGACAGAAATGGCCGAAGCAACCGTTAGGGCTGAATATGATTTTATCGATCTTTACTCCCACAAGGCTTCTCCGTTTATAAATGTTGGTGCTGGGGCGTATACACTGTTTAATTATTCTTCCAGCGAAGGACCAAAAGAAAGCAAAGACAAAACCGGATTTGCCATGCCTGTAGGCGGAGGAGTTAAATACAGGCTCAACAGCAGGGTGAAGCTCCTCGCAGAGGGAAACATAAGGTTCTTTACCAAAAATCTTGATAACAGAACAGGAGAGAACATCAATAACCCTAATAAATATTATAGCTTTGGTTTCGGTGTGATTTACGAACTGGACCCCTACAATATACTTTGGTAATAAGAGCGTAGCCTATAAATTTTATTTACGGAGCCTGCATGTATACTGCTGAGCGGTACCGGGATTTTGCAACATAGATAAAATCATCAGTTCTTTTACGGATATCTTTTACACATTCCGGCCAGCAGGGCGCTGCCTGCCAGGTATATACGCCAGTTATAGCACCAGCCTTATCAGCAGCCCTGCTTTTATTTTTCACGCCAGGGGCTGCGGTTCAGCAACGCCTGTAGAACAGGCCTGATATCCGGCGAGGGCTTCAGTATTAATATACCGCCAATAAATAGCAGCAAAGCAAAAATACTGCGGGTAAATAAACCGGTTAACCCGCTCCAGCCCTCAAATAATAACCAGGTAATCATATATACAGCGAGGGCAATATTAAGCACATAAACAGACTTAGGAGTAAAAGGAAACAGCTGGTATTTTTTCCATAAAAAAACAATACGAAAGGCATTATAAATAATAGCAGATATCAGTCCGGCGATGGTAGGCCCCAATATATCAAATTGCTTGGCGAGTAAGTAGCTAAGCGGCAACATACACCCCATTAATACCAGGCCGCTGTATAGTTCAAACCGCCAGAAATTAGAAGTGCCGATAATTTGTGCATTAACGCCGGTACCCAAATCAATCACCCTGGTAAGGCCCAAAAAAACAAATGGCAGGAAGCCCAGCAAATAATCACGGTTGATATTAAAAGTGATGACCGCATCTTTATAATTTAATACAATCAGTACAAATAAAACACAGGCAATTATGAGTAAATTAATAGAAGACCTTTGATAAATAGTTTGGATCGTTTGGATTTGCTTGTTTTTCCATGCAAATGACAAATGCGGTACGGCGGCGGCAACCACACTTCGTTGTGGTGCCTGAATAATGCCCGTCATTAATTGTGCCAGGGAAAAAACAGCGGCTTTTTCCAGGCCGTTAGGCAGTACAGAGGCTATTACTATGGTGTCGAATATTGCTGACAGGTTAAAAACAATACCGGCGCCAAATACAAATCCACAAAAAGCAGTAATTTTTTTCAGGAATTTTTTGGTTACCACACTTGCTTTAAGCGTGAGATGTATTTTTTTAGTTGTTACTAAATAAATAAGCAACGTAATAAAAAGTGCAAAATAAGAGAGTGAGAAAAGCATCACAAAAGTGTCGAAGCTTTTAATAATGCCGAAAGAAAATAAAACAACAAGAATAGTAATAATACACCGCCATTCTACTTCTTTTATAAATGTAGTGAGAACAGATTTCTGCAACACCCATCCATAGGCTTCCAGCACATTGTATAAAATAAGACCAAACACAAAAGGGAACAGCCAGGTATAATACTGCACAAAAAGAGCTGAGTTGGAGCCGAACTTTTGTATAACCAGTCCCTTAAATACCCAGCCACCAACAGCTACCAGTACACAGCCCAGAAAACTGATCACCAAAGCCCAGCTGATCTGGTCGTTTTTTTCGGCCGGTAACCTGTCATGGTAATAAGGAAAAAATTTATGTATATAACCCGGCATGGCCAGGCTGCCCACAGAGGATAAGAAAGAGCCTGCAGCAATAATCATATTATACAAACCATATTGGTCTGTAGAAAAAGCACCGTTTCTTGTAAAGAAATAAACGTTAACGAACCCGATCAGGAATCCGCTATATATAATAAGGGAAGAAATAATACTTTGCCGCCTGATTTTTGAGCTCATTATAGTGTTTACGGCCTGTTGTTTATACTACGCAACAAACCATACTCAAACATAGAACAATTTTGGCTATTTAATTTCTTCCTTTATATCCTCCATGAGCCTGTGGGCTATATTATTGGCCTTACTTTCAAAATCACTCTCCGAGTAAATACGGATAATAGGCTCTGTATTGGAAGTGCGGAGATGTACCCAGTCATTATCAAATTCTATTTTTAACCCGTCCTCTTCATTGATCGGGTTCCTGGCATATTTCTTTTTAATATTCTTAAAAACAGATTTTACATCAATGCTGCTGTCCAGTTCAATTTTATTCTTGCTGATAAAGTAATCCGGGTACTGGCGGCGTAAAGATTTGATGCTGCCTTTTTGATTAGCCAGTTGTGAAAGGAATAAAGCAATACCGATCAGCGCATCCCTGCCATAATGAAAGTCCGGTACAATAATACCCCCATTACCTTCCCCGCCGATCACTGCATTATGAACTTTCATTTTGGCAACTACATTTACCTCGCCTACAGCCGAAGGGAAATATTCACCGCCTCTTTTAACCGTAATTTCCTTAAGCGCTTTGGTGCTGCTCATATTACTTACAGTATTGCCCCCACGTTGAGAAAGTATATAATCTGCAACTGCAACCAGCGTGTATTCTTCGCCAAACATACTACCATCTTCACATACAAAGCAGAGCCTGTCCACATCAGGATCTACCGCAATACCCAGATCCGCCTTTTCTTTAACAACAGCATTGCTCAATTCAGTAAGATGATGGGGTAAGGGCTCAGGGTTGTGAGCAAAATTCCCGGTAATCTCTTTGTTCAGTACGGTCACTTTTTCTACGCCAAGCGCATGTAACAGCGCAGGCACAAAAGTGGCGCCGGTAGAATTGATCGCATCCACTACTACCTTAAACCCTTTTGCAGCAATAGCTTTTTTATTTACCAAAGGATATTTAAGAATGGCATCAATATGTTTTTGCATGTAGGAATCATCTGTAGTTACTTTCCCCAGCCTGTCTACCGCGACAAAATCAAAATCTTCTGCTTCGGCAATTTTTAACAGTTCCTGGCCGGTTTCGGCATCAATAAATTCTCCTTTTTCATTTAGCAGCTTCAGTGCATTCCATTCTTTAGGGTTATGACTGGCTGTAAGAATGATACCCCCATCTGCCTTCTCCATAGGAACGGCAATTTCTACTGTAGGAGTGGTACTTAAGCACAGGTCAACTACTTCTATTCCCATTGCAGAAAGGGTAGACTGAACCAGGCTACTGATCATGGCACCGCTGATCCGGCCATCGCGGCCTATCACTACTTTAATTTTTTTGTCCCTGCCGGTGTTTTTTTTAAGTATAGCACCATAGGCAGCAGTAAACTTCACCACATCAACAGGCGAAAGTGTTGCGCCGGTTTTTCCACCTATAGTTCCACGGATCCCGGATATACTTTTAATAAGAGGCATATATTCTTAAGTCTAATTTGGGCAGCAAATTTACGGGGCAATTCCCTATTTATTGCTTTTGTGGAAAAGAAAGTCCGGAAGACAGAAAGCCTGAAAGTTCCATGAACCATGAACTATATACTATGAACCATTAGCTAATTGCCCTATAATTAACTACTTTTGCAGGCTAAATAAAAGCATTTTTACAGGTTATGAGCGAGTTTAACAGGGTTTTGGTTACAGCAGCGTTGCCTTATGCAAACGGACCTATACATATCGGGCATTTGGCAGGTTGCTATATACCGGCAGATATTTATGTGCGTTACCAACGTGCACAAAAAAGGGATGTGAAATTTGTAGGGGGCAGTGATGAACATGGTGTGCCTATTACTATTCGTGCCATGAACGAGGGGGTAACACCGCAACAGGTAGTAGATAAATACCACGAGCAAATAAAGCATAGCATGGAGCAAATGGGTATCTCTTTTGATATCTATTCCAGAACTACAAGTCCTGTACATCATCAAACAGCCTCCGATTTTTTCAAAAAATTATATGATGAGGGCTTGTTTGAGGAAAGAGAGAGTGAGCAGTACTACGATGAAAAGGCCCATATGTTTTTGGCCGACCGTTATATCACCGGCGAATGCCCGGTATGTCATAATCCCAATGCATATGGCGACCAATGCGAAAAATGCGGCAGCTCTTTATCGCCGGAGCAACTGATCCATCCCCGGAGTACGCTGAGCGATGCGATACCGGTAAAAAAGAAAACCAAACACTGGTATTTCCCTTTACAGAACTATGAGGGATTTTTGAAAAAATGGATACTGGAAGAACATACGGAATGGAAAAATAATGTTTTTGGACAGTGCAAAAGCTGGCTCGATAACGGCCTGCAAAGCCGTGCTATGACGCGCGACAGTAATTGGGGTATCAAAGTGCCTTTGCCCGGTGCAGAAGGGAAAGTGCTGTATGTATGGTTTGATGCGCCAATCGGGTATATTTCTGCCACCAAAGAACTGACAGATAAATGGGCTGATTACTGGTGTAAAGAAGATACCAAGCTGGTGCATTTCATTGGTAAGGACAATATCGTTTTTCACTGTATCATTTTTCCTGCCATGCTGAAAGCGCACGGTGGATTTGTATTGCCTGATAACGTGCCGGCCAATGAGTTCTTAAATATTGAGGGAGACAAGGTTTCTACCAGCCGCAACTGGGCAGTATGGGTACATGAGTATATAAAAGATTTCCCGGGCTGTGAGGATGTATTGCGCTATGTGCTATGTGCCAACGCCCCCGAAAATAAGGATAATGATTTTACCTGGAAGGACTTCCAGGACAGGAATAATAATGAGCTGGCGTCTATTTTCGGGAACTTCGTAAACCGCACTTTTGTACTGATGCACAAATTATGTAGCGGTAAAGTTCCTAAGCTGCATACAGACGTTTTGGACGAAAAAGACCAGCTGATCATTGCAGATATTGAAGCATCAAAAGCAAAAGTACAGACTGCGCTGGAGCATTACCGCTTTAGAGATGCGCTGTATGAGGTGATTGACCTGAGCCGTAAGGGTAATAAATACATGCAGGAGAAAGAGCCCTGGATAGTAGCTAAAAAACTGGCCGAAGATCCTGAAGCTCAAAAAAATATTGACAACTGCCTGCATTTATGCTTACAGCTAACCGCCAACCTCGCTATTCTGATCAACCCATTCCTTCCGGCTACCGCTAAAAAAATGCTGCACATGATGAAAGTGGTCGATAAAATGCTGGAATGGGATAATGCCGGCAAAATCAATCTTTTGAGCGTAGGCTACAGCCTGCGCGCACCGGAAATTTTATTCAGGAAAATTGAGGATATGGAAATAGAAGCGCAGATACAAAAGCTGAAAGCAGGAAGTATAAAGCCTGAGGCTGAAAGTAAAATGCAGGAAGCAGCAAACCTTCAGCCTTCTGCGTTAAGCGTTAAGCCTGCAATACAATTTGATGATTTTGCTAAAATTGACCTTCGTACCGGTACGATATTATCTGCCGAAAAAGTGGAAAAGGCAGATAAGTTATTAAAGCTGGTCATTGATCTGGGTTTCGAAAAAAGAACGATTGTTTCGGGTATTGCCCTCCATTTTCAGCCCGAAAACATTGTCGGGAAAAAAGTAGTGGTGGTGGCCAATCTTGCCCCGAGGAAAATGCGGGGCATTGAAAGTAACGGAATGATACTGATGGCAGAAGATACAGACGGTAAGTTAAAATTTGTAAGCAGCGATGCGGCAACGGCAGACGGCAGCCAGGTAAGTTAAAAAGATAAAAGTTCATGTTTGAAAGGCCGGTATTTTTTATCCGGCCTTTTATGTATTTTTAATCGGCATATACATTTTTGACTGTCTGTAAACAATATCCGTCGCTTGAAAAAAAAGATCAATTTACGGGAGCTGAAGCTGAGGCGTTTGCGCTTTAAAAGGTTTACCTATCGTACGGGCCTTATACTATTCGGCATCATAGCTACCGCTATACTTGCATTTAACTTCTGGTTTATAGATCATGCCGAAGAAGCGCTGGAGCAAATAGTTTATACACAGTCAAAAGGAAAGCTGAAACTAAAAGTAGGCAGGTTCAGGTTCAACTGGATCAAAAACAAAATAGAGCTTCAGAAAGCTTCTATTATTTCAAATGATTCTACTATAGCCACGAGCTATGCTGTTAACACCAAACGGATCCTTATTAAAGCCAGGGGCTTTCTGCCTTTGCTTTTTAACAGGGAAATCCTGATAGATTCCATCAGGCTTCAATCGCCGGCTGTGGTATTTACCAGGAATATTCCCCGTGTTAAGAATAAAGCAGGTAAAGATACTTCGAACAGTAATTTTTCAGTAGCAGAGGAAATGGGCCGTATATCAAAGTCTATCACAGATGCGATCAATGTTTTACAGATCGACAAATTCAGGTTGGATGACGGGAGCTTCTCGCTTATTGACAACACTCAAAAAAATGAAACGCCTTTCGCTGTAAACAATATTTATATACAGCTGGATAATTTACAGTTTGATTCAACACAGTCTGGAAAAAAGGGAAAAGAAAAGATCACGTTTACAGATAATATTGCTATAAGAACATTTGATCAGCACCTGGTATTTCCCGGCGGCAGGCATTTTATCGCTTTTAAAGATTTCAGGGTAAACCTCGCGAACCAGCGGGTAGAATTTGACAGCTGTACGGTGCGTGCTTTAAAAGGAGACAGCTCGAGAACCTCTTTCAGGATATTCTTTGACAAACTGCAGCTTACCAATATCAATTTTGATTCTTTGTACAGTAATGAAACGATCATTGCCGATTCGGTATTCTGCAGCCGCCCGAAAATTTTCCTGGATATAGACAGTGATCAGAAAACAAATAAAAAACAAAAAAATACAGGGAAAAGAAAAGTAGGTGTTGAACGTGTGGATGCCGTTATACAACAATTGCTGGGTGATATGGTGCTTAATTATGTAGGGGTTAAAAATGCAGAGATTGACGTAAGCACTATAAAGAAAGCTAAGGCCAGCACTTTTTCATCACGTAATAATAATTTTGAAATATATGGATTGGCAGTACGCCAGAATGAGGAAAGGCCGGTTCACCTGGACAAGTTCATCATGACCCTGCACAACTTTGAGAATGTATTAAACGACGGGCGCTACAGGATTGCTTTTGACAGTATCGGATTTGAAGATGATGTGATCAACCTGAATAAATTTTCCTTTAAAGAGTATGATCGGGGCCGCACAGTTAAGATCCTGGCTATGCCGAGCTTCAGGGTACGCGGACTTTCGTGGGAATCGCTTTTATATGATAACATTTTTTCGGCCAGGAGCGCAGAGTTCTTCAGTCCTGTAGTAGATTATACTACCAATGGGAAAAAGAAAAAAAAGCGTTCAAAAAATCTTTTTGAAACGCTTAATAACATTGATGATGTGATGGATCTGAAAAACCTTTTGATACATGAGGGCGATATTGTATTCCGGTTTAGCAATGGCGCTTCTCTTAGCCTGTTCAATACCAATCTTGACCTGCGGGCCAATGATCTCACCAGCGCCAATAAAATCAAGAGTGTGCAGCGTTCTGTAAACGTGCTGAACTTCGATAAAGGCGTATTCAAAAAAGATGATCTTATAGCTCATCTTAATAAAGTGGAGCTTTCAGAAAATAAAAGCGGATTAAAAGCCGCAAATATGTCGCTGCGATCCAACGATATTAAAGCCAATGCCAGCAATATACACCTGGGAGACATAGTATTAGACAGCACCCGCCAGAGTTTAATAGTTAACGGCGTGAGCTGGAACAGGGCAAACATTATACTGGATAAGACAAACGAAACCAGGCAGCATAAAACAGCTAAGCCGCGCAAAGCAAAAACATTGCTGCTCCTAAGAAATATAAAGGGGAATCATACTGATATTGACCTCACAATTAAGCAAAATAAGCTGACCGGCTATTTCAATAGTATTCTTGTAAATGAATTTGCAAACAATGCAGCAGGTAAGCCCGACATAAAAGGGCTGAGCCTTGATGGAAGAGACCTGTTTTTTTCAGGCCCTGATATGCGGGCATCTGTTGCAGAAATGGACATTACAGATAAGAATAACAGTGTGCTGAAAAATATTCATTTTGAAAAAATAAACCAGATCGATTCTATCATCGCCGCTGTTCCCAGGCTTACAATCATCCCTAATATTGCAGAAATAGTGGCAGGTAGCCTCACCTTACAGGGCATCGTTCTTACAGACCCTGTAGTTACTGCAAGGCTCGGGAAAAAAGAAAAGACAGCACAGGATGCAAAGAAAAAAGGAACAGCAATAAATATTGGTGCTGCGCTTTTTGAAAGGCCCGACATAAAGCTTACACTTATTAATAAAAATGATTCAGCAAGCTATATAAACTGGGATGGGGTTCAGCTAAACAGTTATCTTAAGGTTACTAATTTAGCATCTGTTCCGGAGATACCTGTTAAAGCAGACCAGGTAAAAATGTTTCTTACCAATTTTGAGTTTATCAGCTCAAAAGGTAAAAGAACCGCCACCAACGATAATAAACTGAATCTTGAATTCAACGATGTGCTGGTGAAAAAAAACGACCAGGGCAAATTGGACTGGCAAACCAGTATGAACATTCTTTCTTTAGATAAGATGGCTTTTGACAGCCTGGGGAAAAACAATTCGGTACTGGAGCTGGATAAAGGCGATGTGCGTAATATTGCATTAAGCTCGAAATACATTCAAAGCCCTGTTGATATCCTTATTAACAGCAATAAGCTGCATATAAACGGCACTAACGGAAAATTTGCCACGGGAAAAAATACCTTGCAGTGGTACGGATTTACAGTAAAAGACAGGGTATTAGGCATGGATTCATTGAGTTTGGAGCCCAAACAACCTGTTGAAGCATACAGGATCGCCAAGGCCTTTAATGAAGATTATTTAAAAATACACACCGGAAAAATTACCGGCGGGCCTATTGATCTGGAAAAATACAGCCACGACAGCATTTTGAGCATTGGCAGTATAGAACTGAATGATGTAAACCTGTTTACTTTCAAAGACAAAACACAGCCGGACACCGTGATCAAATATAAACCACTTCCTGCTGAAATGCTACGAAAGCTCAAAGGCAGTCTTGATATAGATAGTGTACGCATCCATAACATGCACGTTACTTACTGGGAAATCAATCCTAATACAGATACCTTAGGTGTTATTCCTGTAGATAACCTGAACGTGCTGATGACCCATATTAAAAACTATGATATAAAACCTGAGGATAGTATTTATATACTTGCTACCGCAGATGTGCTGGGCAGTCTGCATACAACGCTTGATGTAGCACAGTCTTACGCAGACACCACGGGTTATATGCGTATGAACCTTACTACAGGACCTATGGATCTTACAAAATTCAATACAGTATTAGTGCCGCTGGTGGGTGCTAAAGTTTTTGATGGCCGCTTAAAAAGCCTTAGTGTAAATGCCATTGGCAATAACGATGCTGCTATTGGCACTGCATACATGAATTACAGAGGCCTGAATGTAGGCCTCCTTAACAAGAACGATCTGCCTAATCAAACCTTTATAAACAGGTTGGTGAGCAGGCTGGCTATGATATTTATTGTGCGCAAAAATAACAGGGGAAAAGAATCATTGGTTTTCTTTGAGCGCTGGCAGGAAAAATCGGCTATCAACTATATTATCAAAACCACGCTTGAGGGTATTAAATCAAGCATAGGCCTGCCCGGCGCTAAAAAGAAGCTGCGCAGGTATCATAAAAAGATCATACGCCAGCCGGAAAAACAATCCCTGTAACCAACCAGATTCAATATAGCTCATTCAATTTATATTATAAAATGCTCTTCAATACATTACCTGATGATTTTTATGAAAACAACTATTTGTTCTCTTTCGATAAATCAAAAATTCAAATAGCTGTAGTTTATAAATACCTGAGTGAAGAAAGTTACTGGGCGCAGCGTATTCCGCTCGCTATAGTAGAGCGTTCGATTCAAAACGCCATATGTTTAGGCATATATGATAGCCAGGGAGCGCAAATCGGTTTCGGACGTATGATAACTGACCAGGCTGTATTTGCTTACCTGGCCGATATTTTTATACTGAAACCTCACCGGGGAAAAGGATTATCTAAAACAATGGTACAGGCTTTTTGCAACCTGGCAGAAAGTTTTGAAGTACGGAGATTGATGCTTGCCACACAGGACGCGCATGGACTTTATGCACAGTATGGCTTTGAGCCACTTTCCAATCCTGAAAGAATAATGGGGAAAAAGGGGGTTAGTTACTAAATGGTCCTATAGCTGTACAATCATAAAAAAACTCTTTTCTTTTCCGGCACCTCCTTTTAAAAATTTACAGTTTTATAGATACGCAATAATGACCAAAATCATAGAACACCGATCTTTTTGTTTCTTAACTTTGCTCCTTATATTTTTAGCTCACTCCCTGTTATGGACAGAATATATTTAGATAATGCTGCAACAACAGCGCTTGATAAAGAAGTATTAGAGGCCATGCTGCCTTATATGACTACTTATTTTGGCAATCCCTCTTCTATATACTCCTACGGCCGCGAAACCCGCCTTGCTGTTGAAAATGCACGCAAAACCGTGGCTAAATTACTGGGTGCCCATCCCGGCGAAATATTTTTCACCAGCGGTGGAACAGAAAGCAATAACACAGCCATCCTATCTGCTATCCGCGATCTGGGGTGCAAACATATCATTACATCTCCCATTGAACACCATGCTGTATTGCATACGGTGCGCCATTATACCTGCGGAGAAGATGTCACTTCAGGGTTTGTAAAATTGTTGCCGGACGGGCATATAGATCTAAACAGCCTGGAAGAACAACTGGCCATAGCAGGCAAAAAATGCCTGGTTAGCCTGATGCATGCCAATAATGAAATAGGCAATTTGCTGAGTATAAACGCAATAAGTACATTATGTAAAAAGTATAATGCTGTTTTTCATTCTGACTGTGTGCAAACTGTTGGCCATTATCCTATTGATCTCAGTCGCATACAGGTAGATTTTATTGCCGCTACGGGTCATAAATTTCATGGACCTAAAGGAACAGGTATTTTATATATAAGCCGCGATATACAGGCCCGGCCAATGATACACGGCGGGGGACAGGAACGCAATATGCGTGCAGGTACCGAAAATGTATACGGCATCGTAGGCTTTGCCAAAGCCCTGGAGCTGGCAATGACCAACTATGAAAAAGATTCAGCCTATATACGGGACCTTAAAGAATATATGGCCGGGCAGCTACAGGCCCATATTCCCGGTATCAGCTTTAATGGAGATTATAACGGGAGCTCCCTGTACACTGTTCTTAACGTATCTTTCCCGATCACCGACAAATCTGACATGTTATTGTTCAATCTTGATATCAATAACATCTGTGTATCAGGCGGAAGCGCCTGCAGCAGTGGCGCCAGCCAGGGTTCGCATGTAATTAATGCGATCACCGGCGATCCCGGTAAAATGGCCATCCGCTTTTCTTTCAGCAGGCATAATACCAAAGAAGAAATAGACAGGGTGATTGCTAAAGTCAAAGAATTGATATAGATCAATATAATAAATTACATTTTTTCAACTACCTAGCTGCTGGCTTTGTTTTAGGTAATCTGGATTCCCGTTTTCCACATTTGTGCATATTTGTTTCTCGGAATCTTCTGTAACATAGAATAATTTAGACCTGCTGTTTCACCCCTTTTCACCTTTAAACAAATCTAAGATGGCAGGTAAACAATCCACACAGACAGGTCTTGTATTCTCCAGGAAATTTACAAAAGACGATATCAGTCCTTATGATATGTTTGAATATGACTATCGTACCTCGTTGATCAAAAACCCAACGGGCGAAATAGTATTCGGGTTAGATGATGTGGAAGTACCTAAGCAATGGAGCCAGATAGCAACAGATATCCTGGCACAAAAATATTTCAGAAAAGCAGGCGTTCCCCGGCCTGACGGCACTACAGGCAGGGAAACCAGCGTGAAGCAGGTAGCTCACCGGCTGGCGCATTGCTGGCGCATGTGGGGCGAACGGTATGGCTACTTTGCAGGCCGGCAGGATGCACAGGTATTTTATGACGAGCTGGTTTATTCTCTGCTCAGCCAGTCCTGCGCGCCCAACAGTCCGCAATGGTTTAACACCGGTTTGTATGAAGTATATGGTATTACCGGCAAGCCCCAGGGGCATTACTATGTTGATCCTAAAGACGGCGAATTAAAAAAATCTACCAGCGCCTATGAGAGGCCACAGCCTCATGCTTGCTTTATTCTAAGCGTAGATGATGACCTGGTAAATGAGGGTGGTATCATGGACCTATGGGTGCGTGAAGCCCGTATTTTTAAATACGGGAGTGGCGTGGGCACTAACTTCAGCAATATACGTGGCGAAGGGGAAAAGCTTAGTGGTGGCGGCACTTCCAGCGGCTTAATGAGCTTTTTGAAAATAGGCGACCGGGCTGCAGGCGCCATTAAAAGCGGGGGAACCACGCGGCGTGCCGCGAAAATGGTCTGCCTCGATTTAGACCACCCCGAAATTGAAGCATTTGTGAACTGGAAAGTAAAAGAAGAAGATAAAGTAGCGGCTTTAATAGCAGCAGGTTATTCAAGCGATTATGAAGGTGAGGCATACCGGACAGTAAGCGGTCAAAACAGCAACAATTCTGTCCGCATTCCCAATTCATTTTTTAAAGCGCTGGCAGCAGATGGCAACTGGGAATTGAAAGCAAGGAGCAATGGGAAGGTGATGAAGACCATCAAAGCGCAGGACCTCTGGAACCAGATCAATTATGCGGCGTGGCGTTGTGCCGATCCCGGAACACAATATGACACCACTATTAATGAATGGCATACCTGCCCTGAAGGCGGATCTATACGCGCCAGCAATCCCTGCAGCGAGTATATGTTCTTAGATAATACAGCCTGTAACCTGGCCAGTGTAAACCTCCGTAAGTTTTTCAACGAAAAAGAAAATCTTTTTGATGTTGACGGTTTTGAATATACCTGCCGCTTATGGACAACCGTTCTGGAGATCTCGGTACTGATGGCACAGTTCCCCTCCAAAGAAGTAGCACAGCTAAGCTATGATTACCGTACACTTGGATTGGGGTATGCTAACCTGGGCAGTATGCTGATGGTAAGTGGTATTCCTTACGACAGTGATGCGGCACGTGGCATTGCCGGTGCTGTTACAGCGATCATGACAGGCGTGGCTTACGCTACATCGGCAGAAATGGCCTCGTATCTGGGAGCCTTCCCACGCTTTGAAGCAAATAAACAACACATGATGCGCGTGATGCGCAATCATCGTGCAGCAGCCTATGATGCAGGCGAGGCCTATGAAGGCCTGCAAATAAAACCAATGGGTATTGATGCGGCTCATTGCCCCGACTACCTCTTAAAAGCGGCCACACGTGCATGGGATAAAGCCGTTCAGTTGGGTGAGCAATACGGCTATCGTAATGCGCAAACCACAGTTATTGCCCCAACCGGCACCATTGGTTTGCTGATGGACTGTGACACCACCGGCGTAGAACCCGATTTTGCACTGGTAAAGTTTAAAAAACTGAGCGGTGGCGGTTATTTTAAAATCATCAATCAAAGCGTGCCACAGGCATTGCGTACTTTGAAGTATAGCGACCGGCAGATTGAAGGTATTGTAAATTATGCAAGGGGGCATGCCACATTAAAAAATGCACCTTATATAAATGAGGAACGTCTTATTGCTAAAGGGTTTACAACAGATGAAATAGAAAAGCTCAATGCAGCTATGGCCACTGCTTTCGAGATCAGCTTTGCATTTAATGTATTCACCCTGGGAGAAGCCTGCTTGCAACGCCTGGGCTTTACACCGGAAGACTATAATGATTTCAGCTGGAGCCTGCTGGAGGCCTTAGGCTTTACCGGGGAGCAGATTGAGGCAGCGAACACGTATGTGTGTGGAACTATGACCGTTGAAGGCGCACCTCATTTGAAAGAAGCGCATCTGGCTGTTTTTGATTGCGCTAATAAGTGCGGCCCTGCCGGCAAACGCTACATTCATGCACATGGGCACATCCGCATGATGGCCGCAGCACAGCCTTTTTTAAGTGGTGCCATCAGCAAAACTATTAACCTGCCCAACGAAGCGGCTGTTGAAGAAATTGCCGATGCCTATAAGCTGAGCTGGGAACTGGGGCTGAAGGCCTGTGCCTTATATCGTGATGGCTCTAAGCTCAGCCAGCCATTAAGTAATACGGTCAATAAGAAAAAGAAAGCGGATGCAGCAGCAGCTGAAACCGAATCACCGGTTGCCGGCACTCATATTGTTGACCTGGGCAGGCTTACTATTGAAGAATTATTAGAAGAAGTAAATAAACGGGTGCAGAACAGCGCCGATACCCGCTTAAAGCGCCAGTTGGCTATGATTGTTGAGCGCCGTACTTTACCCGCCAAACGCAGGGGTTTTACACAAAAAGCCAAAATAAGCGGGCAAACACTTTTCTTACGGACCGGAGAGTATAACGACGGAACCTTAGGCGAAATATTTATTGATATGGCGAAGGAAGGAGCTACCATGCGCAGTATGCTCAATTGTTTTGCGATTGCGGTTTCCATTGGCCTGCAGTATGGTGTACCGCTGGAAGAGTTTGTAGAAAAGTTTGCATTTACCCGCTTTGAGCCTTCGGGTATGGTGCAGCACCCGAATATAAAATCGACTACTTCTATTATTGATTTCATTTTCCGTGCACTGGCTTACGATTACCTGGGCCGTACTGACCTGGTGCATGTGCTGGATAAAGCAGACAACCCAGATAATGACGGGGATGATGAAAACTGGGATGAAAATACCCCTACTATTGGCGAGCGGGTACATGAAGTAAGTGATATGCGTGTTGTCGGTAGCCTCCCCAAAAAAACCACTGATGCATCAGGGCTTGATGCAGTAAATGCAGCAGTGAAAAGTATGCAGAGCGATGCCCCGGCATGTAATGTTTGCGGCCATATTACTATCAGAAGCGGCACCTGCTATAAATGCCTGAATTGTGGAAATAGTTTAGGTTGCAGCTGAGTGATAGAAAACATATACTATCATCGCATAAAATTATACAGAAGATGCCCAGGTAGGCCTTCGATATGTTGCGGTTCAAAGGGTCATTATCCTGCATAAAATCATGCACGCATAATACCCGTTTTTAGGTAGCCCACCCCTTATCCCCTTTTGTATAAGGCATACAGGGATCATATTTACCAGGAACAGCTGCATAGCGGAGCGCTTTGGTGGCACCTGGCTCGGAGGTGAAGAAGCCCAGTAAAGTAAGCTCTTTCATCATACTGAAATAATGCTTGGGCATCACCGCTTTTACATAGCTAAAATTACCTTTGCGCTTCTCAACAGAGTCTTTTATTGCTTCCCGGGCAGCGAGTTCATCTCTTTTACTTTTGTATTCCGATGTTTGAGTGTACTCGTTTGCCTCTTTATCCAAGGCCGTTAATAATAGGGTACGCTGCTCCGGTGTTAGTTGCATAAAGCCATTACCGTATTGCTCTTTACTCATCGCTTCTATGGTATCTAATCCCTTCCTGAAAATTTCCTGATCGTCTGGCGTATAACAGTCCCGTACCATCACATTCATAAATTCACCTACACCGGCATCTTTGGCGCCGGGTGTTTCAGTACGCGGTATAATGGTTTCGGCGATCTCATCAAGGAAAGCTATTTTCTCTTGGTTAAAGAAGCCGGTGCCTGCCCCGCCACCTTCCTTTGCAGAAGGCCTACAGCCCGTTTGAATGAACAATTCTCCTCCCAAAACAGCGCCGCCCATCAGTAGCGCAACTTTTTGTACTGCTTGTCTTCTGTTCATATTTATTGATTTTATAGTATGACAGGGAATAATTGATAGATAACCGGTAAACCCTTTAAATAAAAACTATTCTGCATTATCATTGATCTGCGCTTTATTTGTAAAGATGTAGTAGCACAAATAATATTGCTGCCAGCCTTTCCCTGTATTTACCGTCAACTGTCATTCGGCCGCCACAACTTATAAGTTTCCTTTTTTCAGTTCATTTACAGCAAAGTCCGCTGCTCTTGCAGTAAGCGCCATATAAGTAAGCGATGGATTCACACAGGCGGCACTGGTCATACATGCACCATCGGTTACAAACACATTCTTACAATCCCACACCTGGTTGTTGCCATTGAGTACTGACGTTTTAGGATCGCGGCCCATACGTGCAGTTCCCATTTCATGAATGCCCTGCCCAAAACCATATTCACTGTCATAAGTATGTACATCTTTCAATCCTGCGGCCTCCAGCATTTCGGCGCCGTCATTCATCATATCGATACGCATCTTTTTTTCGTTCTCTTTTATTTCTGCGTCTATGTTCAGAACAGGAAGCCCCCATTTGTCCTTCACATTTTTATCAAGGGTTATTTTATTATCATGATAGGGAAGTGTCTCACCAAAAGCACCAAGACCCATGGTCCAGGATCCAGGTTCACAAAGCGCATCTTTAAGCGGTGCACCAATGCTAAGCTCAGCTATCTGGCGTTGCCAGTTCTGCCTGCTGGCCCCGCCCTGGTAGCCAAAGCCACGCAGGTAATCCCTTTTATCATTACCAATATTCCGGAAGCGTGGAATATAGATACCGCTTGGCTTTCGTCCAAAGTAGTATTTATCTTCATAACCTTCTACCCTGCCCGATGCGCCACAGCGGAAATGATGATCCATAAGGTTATGGCCTAACTCACCGCTGCTGCTGCCCAACCCTCCCGGCCAGATGTCGGTAGCCGAGTTCATCAGCACCCAGGTAGAATTTAAAGCAGAAGCACATACAAAAACTATTTTAGCGAAGTATTCGTAGGTTTTGTTGGTTTCAGCGTCTAACACTTCCACCCCTTTAGCTTTTTGCGTGTCTTTATCGTAAATGATCCGGGTAACAATAGAAAACGGCCTCAAGGTAAGATGGCCTGTTTTCATAGCTGCGGGCAAGGTCGATGACTGCGTGCTGAAATAGGCACCAAACGGGCACCCGAGCCAACATTTATTCCTGTACTGACAGGCAGTGCGGCCTTCTAGCGGCTTCGTAATATTAGCCACGCGCGCATTGGTCATAATGCGTGAGCCATTGTAATATTTCCTGATCCTGCCGGCCACATCTTTTTCAACACAGTTAAGCGGCATCGCAGGCATAAGATCACCATCCGGATAACCGGGAAAATCTTCATTGCTCCCGTTAATCCCTGCAAACTTTTCAGCATAGCTGTACCAGGCAGCAAGGTCTTTATAGCGCACAGGCCAGTCTACCGCTATCCCTTCTTTAGCGTTAGCTTCAAAATCTATATCACTATGGCGGTAACTTTGGCGTCCCCACATCAGCGATCTGCCCCCTACATGATACCCTCTGTACCAGTCAAAGCGCTTGGTTTCTACGTAAGGGCAATCCTTTTCGTTTACCCAAAAATCGAGATTGGTTTCGTTTAGCGGATAATCTCTTTTTAACACAGGATAGTCTTTGATCATTTCCTGAGTTCTGCTGCCCCGGTGGGGAAAATCCCAGGGGTTTTTATTGGCACTGGTATAATCCTGCACATGCTTGATATCGCGCCCTCGTTCAAGCATTATTGTTTTCAGGCCCTTTTCTGTAAGTTCTTTTGCGGCCCAGCCACCGGCTATACCGCTGCCAATAACAATCGCATCATATACGTTATCTGCCATAAAAAAAGTTCTCCCTTTTTGTAGTTTTCGAATTAATATAACAAGCTATATTTTACAAGCGGTTAAGATATTTAAAAAGATCGAAAGTTAACTGAAGACTTAAAAAAAACGTTGTAGACAGGTGTAAAATGAAACAAGGCCCGGCATGATATGCGGGCCAAAACCTGATTCAGCAGGTAATAATCATTTCCAGCTATCTTTCGAAGATATACACTTCCCTACCTGTAGTTGTAGTACGCTGTAGGGTCATTTTAGTAAAAGACCCAACAAGATTTTCCTGTATATCATATTCATTACCATCATATATAATTGATTTGGTATCAATAAACGAATATGTTTTGGCTTCCGCCGGATTGTCTACTCCATCTTTATTATAAAAATGCACTTTATTATCCGATTGGAACTTTGCATATGCAGCACCCTCTGTAAGGTTGGCAGAAGATATTGGTTCGCTTGAAGTGCCTATATAAACCTGGTAGGTAATATTTTCCCATTTACCTACTCTTGCCGAATTATTAATGGTATCAAGTCCAAGCCCGTCACGCGTTTTACTACATGACGAAAAACCAAATAAGACAATGAAAATCAATAAAATGGATGACAAAAACTGTTTCATAAAGTATGGATTTAGATTAAAAGAAAAAAGGCACCTGTGTTCAAACAAGGAATGTGCCAAACGAAAACTCCATATTGGTTTGTTCAATGCAAAGAACGGGCCTGCATAGCTTTATTCACTGCCAACCTGGATCTGGAAGCGCTGAACCTTTTGTCTGAATAACAGATATCAAGATCTGTTTAAAATACAGAACATTTCAAGCTGCTTTGCTGCTGTGATACCTTATCACTGAAAGCAAAATCTTATATACCTGTTTTAAAATACCTCAAAACAAAATTTGAAGAAAAATTTATCTTTGCACCATGCAAAGCAGCACCTATACAAAGTTTTTAGAAGATGAAGCAGTACTTACAGCTACCGCATCATTGTGCCAGCTGATTGTTTGGAATGATGAAGTGAATACTTTTGAATGGGTGATCGAAACCCTGATGGAAGTGTGCGACCATAGCTTTGAACAGGCCGAACAATGTTCATACATTATTCATTTTAAAGGAAAATATGCTGTAAAAGAAGGTAAATACGATGACCTTAAACCCATGTGCGATGCCATTCTTGACAGAGGTATTAACGCTACTGTTGAAGAAGTGGTTTCATAAACTCTCTGAAAAAATACTCATACTCAAAATACAATCTTCAGTTAGCTAATGGCAATTTTTGCCCTTGATGAATCGGTTACTTTTCCTCCTGTGCACCTGGCAGAACCAGACGGGTTATTGGCAATAGGCGGCGATTTATCTGTAGAAAGATTATTACTTGCGTATCGCTCCGGCATATTCCCCTGGTATAATGAGCCGCCTGTTCTCTGGTGGTGTCCCAATCCCCGCTTTGTATTGTTTCCGCACGAAATGAAGATCGCTAAAAGCCTGAAACCTTTGCTGAACAGGAATGCCTTTGAGTTTACAGTAAATAAAGATTTCAGCCGTGTTATAACACATTGCAAAAATGTGTCAAGGGCCGGGCAGGACGGCACATGGATCAGCCACGAGATCATTGCGGCCTATACCAGGCTGCACGAGCTGGGCTATGCCCATAGCGCAGAGGTTTGGCAAAATGGTGAACTGGCTGGTGGCTTATATGGCATCAGGCTGGGTAAGGTTTTCTTCGGTGAAAGCATGTTCAGCCTGGTAAGCAACGCTTCTAAATATGCTTTTGTTAAATATGTACAACATCTTATCACTGAGGGAGTACAGCTGATAGACTGCCAGGTATATACTGAATATTTAGAAAGTTTTGGCGCATGCATGATTGACGGCAAAACGTTTGATAATATGCTGAGAAACCTGGCCTGACTACCCGGTCTTACAAGATTGTAATGCGTTGGCCGCGAATCATATATAGGATGAGATATATACCACAAATGAAGTGTGCGACGCAAGGCTGTTGATATATATTCTCAAGCCGGCTGAATAATTAAAACTTTGTAGCTAACACATGAGGCAGCATATCTCTCCATGTGGGCCAGTCATGCTTGTAATCCTGGCCCCAGTTCTGAAAATCGTAGTGGATAGCCTTATTGAAAAGGATCTGTGCAAATTCTCCACCTGCACGCGGGTCTTCATACGCTCCGCTCCCGGTTAAAATATGAATATGATGACTGCGCCTTATGGTTTCGAGGATAGCATGATCCGTGAGATTGGGCATATAATGCACCGGGCTGTTGAAATAAACATTGTCGTCCATGTACCCGTCGCTGTAATAAGTAAGATCATACACGCCGCTCATAGCTATAACGCCATTCAGCAGATCGGGACGTTGTAAGAACAGGTTCATGCTGTGCAATGCGCCAAATGAGGCGCCGCTGATAAAGATCGGCGTTTCCCCGCTGGTCACATTCTTGATATGAGGAATGACCTCGTTGTAAATGTAGTTATTCCACTGTATATGCCGGTTTGCCTGGTCCCACGGGGCCATATTTTTATTCATCCAGCTTTCGTTGTTAACGCTGTCCACCGAAAATACCCTGAGTTTTCCCTCATCAATAAAAGGTGCCAGGGAATCGATCATCTGAAACCGCTCGTACTCCAGGTAGTCTGCCCCGGCAGTAGGCACCAGTAATAATGCAAAGCCATAATGACCATAAGATACGATAGGCATATCCTTATGCAGCGATGGGCTGTACCAGCCTGAAATTTCTCTGTTCATGCGAAAAGTTTCTGTAATTTAAAAATTTATATGGTACTAATGAAATACTTTGCCTGATAATTATGCACGGCTGAATTTTTTCCGCCATAATTATACCCACGCATTTATGCAGTTGCTAAGATGTAGCTATTTTTGCCTGTTCAACATAAAAATCAATATGGCACTGATTCAAACAGCAGAAAGGGTATCTCACATAGATGCGTCAGACAACTATGTATTTCAGCGTTCCTTATTTGCCTATGCCGAAGCGGCTAAGCGGGTACACGGCAACGTGCTGGAAATAGGTACAGGGAGTGGATACGGCATTGAAATGATCGCTTCGAAGGCAGAGCAGTTCGTAACCATAGATAAATTTGAAAACGATAATATTCCCGGTCTTATAAATGCCAACAACCATATCAGGTTTTTAAAGATGAGCATCCCGCCGCTTACAGGTATTGCCGATAACAGCTTTGATTTTGTCATCACCTTCCAGGTAATTGAACATATTAAAAACGATAAACTGTTTGTACAGGAAATTCATCGCGTATTAAAAAAAGGAGGGAAACTGATTGTTACCACCCCTAACAAAAAAATGTCGCTTACCCGCAATCCCTGGCATATTCGCGAATACCTGGTACCGGAGCTTAAAACACTTTTGCTGAAAAGCTTTGACGAAGTGAAAACCTTAGGGGTTTATGGAGATGACACCGTAATGGAATACTATTGGGCTAACAAAAAAGCGGTAGAAAGAATAACCCGTTTCGACATCCTGAACCTGCAATACAACCTGCCGCGCTGGTGCCTGCAAATACCTTATGATATTATGAACCGCTGGAACCGGAAAAAAATGCTGAACAGCGATAACGAAATGGTGTCAAAAATAAAAATGACAGACTATTTCCTGGCAGAAGCAGGTAATGACTGCCTGGACCTGTTTTACGTGGCAGAAAAGTAAAGATTTGAGATAATGCTTACCATTTCACCATTACAATTTCACCGCAGAAGCGGCTTTTGATGTAATAGCAGAGTGACTGAAAATAAAACGGAGCCATCAGCATTCTAATATCTCCTTAATTGCTTTTGCTTTCAGCATGCATTCTTCCCATTCTTTTTCTGCATCGCTGTAGATAGTAATACCACCCCCCGCCTGGAAAGACAGGTATTTTGTAGACTGGTTGTACATAAGGCTCCTGATCACCACATTAAAGTCAAAATCACCATCAGGATCCATATAACCCAGCGTGCCGGAAAATATGCCCCGCCTGCTTTTTTCGTAACGGTCAATCAGGTTCATGGCGCTTAGCTTTGGCGCCCCGGTCATAGAGCCCATAGGAAATGCAGCATCAATAATGGCAGCAAAACCGGTGTTGCTCTTTAATATTCCGCTAACAGTAGAGATCATCTGGTGCACCTGCGGAAAGCTGTAAATGCCAAACAGCTCATCTACTTTCACACTGCCTTCTGTGCAGATGCGTGAAAGGTCGTTGCGTACCAGGTCAACGATCATTACATTTTCGGCTTTATCTTTTTCGCTTTGTAAAAGACGAGACCGCTCGTGAGTTATATCGCCATCATGAAGCAAATCACGCTTGAGCGTACCTTTAATAGGCTGGCTGACAATAGTACGGCCTTGCTTTTTAATAAAGCGCTCGGGGCTGGCGCACAGCAGCCACTTATCTGCTACCCTGTACAAACCCGAGAACGGGTTAGGAGAAATATGATTCAGTTTTTCAAACAGCAGGAACGGGTCCACCTCAACATGCCTCGCAAAAAATTCCTGGCAGAAATTAACCTCGTAACAATCACCCCGCTGTATATGGCTTTTAAGCCGGTTAATAATGGATACATACTCATCACGGCCCATCTTGTTTTCAACGGTAACAGCACGGGTTGCTGTTTTACTTTGTCCTGATTTCTGTTGCTGCACAGCTTGAAACACGGCGTCCGGATCATCCGCTATAATTTCCAGGATACCCCTCTTAACATTGAACACTATTTCCGGCTCAAAGAAAAACAGATCGGGGAAAAGCAGGAGGTCTTCTTTTGCTGCATGGCTGGTATTTTCCGAAGTAGCCAGCTCATATCCCATATGGCCGAACAGCCAGGATCTTTTTTCATCTATGAATTTTTGAAAATCATTTAAAGCATCTTTTGAAGAAGAAGTGTACACACGCAAGGATCCTGCCCCAATCAACATTTCATTATCATTGTTATACTGGTTGCTGTCTAAAAAGCAAAAAGTGCTGAACTGTTTTAGCCAATTCAACACTTTCTGTTTAAAAACATTTATATCGCTTAATGCAAATTTGCGCTGCAAGAGATACTCAAATAAATGGGATTAAAAATCATCGTCGTCGTCATCAAAATCATCTTTGCCACCTCCAAACAGGTCTTTAAACTCATCGTCTACTTTAAAATCATCATCGTCATCATCGTAAGATTTTTTGCGGCCTCCGGATTTACTTTTCGACTTGGGCAGATCGAACTCTTCAAAGTCTTTATCCCAGTCTTCTTCTTCCTCCGCTTTTTCCCAGTCATCCTCTACTTCTTCGATATCATCCTCCTCCTCGTCGGCAGCCTCCTCTTTTTTTGATTTAGACACTTTTTTTACCGGCTTTTCATCATCGAAAGCCTCTTTTTCACTTGATTTGGATTTATTTGATTTTGCCATATCTAATAAATTATACTGTAAATTTTAGCCGAACTTTTTAAACCGCCAAATTTTTAAAAATAAATTTTTTCCTGAAAGAAATTACGCCACAATTAACTGTTCTCTTTCAGGCCCGTTAGAGATAAAATCCACATTTACACCTAAATAGCTATTAATAAAATCAATGTATGATTTTGCTTTGTCAGGTAATGCCTCAAAAGATGTTATCTGGGTTATATCCGCATTCCACCCTTCAAATTTCTGATAAACAGGCACATAATGATCCAGGTCCAGGCGTAACGGGATCTCTTTAAGCTCCTGGCCCCCTTTACTGTAGGCAATACAAACATTCAACTCTTCAAAACTGTCCAACACATCCGCCTTGGTCATTACGATCTTGGTAACACCATTTATCAGGCAGGCAAAATCCAAAGCTACCAGGTCAATCCATCCGCAGCGGCGCGGGCGGCCCGTGGTAGCGCCGTACTCGTTCCCTACATCACGAAGCTTTTGTCCGTCTGCATTTTCAAGCTCTGTAGGAAAGGGTCCGCTACCTACGCGTGTACAGTATGCCTTGGTAATACCGATTACCTCTTTTATATGCTGGGGAGCAATACCCAATCCGCTGCAAACACCGGCAGATATTGTATTGGAAGATGTTACAAACGGGAAAGTACCAAAGTCAACATCCAGCATGCTTCCCTGGGCGCCTTCGGCCAGTACCTTTTTACCTTCTTTAATCAACTTATTAATAAAATACTCCCCATTAACAATGTTCAGCTCTTTTAAAAAAGCTACTGCCTCAAAAAATTCTTTTTCATCAGCCGTTATATCGTCGGTAAAATGATACGTGCTAAGGATTACCTGGTGCTTCTGCTTTAGCTGCTCGTAAAGGTCTTTAAAATTATCCAGCAGCAAATCGCCCACCCGAAGGGCATTTCTGCCTGTTTTGTCCATGTAGGCGGGGCCAATACCCTTTAACGTAGAACCGATTTTGCCCTTCCCCTTTGCCTGTTCCGAAGCTTTATCCAGGGCGCGGTGAGTGGGTACAATGATATTGGTACGCTCAGAAATAAAGAGGTTTTTCTTAAGATCTATGCCAAATTCGGCAACTTTTTCGCATTCTTTTTTCAGGGTGATCGGATCAAGCACTACCCCGTTACCAATGATATTGACCTTTCCTTCGTGAAATATGCCAGATGGTATTTGGTGCAATACCAGTTTTTTGCCGTCTTTATAAAGTGTATGACCGGCATTGGGCCCTCCCTGAAATCGGGCGATTACATCATAATCTTTGGCAAAATAGTCAACAATTTTACCCTTGCCTTCATCACCCCACTGAAGCCCTAAAATAACATCTACCATCTATTAAAATTTTGGTTAAAAAAATGAAGTGCAAAAATAGGGGCTTTTTCATGTACGTTGTACGATGTAAATTGAGCCGGGGAGCAACCGTGTATAACTTTTTTTGAAAACACCTCATGCTTCTTCTTCAATACGAAACAGGTACGCTTACTTATTTCGGCAGATCTTCCGTATCATATCTTTCAACGGTTTCCACCCCATCTAATTTTAAAACACGCTCTACCAGTTCGTCCAGTTCTTCTTTGTCATGTACAAAAACCTTAATGTTGCCTTCAAACACTCCTTCGGTGGCCTCTATGGTAAGCGCTGCAATATTTATTTTGAGTTCGCCTGAAATAAGACTGGTGATCCGGTTCACCATTCCTACATCATCAATTCCCAAAATCTTAATCCCGGTCAGGAAGGAGATCTCTTTATTTTTGGCCCATTTGGTTTTTACGATCCTGTGCCCGTAATTAGCCATCAGCTTAGCAGCGTTAGGGCAATTAGTACGATGTATGGTAAGCCCTTTACCGGTAGTTATAAACCCAAACACATCATCGCCGGGAATAGGCTTGCAGCAATGTGCCAGGTGATACATTATTTTATCGCTGCTCTCCCCAAAAATAATCAGCTCGGCATCTTTAGCAGGTATATGATGGTGCGCAGGGGCAGTAATAATTTCAGATTTCGGTTCTGTAGTTTTTACGGGAGAAGGGGCTTCCAGCCGCTCTCCAAAAACCTTGAATTCCTTCAGTTCTTTGAGATCTATATTTTTAATAGCGATCTGGTAGAACAGGTCAAGATTGGAATTGAGCTTATAGAACTGTGCTATTGCCTCTATATTGCCCTGGTACATGCTTACGCCCATGCCTTCCAGCTTACGCCTCAGCGTATACTTGCCCTCATCCGCTACTTTTTTCTTTTCTTCCTTAAGGGCGTCTTTAACCTTGTTTTTAGCTTTAGGCGTAATAACAAATTTGAGCCAGTCTTCCGATGGGGTTTGTTTATTGCTGGTAATAATTTCTATCTGGTCCCCGCTGCTTAGTTTATGGCTAAGCGGTACCAGCTTATGGTTTACTTTGGCGCCGATGGTTTTAGCACCAATGGCCGAGTGAATAGCAAAAGCAAAATCCAGCGCGCTGCTGCCAGCAGGTAACATCTTAATATCTCCCTTAGGAGTATACACATAGATTTCCTCGGTTAAAAAACTGGTTTTAAAGTCCTGCAAAAAGTTTACACTATCCGGATCATCATTATTAAGCGCTTCGCGTATTTGCTGGAACCACTTATCAAAGCGGTTCTCAGTAGCAGTACCTTCCTTGTATTTCCAGTGTGCGGCCAGCCCTTTTTCTGCAATCTCGTTCATCCGCCTGGTACGTATCTGCACTTCTACCCACTTGCCGCGCGGCCCCATTACAGTAGTATGCAACGCCTCATATCCATTGGCTTTAGGATTACTGACCCAGTCGCGCAGACGCTCGATAGACGGGGTATATTCATCGGTAATTAAAGAGTACACTTTCCAGCACTCTTCTTTTTCTTTTTCAGGCGGACTGTCTAAAATGATCCTGATTGCAAAAAGATCGTACACTTCTTCAAATGCCACGTGCTTTTTTTTCATTTTATTCCAGATGGAATGAATATTTTTAGGTCGCCCGTATATTTCGAAGTTGAAGTGATTTTTTTCCAGCTTTTCACGTATAGGCTTGATAAACTCGTTGATGTAGCGTGTTCTTTCCCTTTTTGACTCGGCCAGGCGTCGGGCAATATCTTTATAAATATCCGGCTCCAGGTACTTCATTGCCAGATCCTCAAACTCGGTTTTTATAGTATACAAACCCATACGGTGCGCCAGGGGCACAAATATGTACATCGTTTCGGAAGAGATCTTCAGCTGCTTTTCCCGCTTCATGCTATCCAGCGTACGCATATTATTCAAGCGGTCAGCCATTTTTATCAAAATAACTTTAGGATCATCTGTAAGCGTAAGCAGTATCTTTTTGAAGTTTTCTGCCTGCTGGGAGGCAGTCGTATCAATTACATTGGAAATCTTCGTCAACCCATCTACGATCTTTGAAATCTCCGGTCCAAACTCCCTTTCTATATCCTGCAGTGTAACATCAGTGTCCTCCACTGTATCATGCAGCAGGGAACAAATAGTAGAGCGTACTCCCATACCAATTTCTTCCACGCAAATTTTAGCAACGGCAATAGGATGTAAGATATAAGGTTCGCCACTTTTACGCCTCATGCTGCTATGGGCTTCAGCAGCCATTTCAAAAGCAGCACGTATTAAATCCTTATCTCCGGGTTTTAACTTATCCTTCAAAAGCCTCATGAGAGAGCGGTACTCTCTTACAATTAGCTTTTTTTCTTCCTCTTCATTTAAATTATACTTGGGTTTTTGCTCTATAGTCTTCATTATCAGCTTTCTTCGTCTATTGTAATTAAGAGATTCCGGTAATCTGCCACTTTCTAACTGAAATATAAAAAATTTGTTGTGAATCTGCAATAAAAAATTGTGAAACGCCGGTTAGCCTCAACCTGCCACCGGCTGTCAGGAAATTTTTTTAGCCTTGCAATATTAAACAAAAGTCTTACTTTTGCAGCCCAATTTAAGTTCTTATCCGGATGTGGTGAAATTGGTAGACACGTCAGACTTAGGATCTGATGCCGCAAGGTGTGGGGGTTCGAGTCCCTTCATCCGGACTGTTCTAAAGTTTAAGGTTTTGAAGTTTAACACCTGCCTGCAGGCAGACAGGTTTGAGATGAGCTTTTAAACTTTAAACTTTTTAAATTTTTTAAACTTTTACATGGCTACAATTACTAAAGAATCCATAGGCCAGTTACACGAAAAGATCAGTATAAAGATCGATAAGGCCGATTATTTCCCTTCGTTCGAAAAATCTTTGAAAGAATACAGTAAGAAAGCAAGCATACAGGGCTTCAGGCCCGGCAAAGTGCCTGCCGGACTCATAAAGAAAATGTATGGCCCTTCCTTGTTTACAGATGAGGTGCTGAAATCGGTAGATAAAGAGCTGATCCACTACCTGCAAACTGAAAAAACAGAAATCTTTGCACAACCGCTTCCCCTGGAAACCGACCTGGCAAACCTGGACGTAAACCATCCCGGAGACTACAGCTTCGATTTTGAGATCGGCTTAAAACCCGAATTTCCTTTAGCAGACCTGGAAAAGGCCGATATTACCGGTTACAATATTGATATTACCGATGCTATGATTAATGAAGAAGTGGAAAGACTTCAGAACCGCTATGGTAATATGAACGATAAAGAAGCTGTGGATGGCGGTAACAATGTAATTAATATAACTTTTATTGAATTAGATGAGGCGGGTAATGAGCTGGAAGGCGGTATCAAAAAAGACACCTCGTTATTGTTCAGTTACTTTAGCGAACCGGTTCAAAAAGAACTGAACGGTAAAAAAGCCGGCGACAGCATCAACATTACCTTAGGCGATGCTTTTGAAGATAAGGAGCTGGAATTTATCGCGTCAGACCTCGGATTAAGCAAAGACAGCGAAGCAGATAAAAAAAGAGCTTTTAAATTAGAGATCACTAAGGTTTCTGAACTGGAGAAACGCGAGCTGAACGAAGAGTTTTTCGCGCAGGTTTTCCCCGAAGGCAATGTAAAAACAGAAGAGGAGTTCCTTGCCAGGATCAAAGATCAGATCTTTAATTACTGGGCTTCTCAAAGCCGCAACCAGGTACAGGACCAGATTTTCCACCAGTTAGTAGAGCATACAACTATCGACTTCCCTGAAGCTTTCCTTCGCAAATGGCTGGTAACCCAAAATGCAAATCCCGAAGCCGGTCAGCCTGCAAAAACCGAAGAACAGATCGACAGCGAAATGCCCACCTTCCTGAACCAGTTAAAATGGACTTTGATATCAGAAAAGATCGTAAAAGACCAGAAAATTGAAGTGACACCCGACGAACTGAGGGCTTTTGCGCAGGCACAGCTGTTTAGCTATATGGGTGGAATGATGCCCAATGATGAGGAGCAGCCCTGGATAAAAGACTACATTGACAGGATGATGAAAGACCGCAAATATGTAGAAGATGCCTATAACCGTATTCAGTCTCAAAAAGTGTTTGAGTGGGCAGAAACACAGATCAAGCCTAAAGCCAAACAAATAAGCGCTGATGATTTTACCAAAATGGTGAATAAGCATCAGCATGAACATCATCATTAACAGATTCGTAAAATCATATTTCAAAGGCGCTATCTTAAAAATAGCGTCTTTTTTATGTTCTATCCTATACTGAGCAGTGCCGAACGGATCGTATTTTTTTTCTGACGTGATACGGGTATCATAATATCATCGTTCGTCAGCAGGAAGTAGCCATCATTTTTAATAAAGCTCTTTACATATTTCTTATTCACCAGGTGCGACTGATGGCAACGCAGAAAACCGTAGCCGGACAGTAATTCTTCGTAATAGAGAATAGGAGAAGTAGATAAGATCCTTTCTTCATTTTCCAGGTAAAAGAAAGTGTACGAGTTCTCGCTCTCACAACGTACAATATCAGTTACACGCACTAAGCGCATCTCTTTAAGAGAGGTGATGGCAATCCGGTGATCGGCTTTATCACTGAATTTCAAATAATGAAGCAGGTTCTGGAGGTTTTGGTTTTCTGATTTTTGTTTTATTCTTTCTATAGCTTTATTTACAGCACTTTTCAGTTCATTAATATCAATTGGTTTGAGCAGGTAATCAATTGCTGAAAATTTAATTGCCTGTATGCCATATTCACTATACGCTGTTACAAAAATGATTTCAAAATCGATCTTTTCAAATTCCCGCAACATTTCAAAGCCATCCTTTCCCGGCATTTGTATATCCAGGAATACGAGTTGAGGGTGGTGTCTGTTAACGAGTTGTATGGCCTCATCGGCACTTTCCGCTGTGTCTACAACAAAAACTTCGCTACAGTATTTTTGTATTAATTGCTGAAGGTTATTTCTGTTCAGCAATTCATCCTCTACAATAATTGCATTAATCATTACGTAGCCAGTTAATAAAAGTCAGATAAAAAATGGTTCCTTTCTCATTACTGCTGATCTTCTGAATAATCTTTTTATGCTTCGTTGTAAGGTTGAACAAATCAATACGTGCTTTGGTCAGCTTAAGCCCCTGGCCGATTTTAGGAGAATGAACATCAAATCCCTTCCCATTATCTTTAATGGATACTTCCATGTTATCATTCTCTTTATGAATCTTCAATTTCATTTCAAAAACTTCATCGCCTTTTGGTCCGTGCTTTATTGCATTTTCTATTACGGGTTGAAACAATAAAGGCAGCATTTCGATTTCTGGTAAACTAATATTTTTCTGAACCTCTACAATATAATTAAAATCTTTTCTTAGTTGCTCAAGTTTAACATAGTTCTCCATATTGTTCACTTCTTCCTGCAATGTGATCGTATTTTTTTCGGTGCTGTTAAGCGTGTTCCGAAGCAGCTTACCGAACCCTGAAAGATAGTGATTGGCATTTTCGATTTGCCCGTTATTTAAAAGCCCCTGTATAGAGCCCAAAGCGTTGAATACAAAATGTGGGTTCAGCTGCGCTGAAAGGGCTTTCATTTTATTTATCTGCTCAGCCTGTAATCTTTTCCTTCTGATGTTTTTGAAAAAGAGGTATAAAATCGATGTAATTAAAAGCAAAACGACGACAATGGCTGCTTTGAACCACGCAGTTTGATACCAATAGGCCGGCACATAAAATTGATAATGGTAAATATATTTCGGTTTATCGGCATATCGCACTTCCAGCCGGTATTGATTGCCGGCCTTTAAATCATAAGCATAAATGATATTGTCCGATTTTTCCCATTGCGAAGGTTTACCATTTGTCAGCAGCCGGTATTCAAAAGCCGTATCATTGGCAATATCCGCTCTTGGCCGGAAGAAAAATGCCAGCTTACTTTCCTCAAATACTTTATCATTTTGCTTTACATTCTTTCCCGGCCAGTTTTGGTAAAGGGATAGATCTCTTGTCAGGTAATTTTTGTACGCTTCCTGAATAAACTTTTCAATAGGAAATTTTTTATCATGATTGTGAAAGCCCCCCATATAACATGGCGGAGACAAAAGCGGATCTTTCTTAACAAAGCCAAGATGTAAAAATGGATCGGTCTTTCCTTTTCGGAAAGAAACCGACAAACTATCACCATTTGATATATCTGTCTTATAATAGAGCAGATGGCCATTCCTGTAGAAGACCTCATCTCTCTTTTTGTAAAATTTAAAGTTAAATGTGTCAATATAACCGGGGGCACTTAAAACCGGGATCCAATGATTTTCGGCGATACCGTTTCTTCTAACAAGATATTCTAAAGTATCCAGGTAGAAGTAGGATGCGTCTTCCGGCAGGAAATCTTTGTAAGCGCTTGTATAACTGAAGCCTCCATTTCGCAACAGCGCATCCATCTGGTAAATAGAAACTCTCAATTCAGGCCCATAAATGTCGTAGATAAAGTTGGGAAAAGGTATTTGTACATCATACGGCTGCCATTTAACTTTTTTGTCATGAATGCTTATATTATTGTTTTCCAGCATCAGAGCTACAGAGTCTGTATAAAACAGCGACCTCATAAAACGGGGTGGCTGCGTGTAAGCATTGAGGAAAAGAACATTTACGCAGATCATGAGGACAACTGAAGCTTTAATATGAAGGCTCATTACTTTAATAATTTAGAGTACAAATGTCTCCCCTAATATTAATCAAAAAGCCTGTTTCCTGAATTTGTCTCAACCTGTCCTGAATTTGGAAAATCTGCTTTTTGAATCATCCTGCCCAAATGGCCATTAAAAAATAAATATAATCCGTCAACCTGTCACCCATTTTTATGTTTTTTGTTAATGGATAAATATTTGATACATTTAGTCCATAACAAAATAGATATGACATTTAATTCCGAATTTGAAAAATATGCCGTAAAGCACAGGGGAATTTCGAGCAATACCCTAAATAGCTATGGCAATCACCTGGTAACGGCGCTTACGCCTAACATTATAGAAGAGCGCCCTATGAATGTAGCGGTAATGGACGTGTACAGCCGCCTGATGATGGATCGTATTATTTTCCTGGGGTACCCGGTAACAGATGAAGTGGCCAACATCATTACCGCGCAATTATTGTTTTTAGACAGTACTGACCGTGTACGCGACATTAATATGTACATTAACAGCCCCGGTGGCAGTGTTTATGCAGGTTTAGGCGTTTATGACACTATGCAGTATGTAAGCCCTGATATTGCCACTATTTGTATAGGCATGGCGGCTTCAATGGCCTGCGTGCTGCTTGCAGCCGGCACCAATGGTAAACGCGCGGCATTAAAGCATTCACGCATTATGATGCACCAGCCAAGCGGCGCTATTGGCGGACAGGCCAGCGATATAGAAATTACCGTAAACGAGATCCGTAAACTAAAAACCGACCTGTACGGGATCGTAAACGATCACACAGGTAAACCCATTGAACAGATCGAAAAGGATTTTGAGCGCGATAAATGGATGACCGCACCGGAAGCAAAGGATTATGGTATCGTAGACGAAGTGCTTTTGCTCAGCAAGAAGAAATCTTAAAGAATTAACGCTAAATGTTTTACACTTCCGGGGTAGAACTTCAAAAAACTTAAACAAAATTAAAATGAACTTCTCAAAACTATATAACAACAAATGGCAAAGCCTTATCGTGAGCGATGATGAGGGCGATGAAGAACCAAAAGAGCCACAGGATAAACGCGATGAGCTGATAATGCTCAACAAGCGCCTGGAAAAAATGTTCTTTGAAAAACGCGCTGTTTATTTGTGGGGGGTGGTAGATGATAAAAGCGCCCGTGAGGTAACCACCAAGCTTTTACTGTTAGAGGCTGATAAACCGGGAGAACCCATCCATTTTTACATTAACAGCCCGGGTGGCGTAGTTACCAGCGGCATGGTCATTTATGATACCATGAAAATGATCAGCAGCCCGGTATATACCATTTGTATGGGACTTGCAGCATCAATGGGCAGCATTTTATTAAGCGGTGGGAAAAAAGGGCACCGGTATATTTATCCGCATGGAGAGGTAATGATCCACCAGCCCTCTCTTGGTGGGTTTATACGTGGCGTAAGCTCTGATCTTGAAATTCAGGCGCGCCAAACACAGCGGGTAAAGCATATAGGCGCTAAAATACTGTCAGAGAATTGTGGTAAAACTATTGACGAAATTATGCGCGATTTTGACCGCGATTACTGGATGGATGCCGAAGAAGCCATTAAATACGGAATAGCAGATAAAATTATAGAAAAACTATAAGCATAGTAATAAACCGGGTTACAATTGCTTATTTCAACAAAATTAATTTTATTGGATTAGCAGGTTAAGGCTTTCACAAATATATATACTTTAAAAACCACCTGTTAAGAGTGGTTTTTTTAACTTTGCAGCTATGTTGTGAAACACCACATAAAATATTTCATACAGGTGAGCCTACCTGTCTGACAGTAAGGCAGGTATAGGAAAGCGTATTTTGTCAGTTCGGACGGGCATCCCATCATAAAAGATCCGCCAGAAGCGGATAAAGAAAAATTATCAGGATGAAAGAAAAATTATCAGGATCTGTTTTACATTGCTCATTTTGTGGCCGCAGCCGTGAAGAAGTAGAAATACTTATAGCAGGGCAGGACGGTCATATTTGTGAGAACTGTGTAGAACACGCCCAGGAAATCATAGACCAGGAACTACATCTCAGAGAAAACAACCCTGGTAAAACGCAGGGCAACTTCTCCCTGAATATAAAAAAGCCCATGGAGATCAAGGCTTTCCTTGACGAGTATGTTATAGGACAGGACGACGCCAAGAAAGTATTAGCTGTAGCAGTGTATAATCATTACAAAAGATTAAAACAAAAAAGTAGCCGCGAAATAGACCCGCATAGCGAAATTGAAATTGAAAAAAGCAATATCGTTATGGTTGGAGAAACCGGTACGGGGAAAACATTGCTGGCACGTAGCATTGCCAAAGTATTAAATGTTCCTTTTGCTATAGTAGATGCCACAGTATTTACTGAAGCCGGTTATGTAGGTGAAGATGTGGAAAGCATTCTTACACGCCTTTTACAGGTATGCAATTACGATGTGGAGGCTGCCGAACGTGGTATCGTATATATTGATGAGATAGATAAAGTAGCCCGCAAAAGTGATAACCCGAGCATTACCCGGGATGTGAGCGGAGAAGGTGTTCAGCAAGGTTTGCTGAAATTACTGGAAGGCACAGATGTGCTGGTTCCACCACAGGGAGGCCGGAAACACCCTGATCAGAAGCTGGTAAAAATAAATACACAAAATATTTTGTTTATTTGCGGCGGAGCATTCGACGGAGTAGATAAAATTATCGGCCGCAGGGTACAAACCAGTACCATTGGTTTCAACGTAGATAAAGCACGGCAGGAAGATATGAAAAAGAACCTGCTGAAGTTTATAAATGCGCAGGACCTGAAATCTTTTGGCCTTATTCCCGAGCTGCTGGGCAGGCTACCGGTTGTAACACACCTTGAACCCCTGGATGCAGCCACGCTGCGCGATATACTTACAGAGCCAAAGAATGCTTTGATAAAGCAATATAAAAAACTGTTTGAGCTGGAAGGTATAGAACTGAAGATAGAAAACGAAGTATATGATTACATGGTACAAAAAGCTTTAGAATACAAGCTCGGAGCCAGAGGCCTTCGCAGTATCTGCGAAAGCATTTTAACCGATGCTATGTACGAGCTGCCTTCATCTAAAGAAAAAACATTCACACTTACCAAAGATTATGCAGAGCGTAAATTCAGCAAAAGCAAAATGGGCTTGGTGAAAGCAGCATAAAAGCAGTTAATGATTGATGGCATAATCCACAATTATTAACCGGGAACAATTAACTATTAACCATCAACTTAAAAAATGAACGAATTAGTAGAAAAATTAAAAGCAGAAGCGGGCCTTACCGAAGAGCAGGCAGCAAAGGCTCTGGAAGCAATTAAGAATTATGTAGTGGAGAAATTCCCCATGCTCGAAGGGGCTGTAGGCAATCTTTTTGGAAACTCTTAATTAAAAAAGATTATTCTTTTATTAAGCAGGCTATCAAAAGCTTGCTTTTTTTTGACCGCTATAAAGGGTTTCTAAGTGTAATTTTAGCATTCCCATACCCTCATTGGAGAATTTTGAGCAGTATTCTTAAAATACTATATGGGCTTTATTCCAACCTCGTTCTTCTTAGCTCCAGCAGATTCAGGGCATTGGGCGGGAAGCCCTTTACGTTTTTCTGTACCAGGTGAATAACCTTATCATACCAAAGCGGCACCACAGGCGCATCATCAATGGCTATCTGGTCAGCTTTGCGATACAATATATAACGAAGTGAATCATTGGTTTCTTTTATAGCCTGTTCAAATACTTTATCAAACGCCGCATTTTTATATCTTGTATAATTGGGAGGCGCGGGGTTTTTAGAATAGAAAACCGATAAATAGTTTTCCGCATCAGGATAATCAGCAATCCAACCACCACGAAAAAAAGCCACTTTAGAGCCTGATGTCATTTCAAACAATAACGACTTTTGAACTACCTCAACCTGTATAGGGATACCGATTTCTTCCAGTTGCTTGGCAATAAAATTTCCAAAATCAGCATATACTGAAATGGTTAATAATTTAACAGGATGCAGGCCTTTGCCATTTGGAAAACCGGCCTCTTTTAAAAGTTGTGCAGCCTTTGCAGGATTATAGGTATACCCTTTTACGATAGAGTCGTTAAAAGAAGGCAATCCCTTTGGTACAAAGCCACTTTCAGCCGGCGTACCCAGCGAGTTACGTAAATAAAGGATCATTTTTCTCCGGTCAAAGCCATAGTTAATCGCCTGCCTTACCTTTTTGAACCGCAGCGGAGATGTTTTCATAAGCGGGTTGGTGCTGTCCATCAGAATTCCCAGGTACTCAATATTGAGGTAAGGCTGGGTTTGCAATTCGATCTTATCTTTCCAGATATGGCGCAGCGTACCTTTTTTAGTCAGCACTTCGTCTTTGAAGCTTGGATCCAGCTCATTGATAAAATCCAGCTGCCCCTGCCGGAAAAGCAGGAATTCTGTGGCACGGCTGTCTTTAAAGCTGATTTTTATTCCATCTAAATAAGGAAGTTTATTGCCTGCGCTATCCCGTTCAAAATAGCTTTCATTTTTAATAAAGATCAAAGCTTGTCCCTCTTCCCATGTCATAAATTTAAAAGGTCCTGTTCCTACCGGGTGTTGTCTGAAATCAGGCCCATACTTTGCAACAGCTTCGGGCGCTACAATAGAGCAATATTGCATAGACAGGATGCCTAATATGGGCTGATACGGCTGCAGCAGTTGCAGCTGAAAAGTAGTATCATTTAATGCAGTAAAAGGGTGTGCCGGGTTAACCTTACCATTAAAGATCCAGGCTCCGGGACTGGCTGTCTTAGGGTCGATAATACGGTTGAGGCTAAACACCACATCCCCAGCGACCAGCTTACGACCTTGATTTTGAGGAAAGCAGGCATCATTATGGAATACCACATCATTCCTTAAATAAAAAGTATACGTGCGCTTATCTTCCGATACCTCCCAATGTGTAGCCAGCGAGGGTTTAATATTAAGGCTGTCATCAATTTCCACCAAGGTATTAAATAACTGGTGCGCCGGCCACATGGTAGACTGGTTTTTAGCAAATGCAGGATCAAGCGATGCAATACCGGCATATTCATTATAATGAAACACTTTTTTGCCTGTTTTGCTTTTAGAAGAACAGGAACTTATAAAACCCGGTAATACAAACAGGATAGCTATTCTCAACAAATAAGGATATTGTATCCGACCTTTTATCAATATAGTATAAATTGTATAAGATTGAGGTCTAAATTTACACCTTAATCCCACTTATGGTTAAAAATTTTTATAAACTGCTTGGCTTAAGTCTGGCCATAATAATGCATGTTGATGCAGATGCGCAACCCGGCGCCTTGCAAGCAAAGTTTACCCGGCAGGATAGCCTGAGAGGCAGCTATGGAGCGGGACGGATGAAATGGGATGTGCTGAAATATGATATCACTGTACGCCCCGATTTAAGAACCAGAAGCATCAGCGGGAAAAATAAGATCGCCTTTTATGATACCGGTGCTAAAATAATGCAGATTGACATGCAGGAACCTATGATTATCGACAGTATCGTATCTGAAGGAAGATCTTTACCGTTTATAAGAGAAGGCAATGTTTACTGGGTTACTTTCAGAGATCCAAAGGCTCGATACAAAATAAAGCCGGGATCAAGAGAAATAACGGCTTTCTTTCACGGTAAGCCTGCTGAAGCGAAACGCCCTCCCTGGGATGGTGGATGGATATGGACCAAAGACGAAGCAGGAAGGGACTGGGTTAGCGTTGCCTGCCAGGGACTGGGAGCCAGTGTATGGTATCCTTGTAAAGACCATCAAAGTGATGAGCCGGATGACGGCGCTTCGCTAACCATCATCGTTCCTGACACATTAGTAGGCGTGGGTAACGGGCGTCTGGTTGCTGAAAAAAACAACGGGGATGGTACAACGGCCTTTACCTGGGTGGTAAAAAATCCGATCAACAATTACAATATTATTCCTTATATAGGTAAGTATGTGAATTTCAACGATACAATAACAGGGGCAAAGGGCTGCCTGGACCTCAGTTATTGGGTGCTGGATTATAACCTCACAAAAGCTAAAAAACAGTTTGAGGTGGTAAAACCAATGATACATTGTTTTGAAAGCTGGATGGGGCCTTATCCCTTCTATGAGGACAGCTACAAGCTTATTGACGCGCCGCACCTGGGAATGGAGCATCAAAGCGGCGTGGCTTACGGAAATAATTATGGGATGGGATACCTGGGCCACGACCTTAGCGGAACCGGTTGGGGCCTGAAGTTTGATTTTATTATTGTACACGAAAGCGGCCACGAGTGGTTTGGCAATAGTATTACTTCTAAAGATATAGCCGATATGTGGGTGCATGAAAGCTTTACCAACTATAGTGAAACCTTATTTACCGAATGCCTGTTTGGTAAAAAAGCCGGCAGTGAGTATGTGATTGGTACCAGGAAAAATATACTGAACGACAAGCCGATCACTGGTATCTACGGGATAAATAACGAGGGCAGCGGCGACATGTACTATAAAGGAGCTAATATGTTGCATACCATAAGACAAATAATTGATAATGACGCTGTATTTAAAGAGATTTTAAGAGGGTTGGGAAAAGATTTTTATCATAAAACAGTAACCGGCGCACAGGTTGAGCAATATTTCACACAAAAAAGCGGTAAAAATTTAAACAAAGTATTCGACCAGTATTTGCGCACAACAAAAATCCCCAAGCTTTTATATGTAATAAACGGACAGGCCATCAATTACAAATGGGTGAACTGCGTGCCTGGTTTTAATATGCCCGTGAAACTTAGCAATGGCAAATGGCTGTACCCAACAGAGCATTCCAAAACCATTTCAAATAAAGATGCAGGAGGTAATACATTAACTATTGATAAAAACTTTTACATCGAAACCGATGTGTATTTAGGCAACGGCAAATTCTAATCTTTCTGTATATTTTGTCAGCCATCCAATACGACACGGGGAATAAAATAAAAGTTTTGCAGCCGGAGGCAGGAGCCACCTTGTTAACTTTTCAATTTCCCACCCATTCAGCACAAAAAACCCTATCTTTGCAGCCCCTTAGCAAAAAGCTGGGGTATATTATTATTTTTTAATCAAATTATCAAGGGTAATGAACAATTATGAATTGATGGTGATTTTTACCCCGGTTTTAAGCGAAGATGAGTTTAAAGCTGCTCAGAAAAAATTTACCGCTATGGTAACTGAAGCAGGAGGCTCAATCGTTCATGAAAACCCATGGGGATTGAAATCACTGGCGTATCCTATCCAGAAAAAAACCACCGGTTTATACTGGGTACTGGAATATACTGCGCCATCCGACTTCAATGAGAAGCTTAAAATCCAGCTTCTTCGCGACGAATCAGTACTTCGTCATCTATGCACTAAACTCGACAAATACGCCGTTGAGTACAACGCTAAAAAGGCAAGTGGCGTAAAAACAGGAACCGAAAAAGCAGTGGAGGCTTAATATTATGGCAAAGAATGAAATCAAATACCTTACCGCCATTAAAAGCGACAAACGCGTAAAAAAATTCTGCCGCTTTAAAAAATATGGTATCCGCTATGTTGATTATAAAGACATTGAGTTCCTTAAGAAATTCCTGAATGAACAAGGTAAATTGTTACCGCGCCGTTTAACCGGTAATAGTTTAAAATTCCAGCGCAGGGTTTCTGATGCTGTAAAAAAAGCACGCCAGATGGCTCTTTTACCTTACGTTACAGATCTTTTGAAATAATCAATAGCGAGTAGTTAATGGTGAAACCCGCTACTTACTAATTAGTAACCTTCCCTAATGGCGCTCATAAGCCAGACAGTCACAATCTACGATTGGGCAAAAGGGAACTAAAAACCCGCCTGCGGTGGGCAGGCAATACACAAAATGGAAGTTATTTTAATACAGGATGTTGATAACCTGGGTGCTGCCAACGAGGTGGTAAATGTAAAAAACGGTTACGCTCGTAACTTTTTATTACCACGCAAATTAGCAGTAGAGAACAGCGCAGGAAACAAAAAACAACTGGAAGAGCGGCTTAAACAGGCCAAAAAGAAAGAAGAGGCTATGCTGGCTGCAATCAATGACGTGATCAGCAAACTAAGCGCTTCTCCTTTAAAAATCGGAGCCAAAACCGGTACCACCGGAAAAATATTCGGCAGCGTAACGAACCTGCAGCTCAGCAGGGCGATCCGTGAACAAAAAGGTTATGAGATCGATCGTAAGAAAATACAGATCAATGAAGAAGTAAAGGAATTAGGTACGCATAAAGCTACTATTGATTTCGGCAACGGTCATTCTACCGAGCTGGAATTTGAAGTGATTGCAGAATAATTACCGGCTGAAATAATTTTACGCCTGGCCCTCCTTAAGGCCGGGCGTTTTTTTATAATTATCGCGGATAAAAATAAATTGCTGATACCATAAAATTACCTGTATATTTGTAATATTATTATGGTGTATATTCAGTATTAAGGTTCCATGCTACATAAATGTTCATTGATCTTGGTTACTGTTTCTCACTTTTTTCTAATTTTTTTAAAATAAAAAAAATGAACATTTACGTTGGAAATTTAAGCTGGAATTTAAAAGACCAGGATTTACAAGATTTATTTGCCCAACATGGTGAAGTATCTTCTGCAAAAATAGTTTTAGACAAATTTACAAACCGGAGCAAAGGTTTTGGTTTTGTTGAAATGGCCAATAATGACGAGGCACAGGCTGCGATCGATGCCTTAAATGGTACAGAACTTGATGGCAGAAACATCGTAGTGAACGAAAGCCGGCCAAAAGAAGGTGGTAACAGCGGTGGTGGATTCAAAAAAAGAAGCTTTGGCGGTAACAGCGGCGGCGGCGGCGGTTACAGGAAAAGCGGTGGTGGATATGGCGGCGGCGGATACCGTGACCGGAGCAACGATTATTAATAGTCTTTAAATGACTTATTTTTTAAAAAGCCCGTGCATTCATTTGTACGGGCTTGATTTTTAATACCTAATATTAGTGATGAATAGCCCTTTATAATCTTAATATGCTTACATTTGCGCTATTAAAAATTATCTCTAATGAAATTGAAATTAACTCTGACACTGGCTTTGACCTATCTGGCCACAACTTTATTTGCGCAAAGCGATTACAAACAATCTATTGGTGTGCGCCTGGGTAGCGGATATTATGATATTGCATCGGCTGCGTATAAAACTTTTATGACTGATGCCTCTGCATTAGAAGTAGATTTAGGCTTCCGCCCTTATGGAATTGTTGGATATAGCTGGTTTAATGTTTCGGCGTCCGCAAGCTACCAGCATCATTTCGATATTAAAGCAGTCGACGGCCTCAAATGGTTTATTGGCGGTGGTATTGTAGCCTCCAATACTTTCTCCAAGTATAGTGATTATAAAGGGTTTAATTTAGGGCTGTTCCCAACAGGTGGGGCAGACTATAAATTTGAAAAAATTCCTCTTGCCGTTTCCGCCGATATTCGCCCTACCTTTCATATCGTAGAGGGTTACAGCTACTATAACAATTTTTACCCTAATGTTGGTGTATCAGCAAGGTACACCTTCTAATTTTTTTTACTTTGCTTACAACCGCCTGTTATTTCAGGCGGTTTTTTTATATGCGGACCTCTTTCCTGAAAACATTTTCTCAGCCTCCACAAGATCCCCTTAAAACATAAAGTTTTTTACTTTCCATAGTAAACAATGGCGCTATTTGACAACATAAAAGTATAAATGGTAAAAAAATGTGAAATTTTAAAAACTTTATTAACAATTGTTTGTAAAAGCACAAGTTATGTTGTATCTTCGGAGTGAATTTTCATAGGATAAGGTTTAATGGTTAATGGTTTTTGATGAAGTCCCCAACATCTTTAATGTAGGGGACTTTTTTATTGTATACGTATTATACGCTATATCAGATTTGTTCCCGTTGTTACTTCTTCCAGTGTTACTTCTTGTGTGTCTGCCTTCAGCTCATAGCTTACCCCAATTTTCAGGGCATAGTTTTCCTTATTATGACTTACAGGGAAATCAAAACATACAGGAAAATCAAATTCCTTCACCACATCATATATAATTTGCTGCACTGTAGCCCCAAACGGCCGGTCGGTATCTCCGGTGTCTTCAAAACAGCCTACAATAAGCCCTGCCAGATCATCCAGTTTGCCGCTACGCTTCAACTGGTACATCATACGATCTATAGCATATTTTTGCTCACCAACATCTTCAATAAAAAGAATACGGCCTTTGGTTTCAACTTCAGAGCAAGTGCCAATACCATGCACCAACAAGGCCAGGTTGCCCCCCACCAATTCGCCAACGGCTCCACCATTTCTGTTTAAATAGTGACTATTACAATAATACCGTGCCGGTTTCCCTTCAAGCGCATCTTTTAGTGAATGCACATACTTATTTCTGTATTCCTCATCATTAAAAGCTGCTGCCATAGGTGCATGCAGCGACGAAATATAAAAATTAGTATACAGGTGTGTATGAAATATGGTTATATCACTAAAGCCAATGACCCATTTGGGATTCTTTTTAAATTTTTTGAAATTGATCTTATCTATTATCCGGCTCATACCATAACCTCCTCTTCCACAAAGCACGGCCTGTACATCATCATCATCAAGCATGGCCTGAAAGTCGTTTATCCTTTCTGAATCAGTACCAGAAAAATAGGTTTCAGATGCACTGCCTAAAGTGTTGCCCACTTTTACCTGGTAACCCCAGTCTTCCTTTAAAACACGGATACATTCGGCTGCTTTTTCAAGTGCCATATAACCAGCAGGGCATACAATACCTACAGTATGGCCGGGCTTTAAATAAGGTGGAATTATAATCATATAATAGGTAATAGTTTAATAGACCTCTGTTAATGCTGTTTCAGACGGCGCAACCGATAGCTCATGAGTAACCCCACATTTTAAAGCAAAATTATCTATTTGGTGCCCTACCGGAAAATCAAAGCACACAGGGTAATTATATTCTTTTATTTTTTGCGAAATGATATCATAAACTGTTTGGCCAAAATATTCACCCGGGTCGTCCTGCTTTACTTTAATTCCGCCTACTATAAGCCCTGCCAGTCCCGAAAGCTTATTGCTTCTCTTTAAATTCCAGAACATCCGGTCTATGCTGTAAAGATACTCTCCCGTATCTTCCACAAAAAGCAATTTCCCATTTGTGGTAATGTCAGACGTAGAGCCTGCAAGACTTTCCAGCGTCTTTAAATTACCTCCTACCAGTACTCCTCTTGCTTTACCGGTACGGTTATAGTCAGATGCCGGGGCTTTATATTCCATTCTCTCTCCCGTCAGCGCTTTATATATTGATTCAATAGTTTGCTTTTGTAGCGGATCTGCACTATCCCAGACATCAGGAAAACTATTGCACATTTTAGAATGAATGGTAGCCACACCTGAGTTTTTGTGGATATGTGAGTGTAAAACCGTTATATCGCTAAAACCTATTACCCATTTAGGATGCTGTTTAAATTGATCCCAATTCAGCTGATCCACGATCCTCACGGAACCATACCCACCCCTGGCGCACATAATGCCTTTCAGCTGCGGATCATCTAACATCAGCTGAAGGTCCTGTAACCGCTCTGCATCGGTACCTCCAAAGGTATAATTGCGTTTACCAATGGTATAGCCTACCCGTATTTTAAATCCCCATTGCTGCAGCAAGGTAGCTGCAGGAATAATGGCCTCCCGTGTCATATAACCTGCCGGAGACGTTATCCCGATCATGTCTCCCTTTTTTAAATAAGGAGGAATGATCGCTTTCATATCGCCTACCGCTTTTGCATCGAGCTGTAAAAACGGGCCGGCAGCTAAGGCCGCTGTAGATGCAATAAATTTTTTACGGTTCATGAATGCTAAGATAGGAAGATGTAAAATCAGAACCTGCAATTATTCTGATGCCTTTTATATTTGCCTGACTTAATCCCATATTGAAAGAGTATTGCTATTTTTGCAGGTATATGGATATACCTGGTTATATTCCCTTACCGGATTGGTTTGTGCATGCTGACCGATGGCTTTTTGAATTGATCAATATTAAAATGGCCCATCCGTCTTTAGATGTCCTGATGCCATTTATGCGTAATGCCTTTGTGTGGGGGCCATTGTATCTTTTCATAGCATCGTTTGCTATAATTAATTTTAAAAAAAACGGTTGGTGGTGGTTTGCCCTGGTACTGGCTACAGTAGCCTGTACAGATATTGTGGGTGCCCGTATTTTCAAAGAAGGTTTTGAAAGACTGCGTCCCTGTTCCGACCCAGAAATGGCCGGGCATGTACGAATGGTAATAGGAAGGTGCAGTGGTGGTTTCAGTTTTGTTTCCAACCATGCCATCAATCATTTTGGCATAGCGGCTTTTTTTTATATTACATTCCGAAGCTTTTTTAAATATGCCTGGATATTATTTGTTTGGGCAGGCATCATTGGTATAGCCCAGGTATACATAGGCGTGCATTATCCTTTTGATGTGCTTTCCGGCACATTGCTGGGCATTTCTATTGGCTCTTTAACCGGAAGCTTATTCAACAACAAATTCGGATTTCCTATCTTCGATAAGCAATCAATAATAAATTAATGGAACTTTTAATTATAGCCCTGCTTATTTTACTTAACGGGGTTTTTTCGATGGCAGAAATAGCCCTTGTATCAGCCCGGAAAGCCAGGTTGGAGGCTCAGGCAAACAAAGGCGATAAAAAAGCAAAAGAAGCTTTAAAGCTGGCCAACCATCCAGACCATTTTCTGTCTACTGTGCAAATCGGTATCACGCTGATCGGCATCTTAACGGGTATCTATTCAGGCGACAAGATTACGAGCGAAATGGCTGTTTTTATACAACAGTTCCCTGCGCTGGCCCCTTACAGTAATGGTATTGCAACCGCCGCCGTGGTTATATTGATTACTTATTTTTCTTTGGTTTTTGGAGAGCTGATCCCCAAACGAATCGGGCTTTCCTCTCCTGAGCGGATCGCTAAAATTGTAGCAGGACCCATGCGCATAGTAAGCGGGGTAACCTTTCCGTTTATCTGGCTGCTTACCCAATCTACCAGGTTGATTACCAAAATATTTAATATAAGGTCGGAAGGCTCCCAGGTTACAGAGGAGGAAATAAAAGCCATTATCAACGAGGGCACCGAGCAGGGAACGCTGGAAGAAACAGAGCAGGAAATTATAGAGCGCGTATTTCATTTGAGCGATAGAAATATTACTTCGCTGATGACGCACCGCAGCGATATTGTCTGGTTTAATACAACAGACACTGAAGAAACCATGAAAGAAAAAATATTGAAAGAACCTCATTCCATTTATCCCATCTGCGATGGTGAAATTGACAATATAAAAGGGGTAATTTCTCTTAAAGATCTTTATACAAACAAAGACAATATCCTTTTTAAGGACCTTATGCGCCCGGCGCTTTTTGTGCCAGATAATAATACGGCCTTTAAAGTAATGGAAAAGTTCAAGGAATCGCAGCTGCATTCCTGCTTTATAGTAGATGAATATGGTAGTGTATTAGGCATGATCACTTTAAAAGATATCCTGGAGGCAATTATCGGAGATATGCCTCAGCAGGATGATGATGAGTACGAAGTGATCAGGAGGGATGATGGTACATTCCTTGTAGATGGACAGTTGCCTTTCTATGATTTTCTTTCTTACTTTGATAAAACTGATTGGATGAATGAAGGTGAGCAGGAATTTGATACAATTGCAGGGTTTATTTTGCATAAGCTGAAACGCATTCCAAGCGCCTCTGACAAATTAGAATGGAATGGTTTTGACTTTGAAATTATAGATATGGATGGTCACAGGATAGATAAAGTGCTCGTTAAAATAAGTGAAGAAATAAAAGAGGAAATGGATAAATAAAATGCTTTACATGTTTGCCTATTAATAACATGCACCTTAAGACTAATAATTATAATAAATATATATCACTTATTTAATTTCAGATCCGGCTGGCAGATACGCCCTAAAATAAGCCGGGAGAAAACATAAATGCTTTATTTACCCTTTCTGTTTAGTTAACCCAAACACCCGTCTCTGCGAGCAGATGGACTATATATTTAGCAGGGATATTCTTCCTGTAGTGAAGGCGGCAGTTTAATTTTTGATTTCATCCATGAATCAGTTCGTCCTCTCAAAAATTGATCACCACCTTATGCACTTAAAACAAACGGCTCTTTCCATTTCGATACCTGCATATAGAGCAAGGAGCCATTTAATACCGTTTCAATATTCGCAATAACCTATTATATTGGTATAAATGGCTACCACCAATACCAGCGGGGACAAAGGTTCTATTTACAAGTGGCATACCTCTGACAAATGTATGCTGAGAAACGCTACTTATTGGCTGAAACCCAGAAGTTTTCCCATTACACCGAAGAAAAAGCGATAACACGAGATATACAAATTCTTATCATCATCGTAACAGCCATTCCCGGCAGAATTTCTTATAAAAAACATCAGCACTCCAGGCTCTTGAACAAGCATAATATACTTAACTATCAAAAAGTAAAAAAGCCTTCCCCAAACGGAGAAGGCTTTATTTTGTTATTGCAAAAAGTTATTAGTTTTTGCGAAGATTGGGGTGCGGAGGAGCTACAGTGTTCGGACCATCTTCTCCGGGAGCAGCAGCACGAATGTCTACCGCATCACAATCACCACCTTCCTGGCCGGAACTAAAGATAAACCTGTCGCTGCTTACACCTTCTTTTTCTACCAGGTGAGAGATCACTTTATTTACATGATCCCAGCTTAATTGCTGCTGGCGTTTGGTAGCTGCACAATATCCTACTACTACTACTTTACAATTCGGATTCGCTTTTAATTTAG